>JAUIHM010000022.1 GCA_030432315.1 Alphaproteobacteria bacterium | reverse complement strand
CTGCTCGACCGCGATCCGGTCGATGTCGTCGAGGCTGCGCAGGATCCGCTGCTGCTTCGGCTCCTCCAGATCCTCGGTGAGATAGACTACGTCGTCGGTCTCGAGGTCCTGGACCACCGCCGCCAGAACCTCGTCCGGCAGGTCCGAGATCACCTCGTCGCGAACCCCTTCCTCCAGTTCGCTGAGCGCGGCACCGTTCAGGTCCGCCCCCAACAGAACGACCAGAGCCTTCCGCTCCGCCCGGTCGATCTGCTCGATGATGTCGGCCACGTCCGCCGGATGCAGCGGATCGAGCAGGGCAATCACCCCCTCTTTGTCCTGCGCCTCAACCGTTTCCAGAACCGCTTCGACAAGTTCCCTCGTGACCGGGTTGTTGTCCGGAAGCTGATCTGCGGGATCGGTTGACGTCTGAACCATGCCGGGGTCTCCTGGTTCGCCGGAACAGGTTCCGGCGCTTCGTATCCTTAATGCCTTGAATTGCGTCCGGGGCACAACAGCCAGCCGGTGAATGCGGAAGATTCACCGGGTTTGACATCCCCCCGGCAACACGACTAGGCAATGATCAGATCAGGAGCACATCCGATGGCCAGGGCAGACCTTCAAATCGACCTCGACGCAGTGACCGCAAACTGGACGGCTCTCGACGCGATGTCCGGACCGGCGACCGAAACCTCCGCCGTGGTGAAGGCCGACGCCTACGGCCTTGGCGCCGAAGCCGTGGGTTCTGCACTCGCGGCCGCGGGCGTGCGGACCTTCTTCGTCGCCCTCGCCGAAGAAGGGGCGAAACTGCGCGAAGCCGTCGGCAGCGGGCCGCGCATCGCAATCCTGTCCGGCCTGATGCCGGGCGATGCCGACCTGTTGCGCCGCTTCAACCTCACACCCTGCCTGAACAGCTCCGAACAGGTATATGATTTCGTGAACCTTCTTCCGGATCACTCCTGCGGCTTCCAGGTGGACAGCGGCATGAACCGCCTCGGTCTCGAAGCCGCCGAACTCGCGGACTGCATCGAACGCTTTCCCAGCCTTGCACCGGCATTCGTCATGAGCCATCTCGCCTGCGCCGATGAGCCGGGCCATCCGATGAACGCCGCGCAGCACGCTGCCTTTGCCGCGCTGAGCGCAATGACCGGCCTGGCCCGGCGCAGCCTAGCCGCCACCGGCGGCATCCTGCTCGGTCCGGACTTCCACCATGATCTCACCCGCCCCGGTGTCGGCCTGTTCGGCGGCCTGCCGTTTCGGGAGGCAAAACCGGTCGTTACCCTCGCTTTGCCGGTGATCCAGGTCCGCGACGTCGCCGCCGGTGAAGCGGTCGGCTACGGTGCCGCCTGGACCGCTCCCGCGCCCTGCCGTATCGCCACCCTCGCCGCCGGTTATGCCGACGGGCTGATCCGTGCGATGGGGAGCGGCCGGATCAGCCTGTTCGCCGGCGACACTCCCTGTCCACTGGTCGGCCGAGTTTCAATGGACCTGATCACCGTCGATGTCACCGCACTGCCGGACGTGCCACCGATGCTGGAGATTCTCAACCGGCACCAGACCGTAAACGATCTCGCCCATGCCGCCGGCACGATCGGCTACGAAATCCTCACCTCGCTCGGCAACCGCTACGCACGAACCTACAGGGGCGGCGCGCTTTGAACCGGTCGCTGATGCTTCTTCCCCGGCTCGCGCTCGGCCTGCTCGCCTCCATCGGCCGCTCGACGCTCGAACTGCTGCGCGGCACCGGACGGGTGGCCATGTTTGCAGCCGTCACGATCTCCCATCTTGTGCGGCCGCCCTGGTATCCGACCGAACTTCTGCACCAGCTGCTGCGGATCGGCTACTTCTCCCTGCCGGTCGTCGGCCTGACGGCGCTCTTCACCGGCGGCGCTCTGGCGCTGCAGATCTACGCTGGCGGCGCCCGCTTCAACGCGGAAACCGTGGTGCCCTCGATTGTCGCCATCGGCATCGTGCGTGAACTCGGGCCGGTGCTGGGCGGGCTGATGGTCGCGGGGCGGGTTTCCTCGTCGATCGCCGCCGAACTGGGGACCATGCGGGTCACCGAGCAGATCGACGCGCTGACAACCCTTTCCACCAACCCGGTCAAGTTCCTGATCCTGCCCCGCGTCCTCGCCGCCGTGATCGCCATGCCGGTACTTGTCGGGGTCGGTGACGTGATCGGCGTGTTCGGCGGCTATCTCGTCGGCACCGAACGCCTCGGGTTCCAGTCCACCACCTACATCCTCAACACCATCGACTTCCTGCAGGTCACCGACGTGACCTCCGGCCTCGTCAAGGCCGCGGTCTTTGGTTTCATCCTGTCGATCATCGGCTGCTACTTCGGCTACCATTCGGGCCGCGGCGCACGCGGTGTCGGTCAGGCAACAACCAATGCCGTCGTCACCGCCTCCATCCTGATCCTCGCCGCCAACTACCTGCTGACCGAGGCTTTCTTCTGATGGTCGCCGTCCCGAAGATCGAACTCGTCGACCTTCACAAGTCGTTTGGCAACAACGCGGTTCTCACCGGGATCAACCTGCGGGTCATGCCGGGCGAGAGCCTCGTCATCATCGGCGGGTCCGGCACCGGCAAGTCGGTCACCCTCAAATGCATACTCGGCATCGAGCGCCAGGACAGAGGCGGCGTTCTGATCGACGGCCGCGACAGCACCACCATCGACCGGCGGGCGTTCCTGCGCAGTTTCGGCATGCTGTTTCAGGGGGCTGCCCTCTTCGACAGCATGCTGGTCTGGCAGAACGTCGCCTTCCGGCATCTGCATGCCCGCCGGCCGATGAAACGCACCGCCGCCCGCGAGCTTGCGATCAGCAAGCTCTCCCGCGTCGGACTTTCGGCCGAAACCGCCGACCTCTTTCCGGCAGAACTCTCGGGAGGCATGCAGAAACGCGTCGGCCTCGCCCGCGCCATCGCCACCGATCCTTCGGTGATCTTCTTCGACGAACCGACCGCCGGCCTCGACCCGATCATGGCGGGCGTCATCAACGACCTGATCCGCGAACTGGTGTCGGAAATGGGCGCAACCGCGATCACCATCACCCACGACATGACCACCGTCGACAGGGTCGCCGACCACGTGGCGATGCTGCACGGCGGCCAGGTGCGCTGGACCGGCCCGGTCGCGGACATGACAACCGCAACCGACCCATGGCTGGACCAGTTCATCAACGGCCGCGCCACCGGCCCGATCGAGACGCTGCGATGAGCCGAAAGACCGCATCCTTCGTCTGCGCCGAATGTGGCGCCTCCTATTCCAAATGGGCGGGCCGCTGCGACGCTTGCGGGGCCTGGAACTCCATCTCCGAAGACACCGGCCTCGCCGAAGGCCCGAAAGGGAAAACCATCGGCACCCAGCGCGGCCGGAAGATCGACCTCAGCGGCCTGACCACCGCCGACCCGCCGATCCTGCGCCAGACCACCGGCGTTGCCGAATTTGACCGGGTGCTCGGCGGGGGGCTGGTGCCGGCCTCGGCGATCCTGCTGGGCGGCGATCCCGGCATCGGCAAATCGACCCTGCTCCTTCAGGCAACCGCCGCCTTCGCCGCCTCGGGCAATGCCGCCATCTACATCTCCGGTGAGGAAGCCGCGGCGCAGGTGCGGATGCGGGCGAACCGGCTCGGTCTCTCCGGCGCACCGCTGCGGCTCGGCTCGGAAACCAACCTGCGCGACATCCTGACGACCCTCGACGCCGAACGCCCGGCGCTGGCGGTGATTGATTCGATTCAGACCGTTTGGGCCGATCATGTCGACAGCGCCCCGGGATCGGTCTCCCAGGTGCGCGCGGCGGCCCATGAACTCGTCACATTCGCCAAACGGCGCGGCGTGTCGGTCATTCTGGTCGGCCACGTCACCAAGGACGGCCAGATCGCCGGCCCCCGGGTGGTCGAGCACATGGTCGACACCGTGCTCTATTTCGAGGGCGAACGCGGTCACCAGTTCCGCATCCTGCGCGCGGTCAAGAACCGCTTCGGCCCGGCTGACGAGATCGGCGTGTTCGAGATGACCGGGCTCGGCCTCGCCGAAGTCAGCAACCCTTCGGCCCTGTTTCTCTCCGAACGCGGTGATCCGAGCCCCGGCTCGGCGGTGTTCGCGGGAATTGAAGGCACGCGCCCGGTTCTCGCGGAAATTCAGGCACTTGTCGCCCCAACCACTCTCGGAACCGCCCGCCGCACCGTGGTCGGCTGGGACGGCGGTCGCCTCGCCATGGTGCTGGCGGTGCTGGAGGCGCGCTTCGGCATCGGCTTTGCCGACCGCGACGTCTACCTCAACGTCGCCGGTGGACTGCGCATTTCCGAACCGGCGGCGGATCTCGCGGTTGCGGCCGCGCTGGTCTCGGCCCGCCAGGACATGACCTTGCCGGCGAACACGGTGTTCTTCGGGGAAATCAGCCTCTCTGGGGCGCTGCGGACCCCGGTCCAGGCCGAAGCCCGCCTGCGCGAGGCCGCCAAACTCGGCTTCGAGGCGGCAATCACCTCGAACGGCATCAAAACCACAGGCGGAGTGCAACTTCGCACAGACCCGGTTGCAGATTTGGGTGCTTTCATAGAGAAGTGTTTCGGCAAGATCGACCGATAGGAACGGAGTCGGATGGAAGGCTTTACACTGGTGGACGGCGCGGTTCTGGCGATCGTCGTTATATCGTCGGTCCTCGCCTATTCGCGTGGTCTGGTGCGGGAGCTGATGTCCATCGCCGGCTGGGCCATCGCCGCCGTTCTTGCCTTCATGTTCGCACCTGCGGCAGAGCCTCTGGTTCGCGAAATTCCGGTGCTGAAAGACCTGATCGGCACCAGCTGCGATCTGAGCGTACTGGCGGGATTCGCCGGTGTTTTCGTTGTGGCACTGATTGTTGTGTCGCTTTTTACCCCGCTTCTGGCAGGCGCCGTGCAGAACTCCGCAATCGGCCCGATCGACCAGGGACTGGGCTTTCTCTTCGGCGTCGCACGCGGAGTTGTTCTGGTCGTTGTTGCACTCGTGGTCTATGACCGGGTAATGGGGGCGAACGGTGGCGTTGAAATGGTCGATGACAGCCGGTCCCGGGTGATATTCGCCGGGGTTCAGGAACAGATGACCGGACTTCTGCCCGATGACGCGCCGCAATGGCTCGCGGGCCACTACGAACAACTGACACAGAACTGCAACTGAACATTCGTGTGACGGACGACAGATGACACCAGGGATGCGCGCAACCGCACCGCGGCGCATTGCTTTGTAAAGGCGAACCGCATGTCCTTTCCCACTCACCCGTTTGACGACGACAAACTCCGCGAGGAATGCGGCGTTTTCGGTGCCAACAACGTGCTGGATGCCGCGAGTTTCGTCGCCCTCGGTCTGCACGCCCTGCAGCATCGGGGCCAGGAAGCCGGCGGCATCGTCGCCTATGATCCGGCATCCGGCTTCAGTTCCGCCCGACGCTTTGGCTATGTACGTGACAGTTTTACGTCGGCCAAGCTGATGGAAACCCTGCCCGGCGGCATCGCCATCGGACATGTGCGCTACTCGACCGCCGGATCGAAAGGTCAGGCGCAGATCCGCGACGTTCAGCCGCTGTTCGCCGAGTTTGCCATGGGCGGCTGCGCGATCGCCCACAACGGCAACCTCACCAACGCCCAGGCCCTGCGCCAGGAACTGATCGAACGCGGCTCGATCTTCCAGTCCGGCTCCGACACCGAATGCATCATCCACCTGATGGCGCGCTCGATTCAGAAATCGATCCCCGAGCGGATGAAGGACGCCCTGCGCCGCGTTGAAGGCGCGTTTTCCATCGTCGCCATGACCCGATCGAAACTGATCGGCGTCCGCGACCCGCTCGGGGTACGCCCGCTGATGCTCGGCCGGATCGGCGACGGCTGGTTCCTCGCCTCCGAGACCTGCGCGCTGGACATCGTCGGCGCCGAATTCGTCCGGGAGGTCGAACCCGGCGAAATGGTCATCTGCACCAGCGACGGGGTCCAGAGCCTGTTTCCGTTTGAAAAACGCAGACCCCGGTTCTGCATCTTTGAGCACGTCTATTTCTCCCGTCCCGACAGCATCATCGGCGACCGCTCGGTCTACGAAACCCGGCGGCGCATCGGTATCGAACTGGCCCGCGAAACCGCGGTTGATGCCGACATCGTCTGCCCGGTCCCCGACAGCGGCACCCCGGCGGCAATCGGCTACAGCCAGGAGTCCGGCATTCCCTTCGCCCTCGGCATCGTCCGCAACCAGTACATGGGCCGCACCTTCATCGAACCGACCGAGCAGATCCGCAACATGGGCGTGCGGCTGAAACTCAACGTCAACCGCTCGGTGATCGCGGGCAAACGTGTGATCCTCGTTGACGATTCCGTCGTGCGCGGCACCACCAGCATGAAGATCCGCGAGATGATCCTCGACGCCGGCGCGGCCGAAGTGCACTTCCGCATCGCCTCTCCGCCAACGCAGTGGCCATGCTTTTACGGCGTCGATACGCCGGAGCGGGAGAAACTGATCGCGGCAACCATGTCCGAGGCCGAAATGACCAGGCATCTCGGCGTCGACAGCCTGCGGTTTGTCAGTCTCGACGGTCTCTACCGGGCCTGTGGCGAAGCCGAAGGCCGCAACCGGACCGCGCCCCAGTATTGCGACGCCTGCTTCTCCGGCGATTACCCGATCCGCCCCAGCGACCGCGTCGATGCCGGCTTTCTGATGAAGGAACCCGCGTGACCGGCGCCTCCGCTCCCGTCGCCCTCGTCACCGGCGCCAGCCGCGGGTTGGGCCATGCCGTTGCTGCGCGGCTCGGCGCCCTGGGCTGGCGGGTGATCGCCCTCGCCCGCACCGTGGGCGGGCTTGAGGAACTGGCCGACGCGATCGAAGCCGCCGGCGGTCCGTCCCCGACGCTGGTGCCGCTCTCCGTCACCGATGACGGCGGCCTGCAGCGGCTCTGTCTGGCCCTGCATGAACGCTGGGGCCGGGTTGACCTCGCCGTACACTGCGCCGCCCATGCCCCGCCGATGTCGCCGTCGTCCAACATCATCGGCAAGGATTTCGACCGTTCGGTGGAGATCAACTACGTTGCGACCTGCCGCCTCGCGGCAATGGTTCACCCGCTGCTGCTCGCCGCCGACAGCGGTACGTTCATTCACGTCACCGACAGTCGCGCCGGCCTGCCGTTTTTCGGCGCCTACGGTTCCAGCAAGGCCGCCGCCGAGAGCTTCATCCGCTCCTGGGCCGCGGAAACCGCCAGAACCGGCCCGGCAGTGAGACTGTTCACCCCGGTGCCAATGCCGACCGCCCTGCGCGCACGGTTTCATCCCGGCGAAAACCCGGCGGACCTGACACCCTGCGCCGAAGAGGCCGCGCGGCTTCTGGCGGAAACCGGCTTCGACGCGCCGGTGTCAGCCCGGCCGGTAGTGGAATGACGTAAAATCGGCAGGGCACCCGCCCCCCGAGACGTCAAACGCGAACATGCCGACGAACGCCCCGGTGAAATTCGCATGTTCGCCGTGACCCGCCTCATCGGAAATCAGTGACGCGTCGAGCTCCGGCCCGATCCGCGTCCAGCCGTCGCCGCCCTGGCGGTACTCGAAATACTGCAGCCCGCCATCGACCGTCACCGCAAGATCCACCGGTCCGTCGCGCAGCGGCACGTCCGCCGCCAGCGGAAACGTCAACTTGCCGTCGGGCCAGTCGGCGAAACAGCACATCAGGGTCAGAAGCCGCCCCTCCCGCGCATCTTTGCTGACCGCCAGCGCATGGAACTTGTGCGAGTTGTAATAGGTGGTCAGCCCGGCCGCCTGCTGATAGCTGCCGGGCACAAACGCCTCGAGCCGCGTCTCCGCCCGGTAGGCAAAATGCTCCTGCCGGCGCGCCACCAGCGCCTGCTCGAACAGCGATCCGATCGACTCCCGCCCATGGAGCCGCAGCGCCGTGCCGGTCAGGGTGAATATCCGTTCCGGTTCCGGCGTGCGCAGCCACTGGAACTCCGGCGGCAGAGCCGCACCGTCAAACACCCGCTCGACCGCGGCTTCCGGTTCCGGCGCCACATCGGTCGGGGCCGCCACGTCGACCTGCGGCACCGGCCCGCCCCCGGCCAGCCGCAGCCAGCCGTCCTCCCCCCAGACACACTTCTGGATCGCCGTCTCCCGGCCCAGCGGACAGCGTCTGACCGTCGCCAACGGCCGGCCACAAAGATGCGAATGATACGCCCCGCCATCCGGCGTCTCCACGTACTGGCCGTGTCCCGCCCGCTGCAAAACCGCGTCGGGCGCATCCTTCGAGGTGATCAGGAACGTCTCCGGATGGATCTCATAGGGACCTTCCAGATGCTGCGACCGCGCCATCACCACCGCATGATCGTAGCCGGTTCCCCCCTCGGCCACGGTCAGGAAATACCAGCCGTCCCGCCTGAAAAGATGCGGCCCCTCGACCAGACCGTGATGTGACCCGGCGAAAATGTTGCGGACCGGACCGATCAGCCGGCCCGCCTTCGGGTCGTACTCCTGCAGCAGGATCCCGTCGAACGCCGGATGCCCATGGTTCGGCAACCCGCGCTGCGGCGTGTGCTTCCACTGCATGTTGACCAGCCATTTACGCCCGTCCTCATCGTGGAACAGCGACGGATCAAAGCCGGAGGAATTGAGATAGACCGGATCGGACCACGGCCCTTCGATCTGCGGCGCGGTCACCAGGTAATTGTGCGCATCCTTGAAACTGCCGCCGACCCGTTTGACATCGGTATAGATCAGCCAGAACAGCCCGTCCGCATGGCTCAGGCACGGCGCCCAGACCCCGCCGGAATCCGGATTGCCGCGCATGTCGAGCTGACTGGCCCGACTCAGCGGGCGGGTGACCAGCCTCCAGTTCACCAGATCCGTCGAATGATGGATCTGCACCCCCGGAAACCATTCGAAGGTCGAGGTGGCGATATAGTAGTCGCCGCCCACCCGGATGAATGAAGGATCGGGATTGAAACCCTTGAGAACCGGATTGTGGATCATTGCTGCCTCGCCTGTTCTGCGGCACCCGGCCATGCCCGCAGACCGGCACCGCCGGTGTCCCAGGGCTGGCGGCTGCGCGTATGGATCGCTTCGGTCGGCCTTAAGACCTCAGGCGCATCGAGGCTGCCCACATAGACTGTCACCAGGTCCGGAGCGGCTTCGGGCGTGCCGAACAGCAGACTGCCGCACCGGGGGCAGGAATTGCGCACCGCGTTGTGGCCGCTGCCGCCACGACTGACAAAGACCAGTGGTGTGCCGCTCAGCCTGAACCCCGCCTTCGTCACTCCCATGATCGGCACGTGACCGGCCCCGGAAGCCCGCTGACAGTCGCGGCAATGACACAGACAGCCGAACAGCGCCGGCCCGGTGGCGGAATATCTGACCGCACCACACAGGCACCCTCCGGTAAATGGCCCCTCGATCACCGCACCTGTCTCAGGCATTTTCCGACGAACGCGCCCAAAGGTTGATGTTTTCCTCATCGGCATATTTGTCGATTTCGGTCAGTTCCGCTTCGGTAAACTCCAGATTTCCAACTGCCCCGACACAGTCCTCGACCTGGCTCGGCCGGGATGCGCCGATCAGCGCCGTAGTGATGCCACCGTCCCGCAGCACCCATGCAATCGCCATCTGCGCCAGGGTCTGGCCGCGCCGCTCGGCAATGGCATTGAGCTGCCGCAGATTTTCAATTGCCCGGTCGTTGAGGAAACTTGGCCGAAGCGACTTGCCCTGGGTTGCCCGGCTGCCTTCGGGAATGCCGTTGAGATACTTGCCCGTCAGCATGCCCTGCGCCAGCGGCGTGAAGGCAATCGAGCCGACCCCGAGTTCCGCGAGCGTATCCTTCAGACCGTCCCGCTCGACCCAGCGGTTGAGCATGTTGTAACTCGGCTGATGGATCAGACAGGGTGTGCCGAGATCCTTCAGGATCGCCACCGCCTCGCGGGTGCGATCGGAATTGTACGAGGAAATGCCGACATATAGCGCCCGCCCGGAACGGACGATGTAATCCAGTGCGCCCATCGTCTCCTCGAGCGGCGTGTCGGGATCAAAGCGGTGGGAATAGAAGATGTCGACGTAGTCGAGCCCCATCCTCTTCAGGCTCTGATCGCAGGACGCCACCAGATATTTGCGGCTGCCCCATTCGCCGTAGGGTCCCGGCCACATTCCGTATCCAGCCTTGGAGGAAATGATCAGCTCATCGCGGTGATTCTGAAAATCGCTGCGCAGAATCTCCCCGAAGGCCACCTCCGCCGAACCCGGCGGAGGACCGTAATTGTTGGCGAGATCGAAATGGGTGATGCCCAGGTCGAAGGCCCGGCGACAGATCGCCTGCTTCACACCGTGCGGCGTGTCGTGGCCGAAATTGTGCCACAGCCCCAGAGAGATGGCAGGCAACATCAGGCCGCTGTTGCCGCAACGGCGGTATTTCATTGCATCGTAACGGGTCTCGGCTGGTGAATATGCCATTGTCCCTGGGACCTCCTGTCAGGTTTCAGACCAGCAGCGCCCTGGCTGCCTCCGGATCGAGCGGATCGGGCCGTTCGCAGGTGGTTTGCAGCGTGACGAACTCACCGGTCTCGCCGGATTTCAGGATCGCCGTCATCACCTCAAGACCGTGCAGCGTCGCGGCCAGCGAACACCGTGCCCGCCGCCCTTCCTGGAGCGATGCCACCATGTCCGCAAGGCCAACGGTCCGGTAATTGGCCCTTGCTCCGGTTGGAGATGGCTGGTTCGGAACCCCGAGCGGATGATCCCACGGGGTCACCGTCTCGATCGGCCCGCGTCCCGTCGCCATCTCCACGTCACCGCCGAAGAAATTCGGGTCCGGCACGAACAGCGACCCTTCGGTGCCGTAAAGCTCCATGCAGCCGTGCCGATGCGCCCAGACGTCCCAGCTGGTGGAAAGCGTCACCGTTGCCCCCTGGGCAAACTCCAGCAGCGCATGAATGTTGGTGGGCGTCTCCACCGGGATCTCTTGGCCGTTGCGTGGCTCGGACGTGATTGTGCGCGTCGGCGTGGCAGCACCCGCCAGCGCCGCCACCCGTTTCACCGGCCCAATCAGATTGATCAGATTTGCCACGTAATACGGCCCGAGATCGAGCATCGGTCCTCCACCGACCTTGAAGAAAAAGTCGGGATTCGGATGCCAGTGCTCCATGCCGTGGCTCATGACATGGGCGCTGCCGGCGACGATCCGGCCCACGGCCCCGTCATCCACCAGCTTGCGCGCGAACTGATGCGCGCCGCCGAGAAAGGTATCTGGCGCGCAGCCCATCACCAGGCCCCGGGCTTTGGCCAGGTCCTGCATCGCCAGACCGTCCTCCAGGGTCAGCGCCAGCGGCTTTTCCGAATAGACGTGCTTGCCGGATTCCAGCGCCATCTTCGAGACGGCGAAATGGGCATCGGGAATGGTCAGATTGACGATCACGCCGACATCCGGCGCCGCCATGATCTCGTCGACACTCATCGCCGCGACGCCGAATTTCTCCGCCTGCGCCTTTGCAGCGTCGGGGTTGACGTCGGCGCAGGCAACGACCTTGAGCCCCTTGAAGAGCGGAGCCAGGGTGAAATACGCGGTGGAGATGTTGCCGCAGCCGACAATCCCCACACCCATCGTAACGGTCATGCTGATCTTCTCCCGTTCAGTAGCTGCGCGCGGCGGCCAGCGACCGCCTGGCGAACCGTGCATCGTCGTTCGGATTGTCGTGCTCCATGACAAAGTGCTTCGCCCCGGCCTCGCGCGACGCGTCCATCAGCGCCTGCCAGTCGAGCGTGCCCTGCCCCAGATCGGCCCATCCGTCCTCGTCCACCGCCTCGCCGGCCGGCGCAATGTCCTTGAGGTGCACTGCGGTAATCCGGTCGGCCTGATCGGCGATCCACTTCAGCGGATCGCTGCCGCCCTTGACCACCCAGGCAATGTCGGCCTCCCATTCGAGATCCGGCGCGCCCTCGAACACCGCGTTCATCGGAATGGTTCCGTCCGGCAGTGCCCTGAACTCGAAATCGTGGTTGTGCCAGCCAAAACCAAATCCTGCGTCGCGGAACGGTTTGCCCGCCTCGTGCAAACGGCGGCCGAACGCGACCCAGCCCTCGGCGGTATCGGGCCGGGCATCGGCCTGAACATGCGGGCAGTAGATCGTCCTGATGCCGATCTCTTTCGCCATCTGCAGCGTGGCGGCGGTCCTGTCCTCAAGCGCGTCCAGTCCGATATGCGCGGTCGGCATCGTCAGTCCGGTTTCGGCCAGCGATGCCTTGAGCGCAGCCACCAGCGCGTCGTCCGCAAACAGCGCGCCGTAACCCTCGACCTCGGCGTAGCCAAGATCGGACACCATGCGCAGCGTATCGGCCAGCGGGCCGAACTTGCGCGAACTGTACAGCTGATAGGAAAAGTCGGTCATCTTGGCCTCATGGTTTCTGAATCAGGAAGAATAGCTGGAATACAGATCACGGAGCGACAGCTGCACATCGGCCGCCTCCCCCGCGTCCGGTCGAAACTCGATCACGGCATCCCGTCCCGGCCAGACGGTCACCGCATTGTCTGAAAACCGCCCAGGGCAATCCGCCTCAAGCGTCACGAACAGTGCCAGAGCGCCGGCGCTGATCCGCGCCACCACCGTGCCGTCGCGCACGCTGCTCTCGATGCGCAGCCCCGGGTCAACCAGATCCAGAGCCTTGTACCTGCGCGGCGCCAGATGATCCAGACCGGAGTGCCCGTTGGACGCCGACCATTCCAGCACCAGAACGGATCCCTCCGGCACCTGATCCTCGCGTATCGCCGCAATTTCACCGGCCGCGTCCGGACCCACCTCACCGCCACCGCTGGCGATCGCCTGCACCGTCCCGTCCGGCGCGACGGCGCTCAGTACCACCGAAATCCGCACCTGACCGGGCCCGTCATTGACCGCCGACACGCCGATCTTCCCGGCCCCGTCCGGGATCAGCGCCGCCGTCACCGGCGCGAAAAACCGCCGCGCCATGTAATGCAACAGCTTCCAGCCGCCGCCATAATCCAGGCTCGCCCAGCTTGCCACCGGCCAGGTGTCGTTCAGCTGCCAGTAGAGCGCACCCATGCAGTGCGGCTTCAGCGAACGCCAGTAATCCACCGCCGTCTTGATCGCCAGGCCCTGCTGCACCTGGCTCAGCCAGACAAAGTTCTCAAACCCCTCGGGAAAACGGAAATAGCGGAACATCGTCTCGGCGATCCGCGCGTTGCCGCCCCTGTTCTTCTGGTGGCTCTCCATCACCGGCGAGGCAATGTTCATGTCGCCGGGTGCGGCAAAACTGCGGATCACCGCCATCGACGGATAGGACTGAAACCCGAACTCGGAACAGAACCGCGGCCTGACGTCGCGGTAATGCTCGAAATCCCTCCCCTCATGCCAGACCGACCAGAAATGCATGTCACCGGCCCCGTCCTGGTGCCACGCATCGCCGAAATTCATCACCCCCGGTGACGGGCTGGACGGCCACCAGACCGCCTCCGGAACCGCGCGTTTCAGCGCAGCCTCGATGGTCCGGTTCAGCCGGTCATAGGACACCAGGTAGCGGTCCCGGTCCATTCGCGACTCCTCGAACCAGCCCAGGGCGCCGATCAGTTCGTTGTCGCCACACCAGAGCGCCACCCGGTGCGCCAGCCGCCGGGCCTGGTAAGCCACCTCGCGATCCACTTCGGCGAGGAATTCCGGCGTCGACGGGTAAAGGTTGCAGGCAAACATGAAATCCTGCCAGACCATCAGCCCCAGTTCGTCACAGAGGTCATAAAACCACTCTGCCTCGTACCGGCCGCCACCCCAGATCCGGATCATGTTCATGTTGGCATCAACCGCCGACTGCAGCAGACCGCGGGTCTTCTCCGGGGTGATCCGGCCGGCCAGCGCATCCGCCGGGATCCAGTTCGCTCCCCTGGCGAATATGTCGCGCCCGTTCACCCGAAAGCCGAATCCCGCTCCCGCCGCATCTGGCGCGGTCACAAGTTCCACCTGACGCAGCGCCACCCGGCAAATCTTCATCTGCCCCGCTGTCTCGATCCGCACTTCGGTCAGCGCCTGCGCCCCCGCACCGGCCGGCCACCAGAGCGCCGGGTCTTCGAGCAGAAATTCGGCCTCGAACCCGCCGTTTGCATCGGCCGTCCCGGCCACTGCGACGCCGCCCGTCGATACCTGCCACGGCACCCCGGCCCCCGCCGCTCCGCGCAGATCGACCGCCACCGTCAGTCGTACCCGGCCCGCTTCGTGTGCCTGGGAAAACCGTACCCCGGCAATTTCCCCCTCGACCAGGCGCAGCGACCCGTAAAGGCCGAACGGGGCAACCGCGAGGTTCCAGTCCCAACCGAAATCGCACTGGACCTTGCGCAGCATGTTGCCGTTTGGAATCGGCGAATTGGCATCCATGCTCGGCACCCGAAACGGCATCGACCGCTGCAGCGCATCCGCCGCCCGGGTGTTGGACCGGAACAGGATCTCGACACTGTTGCTCCCGGCCCGCAGCACCCCGCCGAGCGGCGCCACATGCTCGCGGAAGCTCGACGCCGCGGTCAGCACGGTCACGCCGTTGATCCGGATCTCGGCCACCGTGTCCAGCCCGTCGGCCACAAGCCAGGTCAGTCCGGCCGGATCGTCCACCTCAAAGCTCCGGCGGGCGATCCAGTCCCGGTCGGCAACCCAGCGCACGCCATATTCGTTGTCGCGCAGGTACGGATCGTCGATCACCCCGCCCGCGTGCAGCGCCGTGATGGCATCGCCGGGAAGAACAAAAGGCACGACATGCGCCCCGGACGCCTCCTCCAGCGTCCACGCCCCGGCCAGGTCAAGCATTTGCGGCAGTCCCCCAGTCGTAAAGTCCTGTAGTCCTAGAGACGCTGTTCGCTGTCCCTGTCAAAAACGGACGCCTTGCTGACGTCAAAACCCAGCCGGACCTGATCGCCGATCCGGTGTGGATGTTCGGTATTGGCCCGCACCGAAATCTGAAACCCGCCACTCCGGAGCCAGATCAGGCTGTCCGATCCCATCGGTTCCTCAATATCCACCGTCGCCGCGACCCCCTCCGCCGCGGCGTCGCGGATCTCGATATGTTCCGGCCGCACCCCGAGCAGCACCTCGGTCCCGTCCCTGCCGGCCAGATTGCCGTCGTAGCCGTCGAGCACCACGTCGATCTCCCCGGCCCGGAACCGCATGCCACCGGCTTCCGCGACCAGGCGGCCTTCGAGCATGCTCATGGCGGGCGAGCCGATGAACCCGGCGACAAACAGATTGGCGGGCTTGTTGTAGATGGTCTTGGGATCGGCCAGCTGCTGGATCAGACCGCCGCGCATAACCGCGATCCGGTCGGCCAGCGTCAGCGCCTCGATCTGGTCATGGGTGACGTAGACCATGGTATTGTGCAGCTTTTCATGCAGCCGCTTGATCTCGACCCGCAGTTCCGAGCGCAGCTTGGCGTCGAGATTGGACAGCGGTTCGTCAAACAGGAACACGTCCACGTCGCGCACCAGCGCCCGGCCGATGGCGACCCGCTGGCGCTGGCCGCCGGACAGCGCCCCCGGCTTGCGCTCCAGCAGCGGCTCAATCTGCAGAATTTCCGCCGTGCGGGCGATCCGCCGGTCGATCTCGTCCTTCGGCAGCCGGGCGTTCTTCAGCCCGAAGCTGAGATTCCCGCGTACGCTCATCTGCGGATAGAGCGCATAGGACTGGAACACCATGCCGATGCCGCGGTCCTTCGGTTCTTCCCAGGTGACATTCTTGCCCTGAATGAAGATCTGCCCGTCGGTGATGTCGAGCAGTCCGGCAATGCAGTTGAGCAGCGTCGACTTGCCGCATCCGGACGGGCCCAGCAGAACCAGGAATTCCCCCTGTCCGACATTGATGTTCAGCTTCTTCAGTACGTCGACCGCTCCGAAACTCAGCGAAAGGTCCCTGACCTCGATACTGTGTTCCGCGGCCGCGCCGCCCGGTATCTGCCTGTCGATATGTGACATGTTGCTATCCTTTCACGGCGCCGGCGGCGATGCCGCGCACGAACAGTTTTCCGGAGACAAAATAGACCACCAGCGGCACCAGCCCGGTGAGGATCGTCGCCGCCATGTTGACGTTGTATTCCTTCACTCCCTGGACCGAATTGACGATGTTGTTGAGCTGAACCGTCATCGGATAGAGGTCGGGCTTGGTATAGACCACGCCGAACAGGAAGTCGTTCCAGATCCCTGTTACCTGCAGAATGATCGCGACCACGAAGATCGGCAGCGACATCGGCATCATGATCTTGAAGTAGATTCCCCAGAACCCGGCCCCGTCGACCCGGGCCGCCTTGAACAGCTCCTCCGGGATCGAAGTGAAATAGTTGCGGAACAGCAGCGTCAGGATCGGCATGCCGAAGATCGTGTGCACGATGATCAGCCCCCAGAGCGTGCCATAGATGCCCATCTCCCGCAGCAGGATCACGATCGGATAGAGCATCACCTGGTAGGGAATGAAGGCGCCAAAGATCAGGATGGTGAAGAAGGTCTGCGCACCCTTGAACCGCCAGTTGGCCAGCGCGTAGCCGTTGACCGACGCAATGATGATCGAGAGGATCACCGACGGCACCGTGATCCGCACCGAGTTCCAGAACCCCCGGCTCAGCCCGTCGCAGTTCAGCCCGGTGCACGCCTCCGCCCAGGCCTTCACCCACGGCTGGAAGGTGATCTCGACCGGCGGAGAGAAGATGTTGCCGAGCCGGATCTCCGGCATGCCCTTGAGCGAGGTGACCACCATCACGTAGAGCGGCAGCAGGTAGTAGAGCGCCACGACGATCAGGGTGCCGTACAGAATGATGTTGCGGCGGGAAATGCTCGGGCGCGGTTTCGGCCCGCGCGGCCCGTCACTCCAGGACGACATGGTATCAGCCACGCTTCTTGCCTCCGAATTCGAGATAGGCCCAGGGCACGACGATGATCGCCACCGTCAGCAGCATCATCGTCGATGCGGCGAACCCCTGGCCGAGGTTCTGCGCCTGAAACATGAAGTCATAGACGTATTTCGCCGGAACCTCCGAGGCGAGACCCGGCCCGCCCCCGGTCTGCGCCACCACCAGATCGTAGAGCTTGACGATGCCACTGGTGATGATCACCAGGGTGGTGATGAAAACCGGCCGCATCATCGGAATGATGATCTGGATGTAGGTCTTCCAGGCGGGAATGCCGTCGACCCGCGCCGCCTTCCAGATGTCCTCGTCGATGCCGCGCAGACCCGCCAGCATCAGGCACATCACCAGCCCGGTGCCCTGCCACAGCCCGGCGATCAGGATGCCGTAGATGACGATGTCGGCGTTGTAGAGCGGATCGAATGTGAAACTTTCGAACCCGAGCCCGCGCACCACGCTCTGAATGCCGAAATCCGGGTTCAGGATCCACTGCCACACAAGGCCGGTAACGATGAAGCTCAGCGCGAAGGGATAGAGAAAAATGGTGCGGAACGTGTTCTCAAACCGGATTTTCTGATCCAGCAGCACCGCCAGCATGAAGCCGATCACCAGCTGGAAGATCAGCGACAGGACCCCGTAGATCGCCAGGTTCTCGATCGACACCAGCCAGCGGTTCGCCGACCACAGCCGCTCGTACTGGTCGAAGCCGACGAAGCGCAGCCGCGGCAGCAGCTTGGAATCCGTAAAGGAATAGAGCACCGTCCAGGCCGTCCCGCCGATAAAGACGACCAGCGCCGTCAGAATCATCGGAATCGACGCGACCTTCGCGCTCATGTTTCGAAACAACCGCCCGGGTCGCTGCTGCGATGCCATGGGAACCGCCTCCCGTCGCCTGGAAGAAAAGGGGTGGCGCCAGGTCCGGTGAACCCGACGCCGCGCGAAACGCTCAGTCGGCGCTGTCGATGATCTCGACGAAGCGGGCCTGTGCGTCCTCCGGCGTCATGTCCGGATTGTTGAAGAACTCGACAAAGAGGTCGTTCTTCTGGGTCGTCGTGTCCGGCGACAGCAGTTCGTCGACGCTCGGAAGCACGTTGCCGGAGGCGAGGATCTCAAGCCCCTTCTTCATGCAGTCGTTGGCCGCTGCAAGATCGACGTCGCCACGCACCGGCAGCGAGCCCTTCTTCAGGTTGAAGGCAACCTGGGTTTCCGGCGACATCATTACCGATGCCAGCACGCCCTGCGCCTCGGTGACGTCCGCATCGTCGACAATCGGGAAGTAGAACGCGTCGCCGCCGGTCGAGATTATCTCGTTCACACCGAGCCCCGGAAGACAGGTATAGTCCTCGCCGGCAACCTGACCGGCCACCTGAAACTCGCCCTGGGCCCAGTCGCCCATGATCTGACCGCCGGCCTGGCCGGTGATCACCAGGTTGGTTGCCTGGTTCCAGTCCTGGACGTTGGAATTGGCCGACATGCGGCGTGCGTCGTCGGCGGCCTGGAACACCCGGGCGATCTCCGGTCCGGCGGCAGCTTCCGCGTCCTTGTCGCCATAGACCTTCCTGAAAACGTCCGGCCCGGCGAGCGCCACCAGCAGCACGTCGAACGCGCCCGAGGTCTGCCAGGGTTGCTGACCGACGGCGAGAGGTATCTTGCCGGCCGCTTCGAGCGCGGGCGCTGCGGCGACGAATTCATCCCAGTTGGCCGGAACCGGCACGCCGGCATCGGCAAACGCCTGGTTGGACAGCCACAGCCACTGCCACGAGTGAATGTTCACCGGCACGCAGTAGATCCTGCCGTCGAGCGTGCAGGCATCGAGCAGCGTCGGCGGATTGACCAGATCGGCCCAGCCTTCGGCCTCTGCCACGTCCGTAAGATCGCGCATCAGGCCCGCTTCCACCAGCTCCTCGGCCTGACGGCCGTGGTTGAACTGCGTCGCGGCCATCGGATCACCGCCGGTGATGCGGCTGATCATGATCGGCCGCGCGGTGCCGCCGGAACCGGCGATCGCGCCGTCGACCCAGTGGTTGCCGGTGGCATCGAAGGCCTTGGCGAACTCGGCCACGGCGGCAGCTTCACCACCTGAGGTCCACCAGTGCGTGACCTCGAGATCGACCGCATGCGCGGTCAACGGCATGGCCGCCGTCGCGGCGAGCGCCGCGAACATCGAACGAATTTTCATTAATTCTCTCCCTGAACTGTATCGTTGCAGGTGAAATGCTAGTCGAGCCTCCCCTCAAAAGCAACGCCTGAATGGGGGTTGTTTCGTTCGTGAATCAAATTAATTAATTCCCAAAAATTCCAATCCATTACACATCACACTTGTAGGGTTTTGCGCCTCCCTGGGGAATGTTTCGGCGGAAAACCCCGAGCACCCCACCCCTGCAACCATGGATCCGCAGCAGTCACCCGGGCCGGTCTTTCCGCAAAAAACTGAAACGTTTCAGTTCCCCTCCGTCATTTTTGCACCTATGCTGATTCGCGATGAAACCCACGCAGACAGACAGGGCGAAACTCATGGATGACGGGTCCGCAAGACCTGCGCCGGCTTCCGGCGGCCCGGCAAAACGGCCGACCCTGAAAACCATCGCCTTCATGACCGGCCTTGGTGTCACCACCGTGTCGCGCGCCCTGAACGACGCGCCCGACATCGGCGAGGCGACCAAGGAACGCGTGCGTCTCGTCGCCAAGCAGATCGGATACCGTCCGAACCGCGCCGGGGTGCGTCTGCGCACCGGCCGAACCAACGTCATTTCGCTGATCCTCTCCACCGAAACCGAAATCCTCGGTCTGGGGTCCCACCTGATCTACGGAATTTCCGAGCGTCTCTCCGGCACCCCGTACCACCTGATCGTCACCCCCTACGACATCCGCACCGACCCGATGGTGCCGGTGCGCTACATCGTCGAAACCGGCTCCGCCGATGCGGTGATCTTTTCGCGCACCATGCCGCAGGACCCGCGGGCGGTCTACCTGCACGATAACGGCATGCCCTTCGCCACCCACGGCCGGACCGACCTGGCGTTCCAGCATCCCTGGTACGATTTCGACATCGAGAAATTCGGCGCCATGGCGATCGAGGCGCTGGCCGCCCGCGGCCGGCGGCAGATCACCCTTCTGCCACCACCGATGAATCTCAACTATGCCCAGCTGCTGATGGGCGCGTTCCGGCGGGCGGTCGGCGATCTCGGCCTGATGGACGTGCCGGTGCACAATACCACCATCGACGACAGCCGCGATGCAATCCGCACCGAAATTCAGCGGATCCTGCGCTCGGACCACCGGCCGGACGGTTTCGTCTGCGCCAGCGCCGCATCGGCAATCTACATCATCAGCGCCGCCGAGGAACTCGGCCTGAAACCGGGTCGCGACTTCGATCTTGTCAGCAAGGAATCCTACGAAATCCTCAAGCAGTTCCGACCGGAGGTGCTGGTGGTGGGCGAGGACTTCCGCACCGCAGGAACCGGCCTCGCCGACAGCGTGCTCAAGGCCCTCGCCGGAGCTTCCGCCGAGAGCCTGCAAATCCTCGAAGTTCCCGAAGACATACACTGACCGGTCCCGGGACCGGTGCTGCCGGTCCCGGGATTTACTTTGCCCCCTAACGGATCAGGATCTCCGGCCCCATGAACAGGGTCGGCATCCATGTCGAGACCCAGGGCACATAGGTGATGATGATCAGGAAGATGAACAGAATGCCGAGCCACGGCAGAGCCGCCCGCACCACGTCCAGCATCGGCATCGACGCCACCGAAGAGGTCACGAACAGGTTCAGCCCTACGGGCGGCGTTATCATCCCGATCTCCATGTTGACCACCATGATGATCCCGAGGTGAATCGGATCGATGCCAAGTTCCATCGCAATCGGGAACACCAAGGGTGCCACGATGACGATCAGCCCCGACGGTTCCATGAACTGACCGCCGATCAGCAGGATCACGTTGACCGCGATCAGGAACATCACCGGCCCGAACCCGGCCCCGAGCAGCGCGCTGGTGATGTGCTGCGGCACCTGCTCATCGGTCAGCACGTGCTTGAGGATCAGCGCATTGGCGATGATGAACATCAGCATGATGGTCACCTTGCCGGATTCGAACAGCGCCTTCTTCGCGTCCGGGTGGATGAACGCCGTGATCAGCGCCCAGGGCCGTTTGAGCAGCGAATGGTTGCGCTCCCCGTCCGGATCATGCAGCGGCCCCATGTCGCGGTAGACAAAATTGGCGATCAGGAACGAATAGACCGCCGCCACCGCCGCCGCCTCGGTCGGCGTGAAGACCCCGCCGTAAATGCCGCCGAGAATGATCACGATCAGGAACAGACCCCAGCCCGCATCCTTCGCCGCGGCGAAAACCTCGCCCCAGCCCGCCCAGGGCTGTTTGGGAATGTCCTTCCAGCGGGCGGCGAAATAAATGCCGATCATCAGCATCAGCCCGGCGAGCAGACCCGGGATCACCCCGGCCAGGAACATCCGCCCTACCGACACGTCCACCGAGGCGGCATACACCACCATCACGATCGACGGCGGGATCAGGATGCCGAGCGTACCGGCGTTGCAGATCACCCCGGCCGCAAAATCCTTGGTGTACCCCACCTGACGCATGCCGGCGATGCAGATCGAACCGATCGCCACCACCGTCGCCGGCGACGATCCCGACAGGGCCGCGAACATCATGCAGGCAAACACCGCCGCCATCGCCAGGCCGCCGCGCATGTGCCCGACACAGGCAATCGCGAACCGGATGATCCGCTTGGCCACCCCTCCAGTCGACATGAAGGTCGATGCAAGGATGAAGAACGGGATCGCCAGAAGCGTGTAATGCCCCGAAAAGGCGTTGAACAGCTGCTGTGCAATCGACCCGAGCGAGGTGTCGGAAAACATCAGCATGAAGATGATCGACGACAGGCCGAGGCTCACGGCGATCGGCACGCCGATCAGCATGAAACCGATGACCATCAGGAAAAGGAACAGGATATCCATGGTTCAGTCCGCTCCCTTCGCACCGGCCGCCGCCGCTTCCTCAACCATTTCTTCCGCCTCATGGCTGGCGATCAGCAGCTCCGAACCGCCTTTCCAGACCTTCAGGGTCGCCTCGACGAACCGCCACGTCAGCAGCACCATGCCGAGCGGCAGCGCGAAATACGGAATGAACCGCGGCAGCTTCTCATACGGCTCCCCCTCATTGAGGATCGGCTCGATGAACCGCAGCCAGTCCGGCATCCGGATGTCATTGACCTCGTACCAGGCCTGTTTGCCGACAAACGGCAGCCAGTACTGCCAGGTGCCGATCAGCAGCAGCACGCAGTAGGCAATGCAGCAGAGCCCCGCCAGCAGCGTCAGCCTGCGCCGACTGCCCTCGGAAAACATCCGCACCACCACATCGACCCCGAGATGCCCGGAGATCTTGACCACATAGGACGCACCGATCAGCACCAGCCAGGCGAACAGGAAAACCGTCGCCTCGAGCGCCCAGAGAACGTTGGAATTGAAGACATACCGCGCGACGACATTGGCGAAGGTAATGACCGTCATCAGTCCGAGGATCACCGCAATCAGCGATTCCTCGATCCCGTTTACGGCCCGTCCCAGAGCCGTTTCGGCCTTGTAGGACATCGGTCGACCCTCCTGAAACTTGGTTGCCGGAGGGACCGGCCCGCGGGGACTCCCGGCGGGCCGGTCCGCTAAGCGCGCGCCGGACGGCCCCCCCCTGAGGGGAACCCGCCTGGCGGTCGGGATCAGTTGGTCATTTCGTTGTAGGAGACCGCGGCCTCGATCGTCTCGACACCGATCTCATCCGCGAACTGGTCCCAGACCGGACGCACCGCCTCGACCCAGTCGGCGCGCTGCTCCGGGGTCAGTTCGCGCACTTCGGTGCCGGTGGCGATCACGGCTTCCTTCGAGGCATTCTCCACATCGGTAATCGCCGCGTTCCGCTCCGCCGTCACTTCGAGCATGATGGTGTTGAGCTGGTCGCGCACCGCCGGATCAAGCCCGTCCCACCACTCGGTCGACGTCACGACCATGTAGTCGAGCACCCCGTGATTGGTCTCGGTGACGCCGTCCTGCACCTCGAAGAACTTCTGACCGTAGATGTTCGACCAGGTATTTTCCTGACCGTCGACGACACCGGTCTGCAGCGCGCCGTACACTTCCGAGAACGCCATTTTCTGCGGATTGGCCCCCAGCGCCTCGAACTGCGCCTGCAGCACGTCAGACGGCTGGATGCGGAACTTCAGCCCCGCCGCATCCGACGGCTCCAGCAGCGGCCTGTTGGCCGAAAGCTGCTTCATGCCCGAATGCCAGAAACCGAGGCCCTTGAGCCCCTTGCGCTCCATCGAGTTCAGCAGCGCCTGCCCGTCCTCGGAATTCTGGTACCGGTCCACCGCATCAATGTCGACGAACACGAACGGCAGGTCGAACAGCCGCAGCTTCTTGGTGAACGTCTCGAATTTCGACAGCGACGGCGCCGCAAGCTGCACGTCGCCCTGGAGCATCGCCTCGAGAACCTTGTCGTCGTCATAGAGCGTCGAGTTCGGATAGACCTCGACACAGACGGTCCCGTTCATCTCCTCATTGACCCGGTCGGCGAACAGCTGCGCCGCGATCCCCTTGGGGTGGTTGTCCGAATTGGTGACATGGGCAAACTTGATGACGGTCTCGCCATCATCGCAGGCCGCCAGTGCGGGAACCGATGCCAGTGTCGCAAGCCCTGCTGCGAGGGCAAGTGTGATGTTGGAACGCATTTATTTTCCTCCCGGGAAACATTTGTTGAACCTCCGGCCACTGACCGGTTGGTCATCACCAAAGCATCAGCCGATATTCCTTGCAACAGGCGCAGCAAGGCAGGGTGAAAAAAACCGCCGCGGACGGCACAACTCGCCTTCCGCAGCGGCAATACCCCGCTTTTGGTGTGATCTGTAACCCAAACCGACCGACCCTTGGGCATGAAAGCCCCGGGTCCGCCGCGCAATCAGAGCGGCTTGAAGACTCTTTCGCCGCTCACCAGACCGTCGAGCCGGCCCTCGGCAATGTTGATCCAGGCCCCGTGAACCGAAAGCGACCCGGCTTCCACCGCTTCGCTCACAAACGGAAACCCCAGCAGGTTTTCAATCGAGGTAATCACCCCTTCATGCTCCAGCGCCACCAGACGCTCCTCGCGATCGCCCTCCATGTCGGCGATCCGGTTGTAGGCCGGTTCCATAATGTCCATCCAGCGGCCGATGAAGCTGCCGGAATCCTTCAGCTCCGGCGCCAGGCCGGAAAACATGTCATGACAGGCGGCGACGCCGCCGCAGTTCTGGTGGCCGATGACAAGGATGTTGGCGACCTTCAGCACCGTAACCGCGTATTCCACCGCCGCCGAAGTGCCGTGATGCAGGCCGTCCGGCGAATAGGGAGGGATCAGACTGGCGACGTTGCGCACCACGAACAGGTCTCCCGGCTCGGCGCCGAACATGCCGACGATGTCGAGCCGGCTGTCACAGCAGCTGATGACCATCGCCCGCGGCCTCTGCCCCTCGCGGGCCAGACGCGCATACCATGCCCGGCTGTCCATGAACTTCACCGCACGCCAGCCGCGATAGCGCTCGACCAGGTAATTCGGGACCGGCTTGGCTCTGTGCGTCATGGCATTCTCCCTCGTTACAGCTGCTCGCGGAGCCGGGTGCTCCGGGCGGAACGCGCTACAGCGGCCAAGTAAAGCCTTTAACCACTTTCGTCACCAGGGTTTTGTTGCACCTGCGTACAAACTTCCCCGGACCTGATGCAATTTTCACTCCGTTTCCGCCGGTTCTCCGCTCACCCGAGGTGAATCTGCCCGCGCGGATACCGCACCCGCGGCACACTGCGGGTCGCAAGGAAGAACCCGAGCGTCAGCGGCCCGACCCGCCCGAGAAACATCATCAGCATGATCAGCGTCCGGCCGATGCCGTCGAGTTCCGCCGTCGCGCCCCGCGACAGGCCCGCAGTGCCGAAGGCCGAAGTGACCTCGAAAACCAGGTCGATGAATTCGCCGTCATGGGAAATCGAGATGACAAAAATGCCGGTCAGCACCACGACGATGCTCACCGTCGTCAGCGCCATCACCTTCATCACCTCCTCGACCCCGAGGCTGCGGCCAAAGGCGCTGATCGCCGTCTGGCGCCGGAAAAACGCCACCGTGGCAATCAGCAGCACGGCGACGGTCGTGACCTTGATGCCCCCGGCCGTCGAGGTGCTGCCGCCGCCGATCAGCATCAGCACCATGGTCAGGAGCGTGGTGCTGTGGTGCATCGCCCCGGTGTCGATGGTGTTGAATCCGGCGGTCCGCGGCGTCACCGCCTGAAACCAGCTCGCCCAAAGCCTCGCGCCGGTCGTGGGCAACCCGCCCAGGGTGCCGGGATTGCGCCACTCAAGTGCTGCGAACATCACGAAGCCGAACGCGCTCAGCGCCACGGTGCCGACGATCATCAGCCGGCTGTGCAGGGTCAGCCGGTGCCAGACCCGGCTCTGACGGATGTCGGCGACAACGACAAATCCCAACCCGCCGAGAAGGAACAGCAGCGGAATGACGATATTGATCACCGGATTCCCGACCCAGCCCATCAGGCTGTCGGGAAACAGCGAAAATCCGGCGTTGTTGAACGAGGAAACGCTGTGAAAAAGCGCCTGCCACACCCCCGCCGCCCAACCCGAATGCGGCACGAACACAAAGGACAGCAGCACCATCCCGACCAGTTCACAGGCCAGCGCCACCACCAGGATCACCCGCACCAGCGAGGTCAGATCGCTCACCGACGCCTGGTTCAGATCCTCACGCAGGATCATCCGCTGCGGCATGCCAAGCGGAATGCCGAGCACCGAGAGCAGCAGCATCGCGAAGGTCATCAGCCCCAGTCCGCCGACCTGGATCAGCACCAGGATCACCGCCTGGCCAAAGCTGGTGAAGGCGCTGCCGGTATCCACCACCGCCAGCCCGGTCACCGTTACCGCCGAGGTCGAGGTGAACACCGCCTCGGCAAGGCTCAGCCCGCCGGTGTTCGACACCGGCAGCCACAGCAACGCCGCCCCCAGCACGATGAAACTCAGATAGAGCAGCGCCAGTGCCGCCGGAGGCGGCAGACGCCGGCCCAGCGGCGTCCTGACCCGCGCGAATCCAGTCGACACTCAGAGGCTCGCGGCAAAATTGCGCAGATCGGTACGGCGGCCGAGCAGCAGCAGCAGATCATCCTTCTGCAACTCCACTTCCGAGCCGTCCATGCCGATGAAATCCGTGCCCCGCATCACGCCGATGCAGCGCAGGTCGAATTCGTCCGCATGTGGCAGATGCCCGAGCGGCTTGCCCTCCAGCGATTCCGGGATGCGGAAATTGACCACGTGAAACCCGTTGCCGAGACTGACATAGTCGCGCACCAGCGGGTTGTGCAGCACCTGGGCAACATGCTGGCCGACCTCGACTTCCGGATGGATGATCCGGTCCACCTTCAGCTTGCTCAGGATTCGGTGATGGGTCTTGGTGGTTGCCTTGGCCCAGACCAGCGGCACGCCGATGGTCTTGACGTTGATCGCCGCGAGGATGCTCGACTCGAGATCGTCGCCGATCGCCACCACGGCGATGTCGCATTCCGCCACCCCCGCCTCGCGCAGCGCCACGTCGTCGCGGGCGTCGACGATCATCGCCTGGGTGATGTCGTCGAGCAGCCCGCTGACCTTCGCCTCGCTGATGTCGAGTCCGATCACGTGATTGCCGAACCGGGTCAGTTCGCGGGCGACGGTGCCGCCGAAGTTTCCGAGTCCGATGACGGCGAACGTCCTCGATTTCGTCCCGCTGCCAAATCTGCCTGCCATCCAGTGTTCCCTCCCGCACCTGCCTCCCACATACCGAAGACCGGCCGCCGGCAACAGCCCCGGCACGGCGCACCGGCGGGGTTTTCCGGCGGACCGCGGCGGAGCCGTTAACCTTTAACCTTTTACCCTCCCGGCCGTTGCGTAGGTATCAGCCGGGTATCGTCCGGGTACCGGAAGGGTATCGCGCCGCCACCGGTTAATGCGCGCACCGCCAAAGGTTAACACCGGTCTGCGCGGGACAGGAACCGCCTTTACGAACCCCTCCCGATCACCCACAAGGAACACCCGAACCGCTTCACCCAACTGGAGGTACCATGGCCATTACCGGCAGTTGCCACTGCGGCAACGTTTCCTGGGAACTGGACGAAGCGCCCGAATGGGCGACCGAATGCAACTGCTCGCTCTGCCGCCGCATCGGCGCCGTCTGGGCGCATGTGGACATCGAAACCGTTACGCTCAATGCCGCGCACGATGCGACATTCCCCTATATCCAGGGTGCGGAGACCTTCGCGCTCCATATCTGCCGCACCTGCGGCAATGCCACCCACTGGGAACCGCTCGACGCCGGCACGGACGAGGACGCGGTGATGGCGGTCAATCTGCGCATGGCCGATCCCTTCGTGCTACAGGCCCTCGACATCCGGCACCTCGACGGCGCTGAAACCGGACACTACCTGGACTGACCCGGTGCCGCCGCTGAAAAGCCTGCCGTCGGACCGGGTGATCGCGGTCATTCTCGCGAACACCGTCGCCGGGGTTTTGCTCGACCAGGCTCTCGGCCTGCCGGCCCTCGGCCTCGCCGCCCGGACCGGCCTCTGCCTCCTCTTCCTCGCCGGCCTGCGCACCGCAACGGTCCGCGAAATTTCCCTGCTGGCCATGGCCCTCGTGCTCGGCGGCATTCTTCTGCTGCGGCGCGAGTTTGATATCCTGCGACAGGCCCTTGATCTCGCATCATTTTTTTCTGCGTTCATCGTGCTGATAACCCTGATGCGCGAGGCCGCCGCCCGGTCGGAATCGCTGCTCTCCGTTGGCCATTACCTGACCTCCCAGCCGCCGGGCAGACGATATTTCTCCACCGCCCTCGGTGGCCATTTTCTCGGTATCTTCCTGAATTTCGGCGCCGTCAGCCTGATGGCGCCCCTGATCCAGCAAAGTGCCATCCGACCCGACGGCACACCGGACAGGGCCCTCGAACGGCGGCAGCTTTCGGCCCTTATGCGCGGCTTCAGCTGGATCCTGCTCTGGGCGCCCACAACCCTCTCCCAGGGCGTGCTGCTCACCCTGTTCCCCGCCGTGCACTGGCAGGACCTGCTGCTGCCCGGCCTTTCGACTGCCGCGATGATGATCGTCCTGGGCCGTGCCCTCGACCGGCTGGACTGGCCAAGGCTCCCCCCCACCGCAGAACCGCCGCTGCCGCTGCCCGTCCCGGCGGCAGCCGTGGTCGCCGGGGTCTGCATCTTCCTGATTTTTGGAACTTTTTCCCTGCATTACACCGCCGGCCATTCCGTCGCACTGTCGCTGATGTACATGGCACCGACCGCGACGCTGATCTGGCTGCTGGCCCAGTGCGCCCGGACGGACCGCGCGGCCGGCACCGCGGGGTGCCTCAGGGGCATCGCCCGCCTGCTGACCGGAGCCGCCCCGAAACTCACCCGCGCCGCCATGGCGCTCGGTCTCTCCGGCTTCATCGGCCGCACGGCGGCGGAAGTGCTGCCTCTTGCGGAACTTGCCCACCGTTACGACATCGGCGCCCTGCCGGGCTGGCTTTTTCTCGCCGGGCTGCCCGTGCTGATCGTTCTCGGCGGCCAGTTCGCGCTCAGCCCGATTCTGGTGGTGGTGCTGCTCGGCGAGGTGATGAAGGCGATCCCTGTCCTCCCGGCCGAACCGGCGCTGATCGTATTCGCCCTGAGTGCCGGCTGGGCCCTGAGCATGAGCGCCTCGCCCAATGCCACCGCGACCCTGATGATCTCCGCCTCGACCGGGATCGCGCCAACAACACTGACATGGCGCTGGAATCTGCGCTATGCAGTCCTGTGCTATGCGATGCTCGTGCTGCTGTTCCGGGTGATGACCTGACGGAGCGCGACGCTGCGACGAAACCACAAGGAAACGGTGACATGACCGAAGAACCCTATGATCCCGGTCACGAAGGCGCGAAAATGTCCTTCGCCGACGCCATGTCCTATGGCGATTACCTGTCGCTGCCGCCGATCCTCGACGCACAGCATCCGCGCTCCCGCGCCCATGACGAGATGCTGTTCATCATCCAGCACCAGACCAGTGAACTTTGGATGCGTCTGGTGATTCACGAACTCACCGAAGCGCGCCGGCAGATGAATGCCGGCAATCTCGCCCCGGTGTTCAAGATGCTGACGCGTGTCGCGCGGATCTTTGAGCAGCTCAATTCCGCCTGGGACGTGCTGCGGACCATGACCCCGAGCGAATATACCGAGTTTCGCGGCGACCTCGGCGCATCTTCCGGCTTTCAGTCACACCAGTACCGGATGATCGAATTCATGCTCGGCAACCGCAATCCGAACATGATCAAGATCCATGCACATGTTCCCGACGTCCACCAGTCCCTCGAGGCGGAACTTGCCCGGCCGAGCCTGTACGATGACGCCGTGCGCCTGCTTTACCTGCATCTCGACGGCACCGATGCCAGGCCCCCGTCGCCACAACTGCGCCAGCCGCACCAGGCCGACCCGGAGATTCAGATTCGATGGAAACAGGTCTATGAAAACGTGAACGAACACTGGCAAATCTATGAACTGGCGGAAAAACTTGTCGATCTCGAAGACTACTTCCGCCGCTGGCGCTTCAATCATGTCACCACGGTTGAACGGGTGATCGGCTTCAAACGCGGGACCGGCGGCACCGCCGGGGTCAGCTACCTGCGGCGGATGCTCGACGTGGTACTGTTTCCGGAACTCTGGGACGTAAGGGGAGATCTCTGACCATGGAAAACGCGACGCTGCCGTGCCGGGACCTGTTCGACATCCCTCAGGGCGTGCTCTATCTCGACGGCAATTCCCTCGGGCCGCTGCCGAAACACGCCCCCGCACGGGCGGCGGAGGCGATCACCCGCGAATGGGGCGGCGAACTGATCCGGGCCTGGAACACTGCCGGTTGGATGGAGTTGCCGCTGAAGGTCGCCAACCGGATCGCGCCGCTGATCGGCGCGGCCGAGGGCTCGGTCGCGACCGGCGACACCCTGTCGATCAAGGTCTATCAAGCGCTGGCCGCCGCACTGCGGATGCGGCCGGACCGCCGGGTGATCGTCTCCGACAGCGGCAATTTCCCCACCGACCTCTACATGGCCCAGGGGCTGATCGACACGCTCGGCCAGGGCCACGTCCTGAAAACCCCGAACCCCGACGACGTCGAATCCGCCATCGGCCCGGACGTGGCGGCGGTGATGCTGACCCAGGTGGACTATTCCACCGGCCGGCGGCACGACATGGCCCGCGTCACCGAAGCGGCCCATGCGGCGGGTGCGGTGATGATCTGGGATCTCGCCCATTCGGCAGGTGCCATCGAAGTCGACATCGCCGCGAGCGGCGCCGAATTCGCCGTCGGCTGCACCTACAAGTTCCTCAACGGCGGCCCCGGCGCACCGGCCTTCATCTACGTGCGGCCCGACATCGCCGAACAGGTTCAGCCGGCCCTCGCCGGCTGGCTGGGCCACGAAGCACCGTTTGCCTTCGATCTCGACTACCGCCCGGCGATGCAGACCGAGCGGATGCGCGTCGGCACGCCGCCAATCGTTCAGCTGAGCCTTCTCGATGCCGCGCTCGACGTCTGGGACGGGGTCAGCATGGCGGAGGTCGAGGCCGCATCCGCACGGCTCGCGGAGGTCTTCATCCGCGAAGTTGAAAGCCGCTGCCCGACCCTGAAGCTGAAATCACCGCGGGATCCGGCAAAACGCGGCTCTCAGGTTTCATTCGCGTTTCCTGATGGTTACGCGGCGATGCAGGCCCTGATCGAGCGTGGCGTCATCGGCGATTTCCGCGCCCCCGACACAATGCGCTTCGGCATCACGCCGCTCTACCTCGATGACGCCGACATGACCGCCGCTGCGAAGGTCATCGCCGAAGTCATCAATACCGATGCCTGGAAAGCAGCCAGGTATCAGGTGCGCAGCCGCGTCACCTGAAGCGCCGGTTCCGCCTCACGCCGCTTCCGGCGCGGCCAGCGCCAGCCCGTCGACCACGGCGGTAAACGCCTCGGTATATTTCTGTTCCGCACCGGGGCAGAGCGCCCCCAGTTCCGAGGTGACCATGCCCATCAGGCTCGATCCGCCGACGAGAATGACCGTGGACACCTCCTCCGGTGCGGTCTGCGCCATCCGCAGCGTCTCGGCGGCAGCAGCCCGGAGCGGTTCGCGAAAGCCGCGCAGCGCGTCATCGAGACTGCCGGGGCCGATCGGCGCGCCGAGACCGGGTTCAATGTAATCCATGTCGATCCGCGCATCGGCAGCCGTCCCGTTGGCGGCAATCTTGCCCCGCTCGACCGCGAAGGCCAGTTCATGGCCCAACTCGTGGTCGAGCACCGCGGCAAGGCGTCCCATCGCCCGCGTATCGACTGCCAACCGGAGCATCTGCGCCACCTCCCGCCGGGTCTCGCGGCTGTAAAGAAACGGGATCTTCTGCCAGGTCGAAAGATCCACATAGACCGCCTTCGGGACCGGCAGCAGGCCGGGGCCAAACTCCCGGCGCAATTCGCCGCCATACCCCAGACAGGGCATGGCATGGGTCATCGACACCGCATGGTCGAAATCCGTCCCGCCCAGCCGGATCCCGTGGCTTGCGAGAATCTCCATCCGCCCCGCGCCGGTGCGAAACACCGAGAAATCCGAAGTGCCACCGCCGATGTCGACGATCAGCCCGCAGCCGCCGGCGGTCTCCAGACCGTGGCTGGCCATGGCCGCCGCCTCCGGCTCGAACATGAAGGAAACCTCGGCAAACCCGGCGGCAAGATAACACTGCCGCAAATCCGTTTCGGCGCGCGCATCACGCTCCGGATCGGTGGTGTGAAAATGTACCGGCCGTCCCGAGAGCGCGGAGGGATACTCAACCCCCGTCGCCGCCTCCGCGCGCCGCTTCACCTCGGCCAGGAATGCGGCGACGATATCCGCCAGCGTCTGCCGCCGCCCGCCGATCAGCCGCGATTCATGAAACAGCGGCGTTCCAAGGACACTCTTCAGCGCCCGCATGTAACGCCCCTCGGCGCGCGAGATCAGCGCGTCGGCGGCGGCGGCACCGATTTCCATGCCCTGACCACCGGTGGCAAAGAAAACCGCCGTTGGCAGCGTTTCACTCCCGGCTTCAATGGCGATGCGGCAGGGTCTGCCGCTCCGGTTGACCGCTGCGGCGGAATTCGAGGTGCCAAAGTCAATGGCGAGCGTGTGGGCAGGCATCGCCGCACTCCTCTGATCGGATCGGGAAAGGCCGGGCGCTTACCGGGTTCCGGCACGGGACGCAAGTCCGGGCCCGGCCCCGTGGCGCGTTTCCGGTTTGCCAGACCGGCCGGTCTGGCTCATAAGCGTCGCAGCGAAGCACATCACGATGGGAGCCGACCATGCAGAGACGCCAGGACATTCCCGCCGGAACAACGCACCGGCTGCGGGTCGACAGCCCGCTTCTGGCGGAAAACATGCTCGGCGATCCGTCCACCCGCGACGTTCTTGTCCACGTGCCGCACGGCCATGACGGCGCCGGCCTGCCGCTGCTGGTCGATCTCGTCGGCTTCACCGGTTCCGGCCCCGGTCATGCGGCATGGAAGAACTTCGGCGAGAACATGCCCGAACGCATCGACCGGCTGATCGCCGACGACGTGCTGCCACCGGTGGTGGTCGCCCTGCCCGACTGCTTCACCCGGCTGGGCGGCAACCAGTACATCGATTCCCCGGCCATGGGGCTCTGGGGACAATATCTGACCGGACCGATGCTGCAGGCGGTCGAAACCCGCTTCGGCTGCGGCGGTCCTGGACGGCGCGGGCTCTACGGCAAATCCTCCGGCGGATATGGTGCCATCATGCACGCGATGCTCTATCCCGATGTCTGGTCGGCAGCGGCCTGTCATTCCGGCGACCTGGCGTTCGAGATCTGCTACCTGCCGGACATGCCGCTCATTCTGCGGGCACTGGCGAAAAAGGACATGTCGGTCGAAAAGTTCCTGACCGACTTCGAGGCGGGACCGAAGTACGCCGGCGAAGACATCCACGTCCTGATGGATCTGGCCATGGCCGCCACCTACGATCCCGACCCGGACGCCTTCTGCGGCATCCGCCTGCCGGTCGATCCGGAAACCTGCGAGATCATCCCGGAACGCTGGAATGCCTGGCTCGCGCATGATCCGGTGGTCCAGGCACCCAAACATCTCGACGCCCTGCGTTCGATGAAGGCGCTCTGGATCGAGTGCGGCCGGGTCGACCAGTACAATCTCGTCTATGGCGCGCGCAGACTGTCGCGACTTCTCACCGCCGCGGAGGTCGCCCACACCTACGAGGAATTCGACGACAACCACTCCTCGATCGACTACCGGTTCGATGTGAGCCTGCCGGTACTGGCCTGGGCCCTTTCGGCCTGACCGCGAAACCTGGGCGTGGAGCGCGGACAAAGACCTTGACGCCCCATCGGCCCGGAGCCTTAATCGGGCGGGTTATCAACCGTCCGACACCGGGCGGAAACCTCCGGCGGGGAAATCATGTCAACGATCGTAATGCCAAAACCGATGCAGAGCGTGCTCGACCGCAAGGCAGCGATCGTCGCGGCGCTGGCCGAAGCACTGCCGGACAACCGGGTGATCTCCGATCCCGCCGAAACCCGCGCCTACGAATGCGACGCCCTGACCGCCTACCGCTGCCCGCCGCTGGCGGTCGTACTGCCGACAACCACCGAAGAAGTCTCGGCGGCGATGCGGGTCTGTCACGACCTCGGCGTGAGCGTGGTACCGCGCGGGGCCGGAACCTCGCTGTCAGGCGGGTCACTGCCGACTGCGGACTGCGTCATCATCGGGACCGCGCGAATGAACGGTTTTCTCGAGGTTGATTACGACAACCGCTGCCTGCGGGTCCAGACCGGCGCCACCAACCTGAGTGTCACCGGCCATGTCGAGGACGACGGCTTCTTCTACGCGCCCGACCCCTCGTCCCAACTCGCCTGCGCCATCGCCGGCAACATCGCAATGAATTCCGGCGGGGCGCACTGCCTCAAATACGGCGTGACAACCAACAACCTGCTCGGCGTGCGGCTGGTGATGGCCGACGGCGAAATCGTCGATCTCGGCGGACCGCAGATGGATCTGCCTGGCCTCGACCTGCTCGGGCTGATCTGCGGCTCCGAGGGCCAGTTGGCAATCGTCACCGAAGCGGTCCTTCGCATTCTGCCGAAACCCGAAGGCGCACGGCCGGTGATGATCGGCTTCGACGATGCCGAAGTCGCCGGGGAATGCGTCGCCCGCATCATCCGTTCCGGCGTTTTGCCGGTGGCGATCGAATACATGGACCGGCCCTGCATCGAGGTGGTCGAGAATTTTGCCCATGCCGGCTATCCGCAATGCGAGGCGCTGCTGATCGTCGAAGTCGAAGGCTCCGAGCCCGAAATTCAGGACCAGCTTGCCCGCATCACCGCGATTGCCGGCGAACTGAATCCGGTCGAGGTGCGGGTGAGCGCCAGCGCCGAGGAAAGCGCCAACATCTGGAAAGGCCGCAAGTCGGCCTTCGGCGCCATGGGCCAGATCAACGACTATCTTTGCCTCGACGGAACGGTGCCGGTCAGCGCCCTGCCTGGCACCCTCAAACGGATTGGCGACCTGGGCCGCGAACACGGGCTGCAGGTGGCGAACGTCTTTCATGCCGGTGACGGCAACATGCATCCGCTGATCCTGTTCAATGCCAACCGGCCGGGCGATCTCGAACGGGCCGAGGCGCTGGGGGCCGACATTCTGCGGGCCTGTGTCGAGGTCGGCGGCTGTCTCACCGGCGAACATGGCGTCGGCATAGAAAAGCGCGATCTGATGCCGGACCAGTTCTCCCCGGTGGACATGGAAATGCAGATGCGGGTGAAGGACGTGTTCGATCCCGGCTGGCTGCTCAATCCCGCCAAGGTGTTTCCGCTTTCCGCCAGCGAAAGCCGCCGCACGGAGGACCGCCGCCGTGCCGGCTGAGGTGCTGACGCCGGCGACCGAAGAGGCCATCGCCGAAGCCGTCGCCGGCTCCGGCGGCCAGGCGCTGCGGCTGCGCGGAGGCGGAACCCGGTCGGATATCGGGCGCCCGGTCCAGGCGGCGCGGGTTCTGTCGCTTGCCGGGCATTCCGGCATTACCCTCTATGAACCCGGCGCCCTGACGATGGTTGTCAAGACCGGCACCACCATGGCGGAGGTTGAGGCGGCGCTAGAGGCCGAAAACCAGCAGCTGGCCTTCGAGCCGATGGACCACCGGGCTCTGCTCGGCACCACCGGCGAGCCGACCGTCGGCGCCGTGGTGGCGGGCAACGTCTCCGGACCGCGCCGGGTCCGGGCCGGAGCCTGCCGCGACCATCTGCTCGGCGCGCGCTTTGTCGACGGTCGTGGCCGGGTGGTGAAAAACGGCGGGCGGGTGATGAAAAACGTCACCGGGCTCGATCTCGCCAAACTGATGTGCGGTGCCTGGGGCACACTCGGCGTGCTGAGCGAAGTGTCGCTGAAGACCCTGCCGGTCGCCGAAACCGCCTGCACCCTGCGCTTTGCCGGGCTCGACGCGGACGGTGCGGTTGCGCTGTTTTGCGCCGCCCTGCGCACGCCCTATGAGATCGCCGGAGCCGCCTGGATCGATGGCTCCGCATATCTGCGGATCGAAGGACTGGCGGTGCAGGTCGAAAACCGCAGCCGCGCGCTTTCGGCCCTGTTTCAGGCCCATGAAATCGAAAGGATCGACGGCGAGGCGCATGGGGCCCTCTGGCGCGGTATCCGCGATGTCACGCACTTCGCCGCAAGACCCGGTGCCGTCTGGCGCCTCGCGGCGAAACCCACCGACGCGCCCGGGATCGTCGCCGCGCTCGGGGCGGCGGGGGCCGAATGTTCGCTCGACTGGGGCGGCGGGCTGATCTGGGCGCGCGTGCCCCAGGAGGCCGACCAGGATGTGCGCCGCCACCTCCCCGGCTCCGGCGCCCACGCCACCCTCGTGCGCGGCTGCGCCGACCATCGCGGCGCGGTCGCGGTCTTTCAGCCGGAACATCCGCGCCTCGCGAAGATCAGCGCCGCGCTGCGGCATGAATTCGACCCGGACACCATCCTCAATCCCGGCCTGATGGCGTAGCGGGGGAAAGACCGAGATGCAGACGAATTTCACCGAGGCCCAGCTGCGCGATCCGGCGATGGCACGCTCCAACGAAGTGCTGCGCGCCTGCGTGCACTGCGGCTTCTGCACCGCGACCTGCCCCACCTACCAGGTTCTGGGCGACGAACTGGACAGCCCGCGCGGCCGCATCTATCTCATCAAGGATATGCTGGAAAACGAAAGGGTTCCGGACGAAAAAACCGTCAGACACATCGACCGCTGCCTGTCCTGCCTCGCCTGCATGACCACCTGCCCATCCGGCGTGCACTACATGCATCTGGTGGATCACGCCCGCGACTACATCGAACGGAACTACCGCCGGCGCTGGGACGACCGGGCGCTGCGCTGGATCCTGGCGAAAATTCTGCCCTACCCGACTCGGTTTCGCGCCGCCCTCGCCGGGGCAAAACTGGCGCGGCCGCTGCGGGGCCTGATGCCCGACCCGCGGCTGCGGGCGATGCTCGAGATGGCGCCAAAATCCGTGCCGCCGGTCAGCCGCAACGACGACCCGCAGACCTTTCCCGCCTCGGGCCCGCACCGCAGACGGGTGGCACTGATGACCGGCTGCGCGCAGCGGGCGCTCAACACCGACATCAACGACGCCACCATCCGCCTGTTGACCCGGCATGGCTGCGACGTGGTGGTGGCCGAGGGCGCGGGTTGCTGCGGCGCCCTGACCCACCACATGGGCAAGTCGGACGAAAGCCACGCCAGCGCCGCCCGCAACATCCGCGCCTGGGTGCGCGAAATGGACGCCAACGGCCTCGACGCCATCGTCATCAACACCTCCGGCTGCGGAACCACGGTCAAGGATTACGGCCACATGTTCCGCAATGACCCGCTGGCAAAGGACGCTGCGCGGGTCTCGGCGATTGCCAGAGACATTTCCGAACTGATGACCGACCTGGGTCTGAGGGACGGGGTCCTGCCGCAGCCGCCAAAGGTCGCCTATCACGCCGCCTGCTCGCTGCAGCACGGCCAGCAGATCAAGACCCTGCCCAAGGACCTGCTCCGGCGCGCCGGATTCCAGGTGGTGGAACCGAAGAATCCGCATCTCTGCTGCGGCTCCGCCGGCACATACAACCTGATGCAGCCGGAAATTTCCGCCGAACTGAAGAACCGCAAGGTCGCGACCCTGAAAGCGGCGGATCCCGATGTGGTGGCGGCCGGCAATATCGGCTGCATGATGCAGCTGGGAACCTCGATGGGCGTGCCGGTGGTACATACCGCCGAACTTCTCGACTGGGCGACCGGCGGACCGAAACCGGCCGCACTCTCCGCCGCCGTCAACTGAATGGACCTCGACACCTCACATCCGGCAATCTCCGACCTGCGGCTGAGCGCCAGACGACGGATGCCGAAATTCGCCTTCGAGTATCTCGACAGCGGCACCGGCTCGGAGATCGGCGTCACCCGCAACCGCGCCGCCCTCGACGCTGTGCTGTTCATGCCCGCTATTCTGGGCGGCACGCAGACAGCCGACCTCAGCCGCCGCTTCATGGGCCGCGACCATCCGCTGCCTTGGGGCATCGCCCCGATTGGCATGTCGGGCATGATCTGGCCCGGCGCCGAGGAAATTCTCGCCAGATCCGCGGTGGCCCACGGAATTCCCTACAGCATTTCAAGCGTCGCCACCAGGACACCCGAAGAGATCGGCCCGGTGGCCGGCGATCTGGGCTGGTTCCAGCTCTATGCCCCCGCGGATCCCGAGGTGCGCCGCGACATGATCCGGCGGATCGGGGCCGCGGGCTTCGACAAGCTGATCCTGACCGTCGATGTGCCCGGCGAAAGCCGCCGCGAACGGCAGCGCCGCGCCCAGGTGGTGATGCCGCCGCGGCTGACGCCGAAAATGGTGCTGTCGATGCTGCTGCATCCGGTCTGGACTCTGTCGATGGCCCGCACCGGCGCCCCCCGGCTGAAATTCGCGGAAAGCTACGTCGATCCGGCTCAGCTGAAACGCGATCCGTTCGTCCACGCCGGCCGCGTCATTCGGGGATACCCGGACTGGGACTACCTGCGCGCAGTGCGCCAGGAATGGGCCGGCGATCTTCTGGTCAAGGGGGTACAGCGGCCCGAAGACGCGGTGCGGCTGGTTGAGGAAGGTGTGGACGGCATCTGGGTCTCGAACCATTCCGCCCGGCAGTTCGAAGCCGGACCGGCGGCAATCGACCGCCTGCCACTGATCCGTTCCGCGGTCGGGCCGGACGTGCCGATCGTGTTCGATTCCGGGGTCGAGGGCGGTCTCGACATCATGCGCGGCCTGGCCCTCGGCGCCGACATGGTGTTCCTCGGCCGGGCATTCCACTACGCGGTGGCAGCGCTTGGCGCGGCGGGTGCAGCGCATGTCAACCACATCCTCGAAGCCGACATGCGCGCCAACATGGCACAGTTGGGCGCGGTCACGCTGGAGGATCTGAAAGACTGTCTGGTGAAACCCTGACCCGCAGCGGGGCTAAAGCAGCGCCCGCCGCAGCAGGTTCAGCCCCATCAGGAAAAACACCAGCAGCAGAAACTGCCGAAACAGCGTTTCCGACATCCGTCCTCGCAGATGTTCGCCAACGGTAAAACCGACGAACGTTGGCAGAATCATCAGCAGCGACAACAGCCCCTGCTGTCCGACGAACGCCCCGCGCAGGAAATACCCAACCGCCAGAGGGATGCCACCAAGCAGGAACATCAACCCGGAAACTCTTATGAACTCGTCCTTTTTCACACCCCTCGCGGCCAGGTAAATCGCCAGCGGCGGCGCCCAGACCGAGGTCAGCCCTCCCATGATCCCGGCGGCGAGGCCCAGCCCGATCTGAAATCTGCGGTCGAGCCCGTCCGGGATCATCGGCCGCCATTTTGTCAGATTCACCATCACGAACAGCAGCATCACCGCACCGAGAACCCCGAGCAGAAACTCCTCCGGCGCATTGCGGCTGAACCACAGCGTCGCGGCCACGCCAAGGGCGGTGGTGACGGCAAACCAGCGGTAGGTCGACAGCGCCCGCAGGGTGTCGCCGGACCGCCAGGTCTGCCAGGCATTGGAGAACAGAATCGGCAGCACCATCAGCCCGATCGCCGTGCGCGCTTCGAGAAAAAGCGTCAGAAGGGCAATTGCAGTGGTCGGCAGACCAAGCCCCATGGCACCTTTCACCGTTCCGGCAATCAGCAGCGACAGGACCGACAGGGACGCGATGAGCCATGGTTCCACGGATTGTTCCAGTTCTGGAGGAAGGATTGGGGCCTTGGGGAAGCTACTGCGCAAGCCGTGCGGGCAGCCAGGTGGAAAGGTCGGGCCAGACGGCCACCAGCGCCAGAACGGCAAGCTGGATCAGAACGAAGGGGATGACACCCCGGTATATGTCGGCGGTCCGCACCTCGGGCGGCGCCACCCCGCGCAGATAGAACAGCGCAAAACCGAAAGGCGGCGTCAGAAAACTGGTCTGGAGGTTGAGCCCCATCAGCACCGCAATCCAAACCGGATTGAACAGCGCCTGACCGTCGGGGCCATTAAAGGCGAACAGTACCGGCGCCATGATCGGCGTGACGACAAAAACGATCTCGAGAAAATCGAGGAAAAACCCGAGCAGAAACATCATCAGCATCACCCCGGCCAGCGCCATCCACGGCCCGCCCGGCAGGGCGTTGAAAAACCCGTGAATCGTCTGCTCACCGCCCAGACCGCGAAAGGTCAGGTTGAACACCTGGGCGCCGATGTAGATCGCAAACACCATCGCCGACATCCGGGTAGTCGTGCGCACCGCATGGGCCAGCACCGACACGCCGGACGGTCCTGTGCGCTCCAGCGTGCGCAGAATGCTGACCGCAAGCCCCCATACCAGCAGCGCCAGTCCGACCGCCGCCACCGCAATACCGACCCGGTCGGACACCGGCAGTTCCGTCCGGACCAGCCGCAGGTCGAACAGCGCTGCAGCCACCACCACCACCCCGGCACCAAGCACCGCGAGCAGCACCGGCAACGGCGACCTGTCGCTGAGCCGCATCCCTGCCAGCAGCAGCGCCCCGACCGCGCCGATCGCCGCCGCCTCGGTGGGCGTCGCGACCCCGAACAGGATCGAGCCCAGTACCGACACGATCAGCAGCAGGGGCGGCACCAGGATCGCCAGCACCGCCGACAGCGCCGGTTTTTGCCCCACCTGCACCCGGCGCGGCGCCAGTTTCGGCCGCAGCACCGCCAGAAGGCAGGTATAGACCATGTAAATTCCGACCAGCACCAGACCGGGCAGCAGCGCCCCGGAAAACACGTCCCCCACCGACATCGGCGTCGGCGCCCAGTCGCCTACCGAACGCCGGGCCTCGATATGGGAATTGGACAGAACGTCACCGAGAATGATCAGCACGATGGAGGGCGGAATGATCTGACCGAGCGTGCCGGATGCGGCGATGATCCCGGTCGAAAGCCGCCGGTCATACCCGTGCGCCAGCATCGTCGGCAGCGAAATCATCCCCATCGTCACCACCGTCGCCCCGACGATC
>JAUIHM010000021.1 GCA_030432315.1 Alphaproteobacteria bacterium | reverse complement strand
GATCGCGCTCGCCAGCCGGGCAACCTATCCCTGAACACTACGCTTGCTCCAATCGGATCGCACCCTCATTGTTCCGTCATTCAGGTGAGGGTTTTTCTATGACCAAAGCAGATGATGCCTACGCGGCCGCTTTGACAGCCATCCGAGATGCAACAGCAACCGGGGCAACTGAACTGGATCTGAGCGGCTATACACACGTGTTTCGTGACCTAGCCGTTCTGCCGCCTGAAATCTTAGAGCTCACTTCCTTGCAGACGCTCCACCTCAGCAGTAACAATGTCACGAACATCACGCCACTGCAGGACCTCGCCTCCCTGCAAACGCTTTACCTCGACAGCACCCGGGTCATTAACATTGAGCCATTGCAGAGCCTCACGTCGCTGCAGGTGCTAGAGCTCAGCGGCACTCAGGTCGCCGACATCTCACCGCTGCACCACCTCATGTCCCTCCTGGCGCTACACCTCATTAGTACGCGGGTCGCCCAAATCGCACCTTTGCAGGCACTCGCCTCACTTCACACACTCGAACTCCGCGGCACCGAGGTGTCTGACATTGAGCCTCTGGAAAAACTGATCTCCCTACAGATGCTCGACCTCAGTGATACCCAAGTTGCCAACATCGCACCGTTGCAGCACCTCACTGCGCTTCGTACGCTCGATCTGACTGGCACCGCAATCCAAGACCTCCGCCCAATCAGATCACTGACAAACCTTGTCGAAGGCGCTCGAAACGGTGGGGACCATTCCGGCTTACACATCTCAGAAAGTGGCGCCGCTCTCAATGATCCGGACGGTCTCGGCCGCTTGGCACACATTAAAGACAATGAAGAACGAACCCTAAAGGTTCTCGACTACCTCAACGGCTTGCCGAAAGACTGGACGCCTGGCGGCCCGACAGCAAAACCTCCAGATCTGATCGACAGGGTAACGCCTCCAGTCGATGTAGAATGGACAAAGACTGGTCACTTACGGGCAGAATTAATTGCAATCCCGCCAGAACCACGTCGTGCGATTCCCAACATCGACTCTGAACTGCAAGACAAGCAACTTGCGGGCGTATCCAGCCTGGCCTCGCAGCTTGCAGCAACCGTCAAGCGAAACCATCCACATAACGCGGCCAGCCTGGTTGATGAGATTGTCGAAATCCTCTCACTGATTGAAACGGAGACCGCGAAACCCGCCGGTCAGGTCCGAATCGTTCTTGTCAAAGCAAACCTCCATGTTCTGGAAGCCCTGACAGAAGATGCAGAAGCGTTGCCGACCGTCGGACTGGCGCTGTTCAAGCAATTCCTGCAGGAGGCTCAGCGGCTATTGCCGCTATATCCTGTCCTTCGTCAAATTGACGATCCAAACAACGCCAACATCATTTCAGAGCATGCGATTCCCGAAGGCGAAAGATTTGTTGAAGCCGCCACTGCTGTTCTAGCTGATCCGGACGTTGAGCATCTGTTGGGTCCCGATCTGCCAGGCGTCACCCGCGAACTGATGGTATACCCGTGGGCATCACGACAACAGCGCATCGTCAATTTCGCAGCTCTGACAAAAATCGTCCTTGCTGCTCTGAACGATCCGCCGAAGCCACTCCTGGGACTCGGCAGGCTGGCGGAATTGGTTGTTCGACTAAGAGGTGCATACGAAATCATCGCACCGATGATCCGATCCATACTGTGACCCCCCGCGTTAACCTTTTCGCCGACTCCAGGATTCGTCGGTATCACTTGGGTACCGGTTGGGTATCGAAAGGGTACGCCGTCGCCGCGTGGTTAACGTTCCCAGGGTCGGCGGGGTTTGACGTGTTTGGTCAGCGCGGTGTAGCTGGCCTTCTTGCGGTCCCTGTACGGGTTCTCCCCGGCGCGCAAAATCAGCCGGATCGGCGTGCCCGGCATGTCAAAATCCCGCCGCAACCCGTTGACCAGAAAACGTTTGTAATCCTCCGGCACTTCCTTCGGAATCGAGGTGAACACCACGAAGGTCGGCGGCCGTGTCTTCACCTGGGTCATGTAGCGCATCCGGATCCGCCGTCCACCCGGCGCGGGTGGCGGGTGATCGGCGATCTGGCCCGCCAGCCACCGGTTGAGCTTCGCGGTGGAAATCCTTGTATTCCATACGGAATATGCGTCCGTGACCGCCTTGTGCAGCCGGTCCAGCCCCTTGCCGGTCAACGCCGAGACCATCACCATCGGCGCCCCGCGCAACTGCGGCAGCAGCCGGCCGAAAGCCTCGCGCAACTCATTGAGTTTCTGCGGCTTTTCGTCTTCCAGGTCCCATTTGTTGACCGCCACGACCACCGCCCGGCCCTCCCGTTCCGCCAGATCGGCGATCCGCAGATCCTGGCTCTCGAACGGCACCTGCACGTCGAGCAGAACGATCACCACCTCGGCGAACTTGACAGCCCGCAAACCATCGGAAACGCTGAGTTTTTCCAGCTTCTCCTGCACTTTCGCCTTCTTGCGCATCCCCGCCGTATCGAAGATGCGCAGCGGCGTTCCCATCCATTCGGTCCTGACCGCGATCGCGTCGCGGGTGATCCCCGCCTCGGGACCGGTCAGCAGACGCTCTTCACCGGCTATCGCATTGACAAGAGTGGACTTTCCCGCGTTCGGCCTGCCCACCACCGCGATCTGGATCGGACGGCCTTCCGGAATTTCCGCCCCTTCGCCCTCCTCATTGACGCCGTCATCAATCTCCCAGATGGTTTCTCCAACCGTATCAACGGCCTGCACGCTTTCCATGATCGGTTCCAGCACCGACCGCAGCTCGTCCATGCCCTGGCCATGCTCCGCCGACAGGGCAATCGGCTCGCCCAGACCAAGCTCATAGGCCTCCATCCGCCCGATCTCCGCCTCACGGCCTTCGGTCTTGTTGGCGGCGAGAATGACCGTGCCGCCGCGTTTGCGCAGCATGTCCGCAAGGGTCCGGTCCAGCGGCGTCACCCCGGCACGCGCATCGACGAGGAACAGACACGCATCCGCCATGCCCATCGCCTTCTCAGACAGCGCCCGCATCCGCCCGGGCAGGCTTTCGTCCGTCGCCAATTCCAGCCCGGCGGTGTCAATAACGGTGAACCGCAGCTGGCCAAGCCTCGCGTCCCCTTCGCGCAAATCACGGGTCACGCCGGGCTGGTCGTCGACCAGCGCCAGCCGCCGGCCTACCAACCGGTTGAAAAGAGTGGACTTTCCCACATTGGGGCGACCGATGATTGCAAGCGTGAAGGCCATGATACCGTTCCGGACAGGGGCGAACCCACGGGTCGGGATGACCCGAACCCGTTCGTTACCCGTTCAGGCAGTCATTGGAAAGCGTGCAATTGCCCGGTGCGGCTGACAATGAACATCACCCCCCCGGCAACAGCGGGCGCAGCCGCGGCCCCGCCGGGGATCGGCAGATCCGAAAGCTGCCTGCCGTCGACGGGGTTGAAGGACCGCAGATGCCCGTCGCCACTCGCCACCCAGAGCCGGCCGCCGGCGAGTACGGGCCCGTAATGAGTCACCGCCGCCGACGGAATGTCACTGCCAAACAGGCCGCCCAAAAATCCCTTCTTCTCAACGTATTCCGGCAACTGGGTCACCCAGACCACTTCGCCGTCCGCGGTTTCCGCCCGCACGAGCGTGCCGACATCTGACAGCAGGAACAGCGAACCGCCCGCGGACCAGACCGGACCGTAGGCCCCCTCCGAAATGGTCCAGAGCCGCTCGCCGGTGGTGCGGTCCATCCGCACGGTCCGGCCGCTCTGGCTGGAGGCATAAACGCTCTGGCCGACGATCACCGGATCGCCACTGATGTCGCTGATCCCCTTGCGGGCAAGGTCATTGCGGCCGCCGCTGATCGCCGTGCCCCAGGTCCAGGCACCGCTCGCGGCATCGACCGCAAGCAACTCGCCGGAGGTGAACGGAAGTACCACCAGCGACCCGTCCGCCGCCGGCACCGACCCGCCAAGCAGGCCGGTGCCGCCGCCGCCTTCCACACGCCAGATCTCCTCACCGTCGGCCGTCTGCAGCGCGTGCGCCACGTCATCGCGCGACACCGCGAAGATCCGCCCGTTCTGCACGGCCGGTCCGGACTGAAACGGACCCTCGAACTGACGCCGCCACAGCGTCTGGCCGGTCGATGGCGCAATCGCCATGACCTCGCCAAATCCCGTCGTGACGTAGAGCACGCCGCCCGAGACGGCCAGACCGCCGCCGGGCCCGGCATCCGCGCGCTGCCCTTCCCGGACAATGCTTCGGGTCCATGCCATCTGGCCGTCACGGGTGACGGCAGACAGCTGACCCGCCGAGTCCACGGCAAAAACCAGTCCGCCCGCGAACACCGGCGCCGTCAGGATCCGCGAACGTTTGCGGTCGCCCTCGCCGATGTTCACCGACCAGCGCAGCTGCGGCTGGGTCGAGAATGCAACGTGACCGAACCGTCCCTGCGGCAGACCGTTCTGATGGGTCCATTCGGCATTGGAAACCGGCGCCGGCAAGGACACCGGCCTTGAGCGGGTCGAGGCAACGGCCTCCTCGTAGCCTGGGCTCGGCCGTACCGGGATTCTCTCGCCGGGCAACGGCGGGTCGCCGCGGTCGCAGGCTGAAACAAGACCTGCCAGCAGTGCCAGCAGAAGGCTGGCGCGGAGCACGCCGCAGGAAGCACGCGTCATCCGCCTGCCCGGCATCTCCGCCTCCTGCATCATCTTCACCCGTCCGCCCCGGTGCCTTCGACGGGCAGGGGTGCCCCGGAGGCGATGAGCAGCTGACGCGCCCGTCCGGCGAGCCCCTCGGTCACATCCGGTGCGTCGAGGATGGCCTCGAGATCCGCGGCGGCGGCGTCAAGGTTCCCCTCGTCGAGATAAACCAGTGCGCGCTGCTCCAGCGCCAGAAGACGGAACGGCGCACCGGTGGCGGTCAGCGTTTCGAGACTGCCCAGCCGTTCGGACGCCGGAAGCCCGTCACCGAGGATCATCACCCGCTGCAGACTGGCGAGGGACCGCCACGGCTCGACGGCGGACGGATTCACCACCACCGCAGCCAGTATCTCTGCGGCACCGTCCTTTTCACCGGAGGCGAGGAGCGCCCCTGCCCGGGCAAAGGATGCGACCACGGAACTGCCGTCTCCGGCGTCGGCCAACGGTGCCAGCGCGGCGGCGCGGGCGACCGGATCGTCGATCAGCATCGCCATGCGCAGCGCATCGCCGGCGGCCTCCGCCGCCTGCTCGGTACGGTGCTTGCGCCATTCGTTCAGCGCGGCGCCACCGACGATCAGGATCAGGACGGCGGCGATCAGCCATCCCCATCGCCGCAGAAAAGCGTAGAGCCTGTCCCTGCGGACTTCCTCACTCACCTCGCTGATAAAGGAATCGGTCTCGGCCAAGGTCATTCTCCGTCAATTCAGAACGGCGGTATACAATCCGGCGGCAAACCTGCCAAGCCCGGAAGCAACAGATGCACCGGTGGCCCAGGGGTTGATCTGGGATCAGCAAGCCATATCTGGAAGAAAATTTTGTCGGCAGTGGCGTCACTGATGCGCCTGGACGGCGATTGGCGTAAAGTGGCCGGCAAACCGATGTCTGCCTGTCGTGTTATGGAGTGTTGCATGCGCCTGTTCCCGATGATCAGCGCCCTGCTGGTCGGCATCTTTCTCTACGTGTTCGTGATGGACCGTGATCTGCTGCGGGCCATGGCGGGGGCGGGAGACTCCGAAGCGGCCGCCGTGCAGGAAGACGCCGCGCCGCAGGAGACGCCGGCCGTCGCAGTCGTCGCCCGGAAATCCATCGCCCGGGACATTGAAAGCGGCATCGTCCTGCGCGGACGCACCGAGGCCAACCGCCGGGTCGAGGTCCGCTCGGAAATCACCGGCCTGGTGGTATCCGAACCGCTGCGTCGCGGCACGATGGTCAACAAGGGGGATCTTCTGTGTCAGATCGACCCGGGCACCCGACCGGCGCAGCTGGCCGAAGCCCAGGCACTCTACCAGGAAGCCGAGGCCACCAACCGGGCTTCCGAGAGCCTCGTTGAGCGCGGGTTCACCGCCGAAACCGTCGCCATCGGCAACCGGGCGAAACTGCAGTCGGCGCTGGCCGCGATCGAACGGGCACAGAGCGAGATCGACCGGTTGCAGATATTTGCGCCGTTTGGCGGCCTGCTTGAATCCGATACCGCCGAGATCGGCTCGCTGCTTCAGCCCGGCTCCGAATGCGCAACGATCGTCGACCTTGACCCGATCAAGCTGATCGGTTTCGTCCCGGAACGTTCGGTCAACCAGATTGTACCGGGCGCCAAAGTCGGCGCGCGCCTGCTGACGGGCCAGGAATTTACCGGCACCGTTTCTTTCGTGGCACATTCCGGCGACGAGGTCACCCGCACCTTCCGGGTCGAAGCCGACGTCCCCAATCCGGACCTTGAGATCCGCGACGGCATCACCGCCGAAATCTTCGTCTCGCTGGACGGCACGCGCGGTCACCTGGTGCCGCAGTCGGCGCTGACGCTGAACGACGACGGCGAACTGGGCCTGCGCACCGTCGACGGCGAAACCACCCGTTTTGTGCCTGTCAAAGTGGTGCGGGACTCGGTGGAAGGGGTTTGGGTGACCGGCCCCGACGATGAAGTCGGCGTCATTGTCGTCGGCCAGGATTTCGTGACCGACGGTCAGGCCATCAGCGTGACCTGGCGAGAGGTCGAAGAATGAGGGGGATCGTCGACTGGGCCACCTCCCGGGCCCGCATGATCGTGGCCTTTGTTATCCTTTCGCTTGCCGCGGGTGGCTACGCCTATGTGTCCCTGCCCAAGGAGGGCGAGCCGGATATCGAAATCCCGGCACTGTTCGTGTCGGTGCCCTTCCCGGGCATTTCCGCCGAGGATTCCGAAAAGCTGCTGGTCCGGCCCCTCGAAACCGAACTGCAGGGCCTCGACGGGCTGGAGAAGATGAGCTCCACCGCCGCCGAAGGCTATGCCGGGGTGGCGCTCGAGTTCGAATTCGGCTGGGACCGCAGCGCCACCCTCGCGGACGTGCGCGACGCGGTCACCAAGGCCGAAGCCGGCTTCCCCGAAGGGGCCGACCAGTATTCGATCAATGAAATCAACTTCTCGGAATTTCCGGTTCTGGTGATCTCCCTTTCGGGCAGCGTTCCGGAACGTACGCTGCTGCGCGTCGCCAAGGACATGCAGGAGCGCATCGAGGCGCTGCCCGCGGTTCTGGAGGCCGACCTGGCCGGTCACCGCGACGAAATGATCGAGGTGCTGATCGATCCGCTCAAGCTCGAAGCCTACAACGTCACGGCGGACGAACTGGTGAGTGTCGTCACCCGCAACAACCAGCTTATCGCCGCCGGTGAGGTCGATACCGAATCCGGGGCTTTCTCGGTCAAGATCCCCGCGGCCTTCAACGGCCCGCAGGACGTCTATTCCCTGCCGGTGAAGGTCAACGGCGACAGCATCGTCACTCTCGGCGATCTGGCCGAAATCCGCCTCACCTTCGAGGACCGCGAGGGCACCGCCCGCTTCAACGGCGAACCGACCGTCGCCATGCAGGTCAGCAAGCGCAAGGGTGAAAACGTCATCGAAACCGTCCAGCTGGTCCGCGACACCGTGGCCCGGATCCAGTCGGAATGGCCCGCCGAACTGCAGCAGGCCCTGCGTGTCAACTTCTCGATGGATACCAGCACCGAGGTATCCAACATGGTCAACCAGCTGCAGGGCTCGGTCCTGACCGCGATCTGCCTGGTGATGGTGGTGGTGCTGGCAAGCCTCGGCACCCGGTCCGCCCTGCTGGTCGGGTTCGCCATTCCCACCTCCTTCATGCTCTGCTTTGCCCTTCTGGCGGTGTTCGGCATCTCGATCTCCAACATCGTCATGTTCGGCCTGATCCTCGCGGTCGGCATGCTGGTGGACGGTGCCATTGTCGTCGCGGAATACGCCGAGCAGCACATCGACGCCGGAACCGGCCCAATGCGCGCTTACGGCGAAAGTTCGAAGCGGATGTTCTGGCCGATCATTTCCTCGACCGCCACCACCCTCTGCGCCTTCCTGCCGATGCTGTTCTGGCCCGGCGTGGCCGGTGAATTCATGGGCAACCTGCCGGTGACGCTGATTTTCGTGCTCTCCGCCTCGCTGGTCGTCGCCCTGATCTTCCTTCCGGTGCTCGGCGGCATCGCCGGCCGGTTCTCTCGCCATGTCAGCCACGGCTCGGAATTCCTGCACGACCGCACCCCGCTGGCGCTGCGCCTGGTCCTGCTCGTCCCGCTCGCGGTGGTCCTCTGGATCGGCCTCGCCATGATGGTCCGCGGCTCCCTGGTGCCAGGTGCCCTGCTGATGGCACTTGCCGCCACCGGGTTGTCCCTCGTCGGCGGTTCGCTGCGCCACAGGAAAATCCCTCCGGTCGGCCGGGCCGGCTACCGGCCGACCCTGTTCGGCCGTCTGATCCGTTTTCTCACCGGCAACCCGGTGATGCCTTTCGTCTCCATCGGTGCCGTCATCGTCTTTGTCGTGATGGTCTTCTCCTACTTCGGCGAACACAGCCGCGGCGTGGAATTCTTCGTCGAGACCGAGCCGGAACGCGCGATTGCCTACGTCCGGGCGCGCGGCAACCTGTCGATCGAGGAGAAAGACACCCTCGTCCGCCAGGTCGAAGAGCAGATCGCCCAGGTTCCGGGGGTTGAATCCATGTTCGCCTTCGCGGGCGGCGGCGGGCTCAACACCGGCGGGGATCTCGGCCCGCGCGACTCCGTCGGTCAGGTACAGATCGAACTGGAACCCTGGGGCACCCGCAAACCCGGCCGCGAGATCCTCGCGGACATCAACGAGCGGCTGGTCGTCCTCCCGGGGATCGAATCGGAAATATCCGAGGCCGCCCAGGGTCCCGGCCAGGGCAAACCCCTGCATCTGCGGATCAGCGGCAACAACTGGGAGGAACTCAGGTCCGCTGCCATCACCGTGCGCGACCATTTCGAGGCCCAGCCGACGCTGCGCGACGTGGAGGACACGCTTCCCCTGCCCGGTATCGACTGGCAGATTGACGTCGACATTGCCCAGGCCGGACGCTTCGGCGCTGACGTGGCGACGGTGGGTGCGATGGTCCAGCTCGTCACCCGGGGCGTCACCCTCGACACCATGCGCGTCGAAACCTCCGACGAGGAAATCGACATCCGGGTGCGGCTGCCCGAAAGCGACCGCCTGCTGTCGACCCTCGACACGCTTCGGGTCCGCACCAACAAGGGCCTCGTGCCGCTGTCGGCCTTCATCACCCGCAAACCGGTTCCATCCCTGTCCCAGATCGACCGCTACCAGGGGGCACGCTATTTCGACGTCAAGGCGGACGTGACCCCGGACGGCAATCCCACCGCCGAAATCGAAAAGCTGACGGAGTGGCTGGAAAGCGACGCCGACCTGCCCGGATCGGTCTCCTGGCAGTGGACCGGCGACCAGGAAGACCAGGCCGAAAGCCAGGCCTTCCTGATGAGCGCCTTCGCCGCCGCCCTCGGGCTGATGTTCGTCATCCTGCTGGCACAGTTCAATTCGGTCTACAATTCCGTGCTGGTGCTGACGGCGGTGGTGCTTTCGGTTACCGGCGTGCTGATCGGCATGCTGGTAATGGACCAGACCTTCTCGATCATCATGACCGGCACCGGCATCGTCGCCCTGGCCGGGATCGTGGTGAACAACAACATCATCCTGATCGACACCTTCCAGGAAAACCGCCAGTTCATGGCGCCGCTCGATGCGATCGTCAAAACCGCCGAGTCCCGCATCCGTCCGGTGCTGCTGACCACCAGCACGACCATCGCCGGCCTGTCGCCGATGATGTTCGGCATCACCGTCGACTTCATCAACGGCGGCTACACCATCGGCGCCCCGGCGGCCCTGTGGTGGAACCAGCTGGCAACCGCCGTGGTGTTCGGCCTCGGCCTCGCGACGGTCCTGACCCTGATCGTCACGCCCGCGCTGCTGTCGATCCGGGTCTGGATGTCGGCAGGTCTGGGCGCGCTGTTCACCGCCGCCGCCGTCTGGATCGCCGGCCCGGACAGCCGCATCGCCCGGGACCGCAACCTGCGCCGGGCATCGCGGCGCAGCCTTGCCGAAGACGTGATCTGGCCGACCGGCGCCACGACGGGAACGCCGGCGCGCACCGCTCCCCGCGCGGCGGAGTAATCCCGCACACTTCTGCCACAAAGGGGTCACAAAACCGTCGCCGAAACCCGGCATTGTCGCGCCGATGACCCGCTGCCCCGGCGGCGGGTCCGATTTCCCGTGACATGGAGCACAGCCAATGACGTCAGAGACTTCGCCACGTCCGTTCGCCACCCCGTCCGAAATCCGTGAGGCAGGCGAGGACATCCCGTCGAACACCGCCGCCAATCCGACGATGGGCGACATCATCGGCGCCCGCTGGTCCCGCCGGGACATCCTGCGCGGCTCCCTCGCCGTCAGCGCCATCGCCGCAACCGTCAGCCCGCTGGCCCTGACGGCCGGTCGGGCCCGGGCCGGCTCCCACCCGGAGTCCGCATTCGACTTTGCCGAGGTCACCGCCGGCAGCGATGAAACCCATCATGTCGCCGACGGTTACGATGCCCGGATTCTGATGCGCTGGGGTGATCCGGTCACCGCCGGCGCTCCCGCTTTCGACCCGATGAACCAGACCGCCGAGGCCCAGGCGCAGCAGTTCGGCTACAACAACGACTACATCGGCTTCTTCCCCATCGGGGACGACGAAACCCGTGGCCTCCTGTTCGTCAATCACGAATATACCGACGCCCACCTGATGTTCCCTGGCGTTGCAGTGGTTACCGACGACGGCGTCACGATCCCCGACTTCACCAAGGAAATGGTCGACATCGAAATGGCGGCGCACGGCGGTTCGATTCTCGAACTCGTGAACAGCGGCGACGGTTTCGAGGTCGTTGCCGACAGCCCGCTCAACCGCCGCATCACCGCCACCACCGAAATGCACCTCACCGGCCCTGCCGCCGGCCACGACCGGCTGAAAACCGCCGGAGATCCCGAAGGCATGACGGTGCTCGGCACGCTCAACAACTGCGCCGGCGGCGTCACGCCCTGGGGTACATACCTGATGGCCGAGGAAAACTTCCACGGCTACTTCAAGGGCGACCTGCCGGAGGATCATCCGGAATATGCCAACCATTCCCGCTACGGGGTTCCGGGCGGCTGGTACGAATGGGCAAACTTCTACGACCGGTTCGACATCAGCCGCGAACCGAATGAACCTAACCGCTTCGGCTGGATCGTCGAGGTGGATCCGACCGACCCGAATGCCGTACCGAAAAAGCGCACCGCCGTCGGCCGTTTCAAGCACGAAGGCTGCGAAACCGTGGTCAATGGTGACGGTCGCGTCGTGCTTTACTCCGGTGACGACGAGCGTTTTGATTACGTCTACAAGTTCGTTACCAACGGTGTCTTCAACCCCGATGACCGCGCGGCCAACGCCGATCTGCTCGACGACGGCACACTTTACGTCGCCCGCTTCGACGCCGACGGCACGGTCGAATGGATGCCGCTCGTCTACGGAGACGGCCCGCTCACGGAAGAAAACGGCTTTGCTTCCCAGGCTGACGTGGTGATCGAAACCCGCCGCGCCGCCGACCTGCTGGGTGCCACCAAAATGGACCGCCCGGAAGACGTACAGCCCAATGCCAAAACCTGCCGCGTCTACTGCATGCTGACCAACAACACCCGACGGGCCGCCGGCGACGAAAACGCCGCCAACCCGCGCGCTGACAACGCCTTCGGCCACATCATCGAGATCACCGAGACGGACGGTGATTTCGCCTCCACCAAATCCACCTGGGACATTCTGCTGAAATGCGGTGATCCCTCGGTGGCCGAGGTCGGCGCGAGTTTCTCCTCCGCCACCACTGAAAACGGCTGGTTCGGCATGCCCGACAACTGTGCCATCGACGCCGACGGCCGACTCTGGGTCTCGACCGACGGCAACAGCGCCAAGGCAACCGGACGCACCGACGGGCTCTGGGCGGTCGATACCGAGGGCGAAGCCCGCGGCACGTCGCAGCTCTTCTTCCGCGTTCCCGTCGGCGCCGAGATGTGCGGCCCCTACTTCACCCCCTCGGGCGAAACCCTGTTCCTCGCCGTCCAGCACCCCGGCGACGACGGACCGTCCACCTTCGAGGCGCCAGCCACCCGCTGGCCCGACTTCTCCGAAGCCCTGCCCGTCCGCCCGTCGGTCGTGGTCATCACCAAACAGGGCGGCGGCAGGATCGGCTGACGCGCCGCTGAAAGGCTCCGGGGCGGCAGCCGCAGGTCCGCCGCCCCGGCGCTGACCAAACCTTCGACTGGTCGTTTTTCGGGCTTTTTGGACCATTCGATCAAATTTCAGGCGCATGCCGATCAGCCGGACCTGAATTGATTGACAACGCCCGACCGGGCCGTGTCTCATGCCGCACAAACTTGCAGTCAAGCTCGCGGGGCACGGTGCCAGATCTGATCCGAACATTCGTACGCGTGGTAGACCGCTTCAACTATCGCCTCGGGCGCCTGGTCATGTACGGCCTGTTTGCCATGATCGGCGTCCTGCTCTGGTCCTCAGTCTCCAAGACGTTTTTTCTGCCTTCGCTCTGGACCCTCGAAATCGCCCAGTTCCTGATGGTCGCCTACTACATCCTCGGCGGACCCTATTCGATCCAGATGGGCTCGAACGTGCGCATGGACCTGTTCTATGCCAACTGGTCCGACCGCAAAAAAGCGCAGATCGACGCGATTACCGTCCTGTTTCTGATGTTCTATCTCGGCGTGCTGCTCTACGGCGGGCTTGAGAGCACCATGTATTCGCTGCAGTACAATGAACGCTCTCCCACTGCCTGGCGCCCCTATATCTGGCCGATCAAGGTGACCATGTGCATCGGCATCTTCCTGATGCTGCTCCAGTCGATCTCCGAGTTCTTCAAGGACATTGCCAAACTGCGCGGCGTTGCCCTCTGATGTCCTATGAAATGATCGCCGTCTTCATGTTCGCGACCATGATGCTGATGCTCATGACCGGGCAGCGCGTGTTCGGTGCCATCGGCTTCGTCGCCGCGGTCGCCGCCATTGCCCTCTGGGGGGTCGGCGGATCGGACATCCCGTTTTCCTCGGCGATGAAGCTGATGAAGTGGTACCCGCTGCTGACCCTGCCGATGTTCATCTTCATGGGCTACGTGCTGTCGGAGAGCCGCATCGCCGACGACCTTTACCGCATGTTCCACGTCTGGATGGGGCCGCTGAACGGCGGCCTTGCGATCGGCACCATCGGCCTGATGGTGCTGATCTCGGCCATGAACGGCCTCAGCGTCGCCGGCATGGCCATTGGCGCCACCATCGCTCTGCCGGAACTGCTCAAACGCGGCTACGACAAACGCATGGTCACGGGCGTCATCCAGGCCGGCTCCTCGCTCGGCATCCTCGTGCCGCCCTCTGTCGTGCTGGTGCTCTACGCCATGATCGCCCGCGCACCCGTGGGTCAGCTCTGGCTGGCCGGGGTCGTGCCGGGCCTGATGATGGCGTCGATGTTCGTGATCTACATCTGGCTCCGCTGCAAATTCCAACCCGAACTCGGTCCCGCCCTCCCGGAAGCGGGCCGCGAAGTTCCACGTGCAGAAAAAATCCGGCTGCTGGGGGCGGGCATCCTGCCGCTCGGCATTTTCGCCGCGATGATGATCCCCTTCGTCAACGGCTGGACCTCCCTCGTCGAAAGCTCCGCCATCGGCGCGATGACCGCGTTCCTCGCCGCCATCCTCAAACGCCGCATGACCTGGACGGTATTCGAAACCTCCGTGCGCCAGACCCTCGCCATCTCCTGCATGTTCATGTGGATCATCCTCGCCGCTCTGGGTTTCGGCGCCGTGTTCGACGGCCTCGGCGCGGTCAAGGCGATCGAGAGCCTGTTCACCGAACAGCTCGGCCTGAACCCGTGGATGATCCTGATCCTGATGCAGCTGTCGTTCCTGATCATGGGAACCTTCCTCGACGACACGGCAATGCTGGTGATTGTCGCCCCCCTCTATGTGCCGCTGGTCCAGGCGCTCGGTTTCGATCTGGTCTGGTACGGGGTGCTCTACACCATCACCACCCAGATCGCCTACATGACGCCACCGTTCGGCTACAACCTGTTCCTGATGCGCGCCATGGCCCCCCCGGAAATCACCATGCGCGACATCTACGGCTCCATCGCGCCCTTCGTCTGTGTGATGGTTCTGGCCCTCGCGATCATCATGGCCTTTCCTGGCATTGCCCTGTGGCTGCCGGAGTACGTCTATGGAAGATGACCCGGACCTCATCCCTCTTGGACGGGACATCTGGATGGCGGACGGTCCGGCAATCTCCTTCTGCGGCGTCCCGTTTCCCACCCGGATGACAGTGATCCGGCTGACGAACGGCGATCTGTTCCTGCATTCTCCCGTCGCCCATTCCGCGGGGCTGCAGGCGCGTCTCGAAGCGCTCGGCCCCATCCGCCACCTCGTCTCGCCCAACCGGATACACTACGCACATATCGGTGCGTGGCAGCGGGCGGTATCCGGCACCGTGAGTTGGGCCGCGCCCGGCACGCGGGACCGCGCGCGAAGCCGGGGCATATCCGTCCGGTTCGACCGCGACCTCCCGGACGACGCGCCCGCCGAATGGCAGGGACAGATCGAGCAGATCACCGTCAAGGGCAGCCGCGCCCTCATCGAAACGGCGTTCTTCCATCCTGCCTCCCGCGTGCTGATCCTGACCGACCTGATCGAAAACATGCACGCCGAAGACCTGCCCTGGTGGATCCGCCCGCTGGCCCGTCTGGCCGGTATCGTCGCTCCGAAGGGCCGAATGCCCTGGGACATTTGGCTGACCTTTGCCGGCAACCGCGACCGGCTCGCCGCCGCACTCGGACGGATGCTGGCATGGGACCCTGAAACCATCGTCATCGCCCATGGTGACATTTTCCGCGAAAACGCGGCGCAGAGACTGCGGGCCGGCTTTCGCAACCTGACGCCCGTCGGCGAGGCATTCTGAAAAAACCGGAATCAACAGAGGAGAAGACCAGTGACCACAAGACGCAAGTTCCTGACCAGCGCCGGGGCAGCCGGCGCCGCCACCCTCGCCGCCCCTGCGGTCCATGCCCAGAGCACAATCACCTGGCGCCTGCAGACCTACGCCGGCCCCGCGCTCGCCGAGCATGTCATCAAGCCGTCGATCGACAACTTCAACCGCATCGCCGGCGACCAGATGCAGATCGAACTGTTCTTCGCCGATCAGCTCGTACCGACCGGCGAACTCTTCCGCGCCATGCAGAAAGGCACCATCGACGCCGTGCAGTCCGACGACGACTCCATGGCCTCGCCGACCGAAGTCACGGTATTCGGCGGCTACTTCCCGTTCGCTTCCCGCTATTCCCTCGACGTGCCGGTGCTGTTCAACCAGTACGGCCTCAATGAAATCTGGGACGCGGAATATTCAAAGGTCGGCGTCAAACACATCTCCGCCGGGGCCTGGGACCCCTGCCACTTCGCCACCAAGGATCCGATCAATTCCCTCGCCGACCTGCAGGGCAAACGGGTCTTCACCTTCCCGACCGCAGGCCGTTTCATGGCACAGTTCGGTGTCGTGCCGGTAACCCTGCCCTGGGAAGACATCGAGGTTGCGGTGCAGACCGGCGAGCTTGACGGCATCGCCTGGTCGGGCATCACCGAAGACTACACCGTCGGCTGGGCCGACGTGACCAACTACTTCCTGACCAACAACATCTCCGGCGCCTGGGCCGGCTCGTTCTTCGCCAACATGGACCGCTGGAACGAGCTTCCCGAGAACCTGCAAACCCTGCTCCGCGTCTGCATGGACCAGAGCCACTACTACCGCCAGTGGTGGTACTGGGGCGGCGAAGCGGCCCTTCGGGTCAACGGAGACAAGATGCAGCTGACCACGATCCCCGACGCCGAATGGCAAACGGTCGAAGACGCCGCGCATGTGTTCTGGGATGAAATCGCCGCCGAATCCGAGGTCAAGGCCCAGGTCGTCGAGATCTTCAAACAGTACAACGCCGACATGGTCAAAGCCGGCCGCCCCTACCGCTACGGCTGATCCGCGCGGCCGCCGGTTGCAATCCGAAGCCTCCGGTTCACCGGAGGCTTCAATGCCCTGCGGCAGGTGCCGTGACCTCAGGCGTCGACCCGGGCGGCCTGCAACGCCGCCGCCACCGACTCGGAAATCGGCACGGTCGGCCGGCCGATGAGTGCGCCAAGCGTGCCTCCGGCGTCAAACAGCGCCCCCTTGGCCGCGCCGGCGTCCGAGTCCGCCACCAGATCCGCTACGCCCTCCGGCAAACCAAATCCAACGAGGGTTCGGCGGTATTCCTGGTGCGGCAGGTCCCTGTAGGCAACGGGCCGGCCCGACTGGCGGGCGATCTCTGCCGCCAGATCCGCCAGCGTAAAGGCCTGATCTCCCGCCAGTTCGAACACCGCGCCGTCATGATCGGCGCCGTCCGCAAGAACCGCCGCCGCCGCGGCAGCGTAATCTGCCCGCGCCGCTGCGGAAATGCGCCCCTGACCGGCGCTGCCCGGCAACGCGCCGTGCTCCAGGACGACCGGTATCGATCCAAGGTAGTTTTCGGAGTACCACCCGTTGCGCAGCAGAACATGCGGCACCCCGGATGCCCGAAGGGCCGCTTCGGTCGCCCGGTGCTCGACCGCCAGACCCAGAGGCGATGTATCTGCATGAAGAATGCTGGTGTAGACAATCTGTCCCACACCCACCGCCCGCGCCGCATCAATGACGGCCTGATGCTGCGGTGCGCGTCGCCCCATTTCGCTTCCCGAAATCAGCAACAGCCGTCGGACGCCAGCAAACGCCGGGACCAGGGTTTCAGGGCGGTCGTAATCCGCCTCACGCACCACAACGCCCCGCGCCGCGAGGTCGGCTGCATTTGCCGGCGTCCTGACGGCGGCGACGATCTCTCCAGCCGGGACGGTTTTCAAAAGCTGTTCGATGACAAGTCGGCCAAGCTTGCCTGTGGCTCCGGTGACGGCGATCATGACGATGCTCCTTGTTTGCGTTCACGGAACCGCATATATCCACCAAAGTTACTTTTCGTAAGTACGTACATAAATGTTAGTTTTGGGAGATGCAGCCAATGACCAAGAATAACCGCCCCCCCCTCACGCAACTCGTCCAGCGCGGCGAACTGATGTCCGCCGACTGTCCGTCACGCGAAATTCTGCTGCACATGACCAGCCGCTGGGGCGTGCTCGTTCTGATGGTTCTGGCGGAGGGAACACAGCGCTTCAGCACCCTGCGCCGAAAAATCGGCGGCATCAGCGAACGCATGCTGTCACATACCCTGCAGGCTCTGGAAGGCGACGGCATCCTCCAACGCGTCTCCTACCCGGAAGTCCCGCCCCGGGTGGAATATACCCTGACCCCGCTCGGCCAGGAGGCCGCCGAAAAGGTCAGCGCCCTCGCCGACTGGATCGAGGTGAGCGTGCCCCGCTTCCTTCAGGCCCGGGCGGATCGGGTACGCAAGCCCTGACGCCCACCCACATCCGGACCGCCCCCGGTCGAACTCCCGCAACGGCGGAGCTGGCAGCCAAGATCACCCGCAACCGGCAAACCATGGAACACCGGTTCAACCCGACATCGTTTCCGGATGCGGGTCACCCCGCCGCCCACAGTCTGCGGGCGCCACCGTTGACGTGGCTGCTCCAGCGATCCGCGGCATCGCGTCAAAGAATGAAATCGGCCTGTGTCAGGGTCGCGTGATTGCCAATCCCGATCTGAAAGTCGGCCCGCCCGTCCCCGTCGACATCGCCGCTGACAATCCCCGACGCATAACGCAGCTCGCCCGCACGGTCAGAAAAGCCGTTCGAGCCGATAAACCGGAACACCTGATTGCCCGAAACGTCCGTCTTCGCGTCCATCGCGGAAAGGTCGATGTGATCGACACGATGGGCAAAGTCACGGATGACGTCGCGTGTGCTCCCCCGGCCTGCTTCCGTCGTCGAGGCAAAAACAAACCTGTCGGCTCCGGCGTTGCCGCGCAGCGCGTCAGTCCCCAACCCGCCGGAAATTACGTCATTCCCTCCGCCACCGGAGATCACGTCGTTGCCGGAACCGCCCGACAGCCGGTTGTTCCCTGCATTCCCGACAATCTTGTTGGCGGCCTCATTGCCAATGCCGGTCAGATTGCTGCTGCCGGTCAGTGTCAGGTTCTCCAGATGGCTGCCCAGCCGCCAGGTCACCGAAGCCTTGACCGTATCGGTCCCGCCTTGCGCCTGCTCTGAGACCACGTCTCCGGTCGTATTGACCACGTACAGGTCATTGCCTTTCCCACCGTCCATCCGGTCACTGCCGGTGCCGCCGTCGAGAACGTCATTGCCGCCGTAGCCGTAAAGCCTGTCGTTGCCGCCCAGTCCCCACAGCTTGTTCGCGGCGGAGGTCCCTTCAATTTCGTTGGCCAGACCGTTGCCGGTCCCGCGCTGCGCATCGGCCCCGAGAAGCGCCAGATCCTCGACATGGTCGGGCAGAGCGTAACTGATCTGGGCAATCACCACATCCCTGCCCTGACCCGAACGTTCCACTATGACATCGGACAGGGATTCGACCGCATAAATGTCCGACCCGGCCCCGCCCGCCATGCGGTCCCCACCGCTGCCGCCATCCAGGACGTCGACGCCGTTGCCGCCAAACAGCCAGTCATCGCCGGCACCGCCATCGAGCCAGTCGCTGCCGTCCAGGCCATTCAGATGATTGTCGCCCCGGTTTCCGGTGATGGTATTGTCGAAAGCGTTTCCGGTGCCGTTGATGTTCCCCGATCCCGTCAGCGTCAGGTTGTCCTGAAACGACCAAAGCACGTAATCCGTATTGCTGAAGGGATTGACGGGCAGCGAAAGGGTCTTGTCATAATCAAGCCTGTACTGTGCATCGCCGTAATAGGTTCCGGTCAATACCACATGATAGGTTTCGTTGGCGCCGACCACGAACTCCAGGGTGCCCGCCCCGTAGCGGCTGGCGACCGTAAAACCGTATGAATCGACCACCTTGAACGATGCCACACTGAATTAGTCAAAGTTGCCGTAGTCCCAGGTGTAGTCCAGGACCGTGACCTTGTAGATCCCGGTGTCCAGCACCCCCATGCTGTAACTGTCGACATCCACGCCATAGGTCAGGTCGTCCAGTGACCCGTAGGCATACTGCCAGTCTGAAAGCCGCGCGATGGAATTGAGACTTCCCGGTGCATCATTCGTGCCCGCCGCGAACGACAGGTACCCGCCGGCATACCTCTCATCAACGCTGGTTGCGTAAGTCATGAAATCCTCATTTTCAAAATAGCCAGCCTCGCGAACAAAACGCTCTCGCGATGGCCCCACCCGGAATCAGAAGAAGACATCCAACCCAAATTCACAAGTTAAGATTGCATTAATACTTATGTTTGCGCGCCTTTGGTAAACACATACAAGAAAATATGTTCGGGTTCTTTACGCCGTAAAACACCCGGATCGACGCCGCTCAGCCCGTTGCTCCGTTGTGACGACCGAGTCCGATGCCCCCAAAATGGCAAGCCACTTTCCAGCCACTTTCCAGCCAAGTTCCAGCTTCGGAAAACACAGCTCTGTCAGTGGTTTACGGAAATACGTCCACCTTTTCGTGAAACCCCCTCACCCGGCCGCCAACATCGCAAGTTCCTCGGCAAATTCCTGCAGCCCCTCCACCCCTTTCGGCGTCAGTTCGTAAACCCCACGCTCCACCCGCCCGAACCAGCCGTAATGATCCGCCCGCATCAGATCAGCCGCACGGGCAACGCCCGTTCCCTTCGCCACGAACGACGCCTTCGACACACCCTCGCGACGCAGGAACTCCGCACACCGCAACGCATCCTGGCGATACGCGGTCATGCGCTTGACCCCGGTCACGCCACCGACATTGGGGTCCCCCACCCGCCGGTCGAACTCCCGCAGCAGCCGCCCCGCCTTCTTCGTATTTCGGCGCGGCGCATAGGGGCCGGGGTCCAGATGCGCCTCAACCGTACCATCCGCTCCGACCGCCACCAGTCCGAGCCCAAGCCTCCGGCACAGACGCACGATATCCCGATACCGCAGCTTCCAGCCCCGTTGTTTTGAAACCGGAACCGCCAGATAGACATGCTCGAACAGCGCCTGGCGCGCCACTCCCTGCATCACCAGCGCCAGCGAAAACGTCAGTTTCAGTTCCACCACAACCGGCGGTTCGTCGCCGCGCCGCGCCAGGACGTCGCAGTCACCGACCTCCGCCTTGACCTCATAGCCCTGCCCCTCCAGCCAGGCCTTCAGCGGTGGATAGAGGTCACTCTCCCGATTCATGCGGCTCTGCTTTCCTCCGGACACGGCACGACCACACCCTCGCATCGCACCAATAGCTGGCTCCCGCACCCATCCAGCGCTGTCAATCCAAACACCAGGCGCCCGCCAGCGGTCCCCCCAAGGGACGGCGAGCAGACCGGACGCGAAGCCCTGTCAGACGGCAACAGCCCGTTGGGACCGGGCGCATGTCGGCCCCAACGCAACGGCCACCCGGCAGGCAGGCGATCAGACCGGCACCTCGATCAGAAACGGGCCCTGCCGCGCAAACCCGTCGCGCAGGGCCGCAACCAGGCCAGCGGCATCCTCAACCCGAACCGCGCCGACCCCGTGCCCCTTTGCCATCGCGACCCAATCCAGTTCCGGATCTTCCATGTCGAACATCCGCTGCGCGTTGCGCCGCACGTCCGTGACCCCGACGTTGACCAGTTCGCGATGCAGGATCCGGTAGCCCCGGTTGGCGTAGACCAGCACCGTCACGTTCAGCCGCTCCCGTGCCATGGTCCAGAGCGACTGCACCGTGTACATCGCCGAGCCGTCTCCGGTCAGCGCCAGAACCCGCCGTTCCGGACAGGCCACCGCCGCACCGACCGCGGAGGGCAGCCCAAAGCCGATCGCCCCTCCCGTCACCGACAGCAGATCATGCCCCCGTGCCGTTTCCGTTGCCACCAGCAGCGGCGCGGCGTTGGTGATGCTCTCCTCCACCACGATTGCCTCTTCCGGCAGGACCAGGGCCACCGCCGCCGCCACGCTCTGCGGTGTCAGCGCCCCTTCCGGCACGTCCGGCAGCGCAAGCCCGCGTCGCGCCGGTTCGGCGCTTCCGGCGTCCAGCGCCGCCTCAAGCGCCTTCAGGGTCCAGCCCACATCCATCTCCGGATCGCACAGATCGAAGACCGCTGAGCCCGGCGCCTCGGGCAGGCTCGGCTTGCCGGGATAGGCAAAAAACGACACCGGCCGCCGGGCGCCGCACAGCACCATGCTGGAGACATCCGCGAGGGCCGCCACATTCTCCTCAACGATGTATTTGAGATGCCGGATTGCCACCGCGCCGGCGCCGCGTCGCATGCGCGGCACCAGATAATCCGCCAGCAGATCACAGCCTGCCGCCGCGGCGATCCGTCCGGCCCGCTCCGCGTCCGCGCCGTACAGCGCCGAACCGCCCAGAACCAGCGCCGCTCCGGGGACACGCAACTGGCGCGCCGCCGCCGCGACTGCCGCATCCGAAGGCCGCTGCAGATCCGGGACCTGACCCGGATCCGCCGGCCCGGCCGCCTCACCCCATGCGGTGTCCGCCGGCAGCATCAGGGTTGCAATCCGGCCATTGCCCGCCCGCGCCGCCCGCACCGCCGCTGCGCCATCCGCCGCCACGCCCGCCGCATCGACGCCAGCCCGCGACCAGTGCGCAGCCACCGCCGCGACCCCCGCCAGGTCGCCCTTGAGCGGACTTTCATGTTTCAGGTGATATGTCGCATGGTCGCCGACGATGTTGACCACACCGCTGCCCGCCTTTCGCGCGTTGTGCAGATTTGCGGTCCCGTTCGCCAAACCCGGTCCGAGATGCAGCAGCGTCGCCGCCACATCGCCCTTCATGCGAAAATAGCCGTCCGCCGCCCCGGTCGCACCGCCCTCGAACAGGCACAGGATGCAGCGCATCTCCGGATGCCGGTCAAGCGCTGCGACAAAATGCATTTCCGACGTGCCCGGATTGGCGAAGCAGACATTTACCCCGGCGCCAAGCAGCGTCGCGACCAGGCTTTCCGCACCGTTCATCGTAAAATTCTCCCGCATCCGTCGGCTGGCCGGAGCAAACCAGAACGGCAGCAGGGGTTCAATGCATTAAGACCCGGACCAATGGTCAGGCCACGTCCGCAACCTCGTCATCCTCTTCGGAAGCCTGTCGCTGCCACATCCGCGCATAGCGGCCGTCCAGCGCCAATAGCTGCTCGTGGGTGCCCCGCTCGACCACGACACCCTTCTCCAGAACGAGGATCACGTCGCTGTCGACCACGGTCGAGAGCCGGTGCGCAATGGTAATCACGCTGCGCCCCTGTCCCATCGCCCGCAGACTGTCCTGAATGTCGCGCTCCGTCTCGGAGTCGAGCGCCGAGGTCGCCTCGTCCAGCAGCAGGATCGGCGGATCCTTCAGCAGCGTACGGGCGATGCCGACCCGCTGTTTCTCGCCGCCCGAAAGCTTCAGTCCCCGCTCGCCCACCTTCGATTCGTAGCCTTCCGGCAGGCTGGTGACAAAGTCATGGATCTGCGCCGCCCGCGCCGCCGCCTCGACCTCCTCGCGGCTGGCTTCGGGTCGGCCGTAGGCGATGTTGTAATAGATCGTATCGTTGAACAGCACCGTGTCCTGCGGCACCATGCCGATCTGCGCCCGCAGTGAGGTCTGGGTCACGTCGCGCAGATCCTGGCCGTCGATCTCGATCGCCCCGCCACTGACGTCATAAAACCGGAACAGCAGCCGCCCAATGGTCGACTTGCCCGAGCCCGAAGGCCCCACCACCGCCACCGTCTGCCCCGGTTCAACCACCAGGTCGAGCCCGTGCAGAATGCCGCGCTCGGTTTCATAGGAAAACGACACGTTGCGGAACACAAGCTGCCCACCCTTAACCTGCAACGGTTTGGCTCCGGGCCGGTCGCTGATCTCCGCCTTCTGTTCCAGCAGTCCGAACATCTGTGCCATGTCTACCAGTGACTGACGGATTTCCCGGTAAACCGTGCCGAGAAACCCCAGCGGCATCGACACCTGGATCATGTAGGCGTTGACCATGACAAAATCGCCGACGGTCAGCGTTCCCGCCTGAACCCCCAGCGCCGCCATCACCATCACTGCCGCGAGACCGGTGGTGATGATCAGCGACTGACCGAAATTGAGCCAGGCCAGGGAGACACCGGTCTGCACCGCCGCCTTCTCATAGCCTTCCATGCTGTGGTCATAGCGCTGCGCTTCGCGCTGCTCGGCGTTGAAATACTTCACCGTCTCGAAATTCAGCAGCGAATCTATCGCTTTCTGGTTGGCATCAGTATCGCGCTCATTCATCCGCTTGCGGATCTGTACCCGCATTTCGGTCACCTTGAAGGTGAACCAGACGTAGAGCCCGATGGTCACCGCCACCACCAGCAGGTACCAGAGGTCGAAAACCCAGGCGAGGATGATGCCGATCAGCAGCAGTTCGATGATCAGCGGGACGATCGAGAACAGCATGAACCGCAGCAGGAAATCGACGCCCTTGACGCCGCGCTCGATGACCCGGCTGAGCCCCCCGGTCTTGCGGGTGATGTGATAGCGCAGGCTCAGCGCGTGGATATGCTGAAAGGTCTCCAGCGCCAGCATCCGCAGCGCACGCTGCCCGACCTTGGCAAACACCCCGTCCCGAAGCTGGGCAAACCCGACACCGGCCAGACGCATCAGCCCGTAAAACACCGCCAGCGCCACCGGACCGGCAAGCAGCAGAAAATCCGTCTGCGAACTGGCGCCGTCGGTCGGGGCCAGACCGTCGACAGCCGCCTTGAAAAACAGCGGCGTAATTACCGTCGCGAGTTTCGAGACGACAAGTGCCACCATCGCCAACACCACCCGGCGCCGCACCTCGCGATTATCGTCAGGCCACAGATACGGGGCGACTTTGCGAATTGTGCTCCACCCGCTTGCCGCAGGCGCGGCTTCCGCCGGTTCGGGTATTGAAGTCATTGGCTCTTACGGCTGCTGCAGGTCCGGTATAGCTAGGACCTGTCCCGGATAGATCAAGTCCGGATCGCGGATCAGCTTCTCGTTCGCGGTAAAAATCTGGGTAAAAAGCACACCCGCGCCGTAATGCTGCCGCGCGAGGGTCCAGAGCGTACCGCCCGGCTGCACCGTAACCTGAACACCCGCCGCTCCGGAAACCGGTCCCTCATAACCCGGCCGGGCCATCGGCATGGTCGGAAAATCCCGCTGAAACGGCGTCTCGACCCGCCTGGCCACCCGCCCCGCGCCGTCAATCTGATCGAGCCGCAACGCATAGAGCCCCTCCGCCAGATCGCTCAAATCGAGCACCCAGTCGCCATTCCCGGTGATCTCGACCTCGCCGGAGGCGGCATTGTCGACATAGGCCCGCACCTTCGTGCCAGCCGGCCCCACGCCGGTCAGGGAAATCCCACCCGATCCGGAATAGGAAATGCTGACTAGCTCGAACCCCAGCGCCGCTGCGGCAGCCGAAGAACGGCTGACTTCCACACCGTTGCCCCGCACCACCGCCGTCGCGGCAATCGTCGGCTCGGGTGTGACGGCAAGCGCCGCCTGCTCGACGGTTGCCTCACCGGCCGGTTCCTCGCCGGCCGCCTGCTCGGGCGCCGTCGCCGGGACCGTCAGAGCGGGAACTCCGTCCTGGTCCGGCAACAGTCCGGTCGCCGGCACGAAGCCTTCGGTGTCCGCACCCGGCGTCCCGCCAGGCAGCAGCATCACCACCTCATCCGATACTTCGACGAGCCCCTCCGGCGATGTCGCCTGAAGCGTCAGCGCCTGCGCGTTCCCACTGGGCGCTGCCTCGAATATCGCGACAAAATTCCCGTCCCGGTCCGCTTCGACCTCGATCAGCGACCGGCTGTCAGCGAGCACCGCAACCCTGGACTTTGGCTCCGCCGTCCCGGCGATCAGCGCCGACCCGTCGGGTTCGATCCGCACGATGTCGAAAACCGGTACGCCGGTCCCGACTTCGGGTGCAACGGCTTCAGGCGCCGACGCCGCAGGGTCTGCCGCCACCGGATCCCCAGCAACCTCAGCCACTGCGGGTTCGGGCGTCACTGGCACGGGCGGCACATCCGGTGCAGCCACGACCGTCTGACCGCCGGCATCCGCCGGCTGCGCCGCATCTCCGGCAATGGCACTCTCCGCTTCCTCTGACGCCACGCCTGCTGCCTGTGTCCAGCCTTCCGCATCCTCCTGCACCGGACCGCGCAGCGACAGCGCCAGCCCGCCGGCCACCACGGCCGTAAACCCGAGCGCCGCCCAGGTGCGGCGCGTTGTCATTCGGGGTGCGTCCTGCATCATCCCGTCCTCTTTTCGATCGAAGGCAATATTACCCCGACTGCGCCATAGCGCCCCCAGAATCTGAACAAATCGCCAACAAGTTTCATAAATCTGTTGCATCGCAACCTAAAGTGATGACAGAGCCAAGTCCATGACCCCAATTACGATCAAATCCGTCTGTGTTTTTTGCGGCTCACGAGTCGGAGCCGCGCCAGCCTACGAATCTGCCGCCCGCAGCCTCGGCACGGCGCTGGCGGATTCCGGGCTTCGACTCGTCTATGGGGCGGGCGATGTCGGGCTGATGGGTGCCGTCGCCCGGGCCGCGGCCGAAGCGGGTGGCCAGACTTTCGGCGTCATTCCCGTCCACCTGCTCCGGCGCGAGGTCGGCAAACGCGACCTCTCGACTTTTGTCGTCACCGAAAACATGCATGAACGCAAAAAGGTCATGTTCATGAATGCGGATGCGATCGTCACCCTGCCCGGCGGTCCCGGCTCCCTCGACGAACTGTTCGAGGTCCTGACATGGCGACAGCTCGGCCTGCACGAAAAGCCGGTCTGCCTGCTCAACATCGACGGCTACTGGAACCCGCTGGTGACGCTGCTGCAGCACATCGTCGCCGAGGGATTCGCCGAGCAGTCGTTCCTCGAATTCCTTGAGGTTTACGACAGCGTCGACGCCCTGATGGAGCGGCTGCGCAGCCGTTCCTGACGCAGCCCGTCGACCGAATAAATCGCCAGCCCGGTCCAGATCAGCGCGAAGGCCGTTGCGTGCCACACGGTCCAAGCCTCTCCGAACAGAAACACCGCAACCAGAAACTGCAGCGTCGGATTGAGATACTGGATCAGCCCCAGCGTGCTCAGCCCGATGCGCCGCGCCGCGAATGAGGTCAGGATCAGCGGCCCGGCGGTGATCGGTCCGGAACAGATCAGCAACAGCGTGGTCCGCAGGTCGCTTCCGAACCAGCCTCCGCTGCCGCCCCACCCCTTCAGATGCACCCCCCAAAGCCAGACCAGCGCAATCGGCGCGAGCACCAGCGTCTCGATGAACACGCTCACAACCGGACCCAACTCGATCCGTTTCTTCAGCAGCGAATAGACGCCAAAGGTGCCCGCGAGCACCAGCGACACCCAGGGCAGTGCTCCGAGCCCGGCCGTCAGCACCATGACCGCCGCCGCCGCCATGCCGATCGCAACCACCTGCCAGCGCGAAAACCGCTCCCGGTACACCAGCACCCCAAGTGCGACGAGCACGAGCGGGAAAATGTAATAGCCCATGCTGGCCTGAAGCGCGTGTCCGGTTTGGATCGACACGATGAACAGAAACCAGTTGGTACCGACCATGAACGCCGCCACCACCAGAACCCGGATTACCCGCCGGTCCAAAATCGCCCGTCGCACCAACCCCAGACGCCCCTGAACCGCCACGACCAGACCGAAAAACACCGCGCTCCAGAGCGTCCGGTGCCCGAGGATCTCCGCCGAAGGCACATTCGCCAACATCTTGTAATAAATCCCGGAAAACCCCCAGATCATGCTGGCGGCAACCATCGCAAGAATCCCGCGCGTTGTGTCCGTCATCGCGCGCTCCCGGCCTCCGTTGCCACGCTCCAAAATGTCACGCGCCGGTCATACCGACCGGATCTTCGCGCCACAATGCACCTTGTGTGGCCGGCGTCACATACAGCCGACACGGACCAGGTCATTGTTGAACCATCGGAAGCAGACGTTCTCCTTCCGCAGACCGGCCCAGGTGGCCAAACAGAACGAATGGGGTGAATGAGATGATAACCGCAACACGCTTTCTGACCATAGGTTCACTGATCTTCGCGGCCTCTGCGGCCTCCGCCGTGGAAACCTCTGCGACAAACGCCGTCTACTGGACCAAACAGGTCCACCCGGCATCTCCGACCGCAGGTCAGATCATCGACAACGACGAAGCCGAGGCAGGTCTCTACCTGATCAGTGGCGACAACTGACCGTCTGCGCGCGAAATGCGAACCTGAACCGTCCGGAACCAAAGCTGCGACGCGGACCGGAGCATCGTATCGCGCGACAACCGTACTCCGGTACCGAAAGTCGAAAAAACTCCAGTGTGAACCACGACACGCACCGCCGTTGCCGGATCGCAGAGCCAAACATCACACAACGAAAACGGAGATTACCCATGACTCGCAAGACACACCCCGGCGCCGCCGTTTTTGCGGCAACCGCCGCCGCCCTTGCCGTGACCGTCCTCGCCCTGCCTGCCGATACCACCTCGCATACCCGCTCGCCCCGCCATGTCGGAACCGCCGCTTCGATGGACGCGGCACCGGTTCCAACCCGCTCCGCGAGAGCCCCGCGACATGTTAGCGAAACGGTCCGGGTGGCATCTGCATCGGCACAAACCGTGTTCCCGCACACTCGCCGCCCCCACCGTGCCGCCACCACACCGTCAGAGGTCCTGCTCACCGACGCCGGTTCCGCCGCTGCGGAAATCCGTGTCAGCGCCGGCTACAACTGACCGCCGGGTTCCGAAACGCAAAACCCCGCCTTCTGACTGAAAGCGGGGTTGCTTCGATCCGCACGCGCCGCGCACGGCCGATCCGGTCCCGGCGGCGAAAATCGCCGGAAATCGGACGTCAGCCGAGACGCGAAGCCACGTTTTCCCAGTTCACCAGGTTGTCGAGGAAATTGGTGAGGTAGGCCGGACGCTTGTTGCGGAAATCGATGTAGTAGGAGTGCTCCCACACGTCGCAGCCGAGCAGCGCCGTCTGACCGAAGCAGAGCGGATTGACGCCGTTTTCGGTCTTGGTCACCTTCAGGCCGCCATCGGCCTCAGCCACCAGCCAAGCCCAGCCGGAACCGAACTGACCGGCGCCTGCCGCGGAAAAATCGGCCTTGAACTGGTCAACCGAACCGAACGCCTCAACGAGGCGCGATTCCAGCGCACCGGGCATGGCCGAACCGCCCGGACCCATCATTTCCCAGAACTGGGTGTGGTTCCAATGCTGGGAGGCATTGTTGAAAATGCCGGACTGGGCAACTGCATCCGACTTGTAGGTGCCCTTGATGATTTCCTCGACGGACCGGTTTTCCCACTCGGTCCCGGCAATCAGCTTGTTGCCGTTGTCGACATAGGCCTTGTGATGAATGTCATGGTGGAATTCGAGCGTTTCCTTCGACATGCCTTTCGCGGCAAGTGCATCATGGGCGTAGGGAAGATCGGGAAGTTCAAATGGCATGTTCTTGCCCCCTGTTCACTGAAATTCTGACCGCAATCGCGGACGGGGATCGCCCCCGTTAGCTTCATATACGCCGAGTCCCGGTTTTAAAAACCCCTGAAATACAAATCGGCCCGCGGAGAGCCGCTTCCCGCCACCGCCGGCAAACCCCTCCGTCCGAGGCTGCGCCAGACCAGTGCCGCAACTTGCGCGTGTTTTCCCGCCTCAAGTATCCAATAAAGAATCATTGCAAAAAACCAGCCAAAAAATAGTCTCCACGCGATTGCTTCAGCACTTTATACTTGGGGGGAACCATGAAACTATTTTCAGCCTTACTTGCCGTCCTGCTGACCGCACCCCTGGGGGCGGGCGCCGCCGTGCTCAACTTCACCGAAGTTGCCGCAGGCTACCAGAATTCACGAACAATCGCGCTCAGCAACGCGGTGCTGCAGACCTTCGACGGTCCCAACATGTTTGTGGCCAGTCCGAACACCTACACCCCGTCCGTCGGGCCCAACGGCGGATTCTGTGCTCTCGCCGAAGTCTCCGGCCCCGACTGTGCCGCCGATACGGTGGTCGCCTTCCATGACGCCATTTCAGATCTCAAATTCCAGGCCACAGCCTATGACCGCGGCGACGCCGCCGTCGCGCGCATCTACAACGGCACCACCCTGCTGCATTCCATCGGCATCACCCGTGGAATCCTAATCGACTTTACCGGCTGGTCGAACATCACCCGCCTCGAACTCGACGACCTGAACTCCACCGGCAACGGCTTCATCTACGGCGATTTCAGGTTTGCGCCGGTTCCGGTTCCGGCCGCGGGCCTGCTGCTGATCGGAGCGCTCGGGCTCCTGGGCGTCCTGCGGCGGCGCGGTACTGCCACCTGACGGCGGCCCGGCCCGGGCGCGGCATCCGTTCGGGCCGCCGCGCGCGCGTCTCCAGTCGCCGCCGCCTACTCCCAGGCCACCGCCTCCCCGTCCAGCATGTCCTCGACCCACTGCGGCATCCTGCGCCCGGCCGCCACTTCGGCGTCAAGCTGCGCTTCCATCCTGGCAATTGCCCCGAGCCGTTCGATCACCTCGTCGATCCTCGCGAAGGGCACGACCACCACCCCGTCCCGGTCCCCAACCACCATGTCGCCGCTGGCAACACTCTGCCCGCCGATCTGCACCGGATAGCCGACCGAACCCGGTCCCTTGGAAAACGGCGTCGCCGGCGTCAGTCCCGCGCACCATACCGGCAGCCCGACGGCGACCACGCCCGCATAGTCCCGCCCCGGCGCATCGGTGACGAACCCTGCCGCACCGCAGTTGCGCATCATTCCGACCAGCCGGTCCCCAAACCCTGCCGCGCCCTCATAGCCTCCCGACGCCGCCACGAGGACATCTCCCGGCTGCACCACCGCCAGCGCCGCAAAGGTCGCCAGAACATCCGCCGGACCGCAGTCCGCCGTCAGCGCCGGCCCGGCGGCGATGCACGCGACGTCCCGCCCTTCCCCAATCGGCCCGATTCGGCCCGACAGGGCACCCAAGCCCCCCAACGCATCGACCACGAAACCGGTCGGCACTCCCTGAAACGCGGCAATCTGCTCGGCAGTCGGTCGTCGCGTGGACTTCCGAATCCTCAGAACGGGCGGTTCCTCAATCATACGTTTGACCTTTCATCCTGCCGTGCCGCGAGCCTGCCGCAATTGCCACCGGGCCGCAATGCGCAGCCGGCAACCCACTGGACACGGCACCGAATTTCTCCAATCCTGCACCCGATCTTCGGGAGACAGGCACATGAACGACACGATACCCGGACCCGACGGCCTGCCGCGCTGCCGCTGGTGCGCCGCAGCTCCGGAGTTCTTCGACTACCACGACCGAGAATGGGGATTTCCGGTCGGCGAGGACACCCGCCTGTTCGAGAAGTTCTGCCTCGAAAGCTTCCAGTCCGGCCTCAGCTGGCGGACGATACTGGCCAAACGCGAAAACTTCCGTGCCGCCTTCGCCGGGTTCAGCATCCCCGCCGTCGCCGCCTTTACCGATGCCGATACCGAACGCCTGCTCGCCGATGCCGGCATCATCCGCCACCGCGGCAAGATCGAAGCGGTAGTCAACAACGCCCGCCGCGCCCTCGATCTGATCGACGAAAAAGGCTCCCTCGCCGCTCATGTCTGGAGCTTCGAACCGGCCGAAGCCGACCTCGCAGCACCCCAGTCCGCCTCCACCTCGCCCGCCTCCGTCGCGCTGTCGAAGGACCTGAAAAAGCGTGGCTGGAAATTCGTCGGTCCGACCACGGTCTATGCGCTGATGCAGGCCATGGGCCTGATCAACGACCATGCCACCGACTGTTCGATCCGCAGCGCAGTGGAGCAGGCCCGCCAGGCATTCCCGCGCCCGGTTCCCAAATCCGGCGGAATCAATGCCTGAACGTAAAGCGACGCACCGCCCGCGCCAGGGCGCCAGAACCGCAGCAGCAGGAAGGCGGTCATGCTGAAGATTTTCGCCCTCGGCAGCTGCCGCATACACCGGCCGCTCCGCGCCCTGGACAAAGTGAACAGGATCGCATTTCTCAACCGGAAGGACCCCAAGTGGTTCTTCCACACCTCCCGCGCCGCAGTCCAGGCCTGCGAGATGTGCCTTGGCGGCGACCTTCCACCCGCCGCACAGCAGCCGGTGATTTTTGAGACCCAGCCGATGGGCCGGGTCATCGACATGGACGGCCGCGACCTGATCGCCCGCGCGGATGTGGTGGTGCTCGAAGTCTCCTCGCTCAAGTCCTTCGATCTCGACGGATGGGAACTCAACCAGTTCAAACTGGTCAAGGCCGATCCCGTGTTCCGCGACTCCCTCGGTCCGATCGAAGTGACAGACCATTCCGCCGAGGACGTCAAATCGCACATCCGGCGGGTCCAGGAACTGGTCCAGCGACCGATCCTCCTTGTCGACCACATTCACATCGAACGCGACGGCGCCCCGATTCCGAAACGCCTGCTGCTGTCCCGGATCCTCGCCGAGGCCTCCAGTGAACTCGGCCTCGGCATGTTTTCGACCAGGTCGATCCTGCAGGACCGAAACCCCGCCGCCTGCCTCCAGAACGGCTTTCACTATCAGCCGTCCTTTGAACCCGCCGTCGGCGAAGCGATCCTGGAGGCCGCCACCGCCCACCTCGCAACCCTCGACACACGCGACCCGGTCTGACTGTCGGGATCAATGCGTCGGCGTGGTCGGCTCGCTGTTCTTCAGCCCGAGGTAGGTGCCGGCACTCAGCCCCATGAGCCCGAGCAGCGTCGCATCAAACGTCGGCATCGCCAGATCGCGCCACACCGCGATCACGAATACGATGCTGAGCACGATGGTCCAGGCAACCATCTGAAAGCGGTGGAAACTCACCCCGTTCGCGTCGCTGACAATGTCGCGAAAAAACCCCTCCGACTCCCCGCGCAGCTTGCGGATCTGCGACTGGACTGCCGACAGCCGCGCAAGCTTCATGTGCCGTTCGGCCGCGGTCAGGACAGGCGGAATGACCGGGGGAGCAGCCGGCGCTGCCGCCGCTGCCGGAGGTGCCGGTGGATTGAGCAGCGCTTCAAGTTCGGCCGCCTCCTGCAGCTTTTCATCCAGCATGGACTTGCGCTGATCCTCCAGTAAATTCTGATCCCCGCTGTCGTCGATCATGCCGCCGACTATTGCGGTAGCGCCGCCAATTGCCAGAAGCCCGAGCGCGGTTCCGTTGAGTGAACTGACGTAATCGCCCGTCACCAGACCGATGAACAGGTAAGCGGCAAAAATGAAAAAGAACCAGCTGGCCGCCTGGGTCCTGGCCAGACTGTAGGAACCCTTAAAGTCTGGCGCATCCGCATCGGTGATCCCGTTGCGCAGAATTGTGGTGTTCCGGATATACCAGGCGAACAGCCCCCCGAGGCCGACGAATATCGCAAGCCAAAGAAAGAACCACCGGTTCGGGATGGGGTCAATGAGCAGTGAAGCATCACTGCGGATGGCCGACCCGTCCTCAAGGCCGACACTGACATCCATTTTCCTGACGCCCAATCGGGGCCGGCCGAGAATGTGTTTCCAGGGGTCCGGCTCTGCCCCGTCAACCGGCGGTCGTACCAGCAGTTCGTAGCGGAGCAAATTCTCCGCTTCGTCCTGCGCAATCGGCACCGCCGCGCTGAAACGTCGCGAGTTGAGAAACAGCACGATCTCCTTGTTCTCCGCCAGCGCACAGGCGTTGAGTTGCGAAAGTCCTTTCACTTCAACCGCAATCTCATCTTCGAGTTGTACTTCCAGTTCGCCGGGCTTGCCGCCCCGCGAAGTTCGATACGCGTTCAAAACTTTGGCATCGCCCGTGCACGCCGTGTCAGCCGCGGCGATGCCCTGTGCCGGGATGAACAAGGCGCCCGCCATGAGCGCCAGTGAGAATATGACAGGTAACTGAAAGCCGCGATCATCAGAGCAGCGCATGAATGAATCCCCTCTTGCAGACGACCCAACCAAAACGATTGATTCTACCACGTTTCAGGTCGTCCCGCGAGTGAGTCGCACGGCACGCAGCCACCTGTGACAGCGGCCCCGATCCGGCGTTTCCGACCCGTTCAGGCCGGCATCAGCGCCGCCGCGACCCGACGCCCTTCGGAGAGCAGAACATTGTAGGTCCGGCAGGCAGAAGGTGTCGCCATGATCTCCACCCCGATGCCCGCCGCCTCCAGTTCGCCGCGCAGTCCTGCCTCCAGGTCACGTATTTCCCGCCCCATGCCGACAAACAGCACGTCGATCCGGTCCGCAACCGCCAGAACCGCCGTCAGGTCCGGAAGCCCGGCCCAGGCAGACGCACCCGTCGGCAGCATCAGCATCGGCCCTGCGATCACTTCGGTGCCGACCCGGAAAAACCCTGGCCCGTAGCCTTCGATAGGCGGCTGCGCCCCAAAATCGACCTCATTCATCCGCATCAGCGTGTCTCCCCTTCGGTCGCACCGGCCCTGAACCGCCGGTTCCGTCCGGGCGACGCAATGGCCCCCCATGCCTTGCCGCCCACACCGGTCCATGCGAGGATAGTGCGATCATATGGAGGTCCAGATGTCCAGTACCATCACCGGAAGCTGCCGCTGCGGCCAACTGTGCTTTTCGGTCACCACCGCGCCGATCATGACGTCCGCCTGCCACTGCACCGGCTGCCGGAAAATGAGCGCCAGCGCCTACTCCCTGAGCGCCATGTTCCTGGCCACCGCTTTCACGGTGACGGCGGGCACGCCGGTGATCGGCGGCATGCACGCCGAACCGGTGCACCACTTCTGCCCGCACTGCATGACCTGGGTCTACACCACCTTCGCCGCCATGCCCGATCTCGTGAACGTTCGGGCGACCATGTTCGACGATGCGGTTGATTTTCCTCCGTTCATCGAGACTTGTACCAGCGAAAAACTGCCCTGGGCCACCACCCCGGCACGGCACAGCTACGGGAAGTTTCCCGATCCGTCCGAGTTCCCGTCCCTGCTGGCCGAATTTGCCGCAGCCTGACCCTGTGCCCGCGCGGCGACCATCCGTTCAGGCGTATTTCCACGCCTGAAACAGCAGACCACAGAGGAACGCGCCCGAGAGCGACAGCCCGATGTAAAGACCGAACACCCGCGGCCGCACCAGCGCCCAAACCGCAATCGCGGCCGGAAGCGAGGTCACACCGCCCGCGACCAGAAACGCAAGCCCCGCCCCCGGGGCCATGCCCTGGTCAATCAGCCCGCCAACCAGTGGCAGTGCCGCGTACCCGTTGAGATAGGCCGGCACCCCGACGAGTGTCGCGAGCGCGATCGGCCCAACTCCGGCGCCGCCCAGAACCCCGGTGATGATCTCCGCCGGGACCAGAGCCAGCATCAGGCTCTCGAGAACAAACGCCAGCACCAGCCATTGGGCAAGAAACGACGCGGTTTTCACCGCTTCCCCGGCAAATTTCGCCCGGCGCCCGGCATCGGTCCAGAACCGCCAGACCACCGGCCGGGGCGCCCGCATCCTGGCGCCGCCGCAGCCGCCATCGCCAATCCCGGCGCGCAGCGGTTGCACCAGCGCTCCACCGCGCGCCAGCCCATATACCGCCAGGCCGCCGAACACCCCAAGGCCAATGGCGGACAGGGTCTTTGCAACCGCGAACTCCGGACCGAGAACCCCGGCGGTCAGAACGAACATTGACGGGTCCATCACCGGCGACGCCAGCCAGAACGCCATCACCGCCGACAACGGCACCCCCATCGTCAGCAGCGCCGCAATCAGCGGAATCACCCCGCAGGAACAGAACGGCGAAAGTCCCCCCGCCAGCGCCGCGAGCAGGATCATCAGCAGCGGCGATCCGGTAAAGGCGCGGGCAACTAGCGCATCCGCCCCGGTCGCCCCCGCCCAGGCTGCAATCAGAATCGACAGGATCAGGAACGGCGCGGTTCCGGCGAGGGCATCCGCCGCGAACAGGAAACTCTCTACCGCCTGATGCGGTGAAACCAGCGCCACCGCCGCCAGAACCGCCCCGGACGCCAGCCAGACCCGTTGCCGGTTCAGCGCCAAACGGGTGACGGAACCCCTTGCGAATGCGTCTGCAAATGTCATTTCGTAATACCCGGTTTTATGGTTTCTTTGGTTACGAATACGGAAGTCATCCAGCCGGTTCCGCCTGTTTCAGCACCACGCCCGAACAGCATTCCGCAGTCAGGAACGCGAGAATTCTGTTCATCTCGTCAAAATCCACCCGGCTCACCACTTCGCGCCCCTGCTTTTCCTGGGCAACCAGACCCGCATCGACCAGGGTCCGCAAATGATGCGCCAGGGTCGACGCCGCGAGATCCAGTTCGTTCGCAATCTGCCCGACCGTCAGACCTTCCTTCCCCGCCCGGACCAGCAGACGGAAAATGCCAAGCCTGGCGTCATGGCCAAGTGCGGCAAGCGAACGGGCGGTGGGACTCAGAGTGTTCATTACGCCCATATAACCAGTTTATTGGTTTCTTTCAAGCAAAAACGTCTTTCCCGTCGCCTGCTGCGGAACTGACGCCGCCGAGGGCACGGCAGCCCGCGCATCACCCGTTCAGGATGAAATACCGACCAATGCCATACACATAAAGCGCCGCGAAAATAATGTTGATGTTCTTCAGCTGCGGCTCGGTCCGCAGCCAGCCACAATAGACCCAGATCAGGCAGAACGGCAGGCTGAGACCCATCGCCGCAAGCTGCCATCCCTGCACCACGCAAACCACGCTGCCAAGGCCCAGAGCAAAGGCAACGGATTTCAGCCGCTGCTCCCAGCCGGCAAAAGACATCAGACCCATCATTGAAACTCTCAGGAAACCAGCGCCGTGAACCCGGCGTTCAGGTATGGCGCCGGATAGCGCGAATGCACCGAGGGTGCAACATGGACGCCGTTCCGCAGCCAAAATCGCCGCCTCCGGAACGACGCATCCAAGCACCCCACCGCCTGCTCAGCCCAGCCCGGCTCCCTGAGAACGACCTCCGTCGCGACGGTCTATTCCACGCCACGCCTGACCGGCAGACCCGCGATGCGGCAAAACGGGTGAAGCGACCGTCTCCCTACCGAAGGTCGACCCCAGGCAGGCATTTCCGGTCAGCCGCGTGGACCGTCCGACGCCCTGTTCTCCGCCCTACGCCTTTACATCCGCGAACTGGGTTCCCGGCCCGCCGTCCGTCTTGGTCCAGTCCCGCTTCACCCCGAACCGCAGCAGCAGCATCGACGCGATCCAGATCGACGAATAGGTGCCGACGAAAATGCCCCAGATCATCGCGAAGGTGAAACCGTGGATCACCGACCCGCCGAGATAGAACAGCGCGAACAGCGCGATCAGCGTCGTGCCCGACGTCATCAGCGTCCGCGACAGCGTCTCGTTGATCGACAGGTTGAGCACCTCGACCAGCGGCCGCTTCTTGTATTTGCGCAGATTTTCCCGCACCCGGTCGAACACGATCACCGTGTCGTTGAGCGAATAGCCGACGATGGTCAGGATCGCGGCAATGATCGACAGGTTGAACTCGATCTGGAACAGGCTGAACACACCGATGGTCAGCACCACGTCATGCACCAGCGCCGCCACGGCAGCGACGGAAAACTGCCACTCGAACCGCAGCCAGATGTAAAACAGGATCGCGCCGATCGCCGCGACGATTGCCAGAATACCCGCGCGCACCAGCTCGCCCGACACCTTGGCACCGACATTGTCAACCTGGAGATAGGAAATGCCGGGAAATGCCGCATTGAGGGCATCCTGAACCCGCGTCACCAGCGCGGCCTGAACATCGGCATCCTCGTCGGTGATGCCGATGCGCATCAGCACCGCGTTGCGCGCGGTATTGCCCGGATCGGACACCTCGGTGACGCCGACCTCGCCGACATTGAGATCATTCAGCACCTGCCGGAAATCCGCCACCGGCTGCGCCTGCGGCGTTTCCGCCATGATCAGCGTACCACCCTTGAAATCAATGCCGAAATTGAGCCCGAGAACGAGGAAGGCAACCAGCGACGCGACCATCGCCGCGCCCGATACCGCCAGCGCCACCTTTCCGAACCGGAAAAAGTCGATGTGCGTGTCGTCGGGAACCAGTTTCAGCCGCATGTTCCGCCCTCCCTCAAACCGTGATCGTTTTCGGACGCCGGCGTTCAAACCAGATCGCCACCAGAACCCGCGTCACATACATCGCCGTGAACACCGAAGTCACGATCCCGAGCCCCAGCGTCACCGCGAAGCCCCGCACCGGCCCCGAGCCGATGACAAACAGGATCACCGCCGCGATCAGCGTGGTGACATTCGCATCAAGAATCGCGGAAAACGCCTTCTCATACCCCTGGTCGATCGCCCGCGACGGTCCGCGCCCGGCTTTCAGTTCCTCGCGGATCCGCTCGAAAATCAGCACGTTGGCATCCACCGCCATCCCGATCGTCAACACCAGCCCGGCAATCCCCGGCAGGGTCAGTGTCGCGCCGATGGTACTGAGCAGCGCGAAAATCAGCGCGATGTTGAACATCAGCGCGATGTCGGCCATCACCCCGAACAGCCCGTAGCTCAGCGCCATGAACACCAGAACCGCGAGCATCGCCACCACCGCGGCGATCCGCCCGGCCTCGATCGAATCCTGACCCAGTTCCGGGCCGATGGTCCGCTGTTCCAGCACGTCGATCTTCGCCGGCAGCGCCCCGGCCCTGAGCAGGATCGCCAGCCGCGTGCTCTCCTCGACATCGAAATTCCCGGTGATGATCCCCGATCCGCCGGCAATGTGGCTCTGGATCACCGGCGCCGAAATCACCTCGTTGTCGAGCACGATGGCAAAGGGCTTGCCGATGTTCTGCGCCGTATAGGCACCGAACGCAGCACCGCCACCGGCGTTGAAGCGGAAATTCACCGCCGGACGGCCGTTCTGGTCGAAACTCGGCTGGCTGTCGACCAGCTGCTCGCCGGTCACCACCGCCCGCCGCTCGACCACATACCAGGTGTTCGGCTCGTCGAGCGACGGCAGCACCAGCTCGTCCAGCCCCGCTTCGACCGTGGCGCTTGACGCCCGCCGCACCACCGGATGGAACGACAGCTTCGCCGTCTGGCCGATCACCGCCAGCAGTTCCTCCGCCGAGCCGATCCCGGGCACCTGGACGAGGATCCGGTCCGCACCCTGACGCTGGATCGTCGGTTCCCGGGTGCCTGTCTCGTCAACCCTGCGGCGGATGATCTCGAGGCTCTGCTGCATCGTGCGCTCATCGACCGCCTGCTGCTCCGCCTCCGACAGTTTCACCACCAGCACGTCGCCGTCGACCGATCCGACGAAATCCCGCGACCCGGCGCCGGTCAGCGACACCACCGGTTGGGACACGTCTCGCAGCGCCGCCTGCGCCACCTCCATCGCCGCCGGATTGCCGATCCGAACCCGCAACTCGTCCTCCGGCCCGTCCTCGCGCCGCACCGTGCCCACCGCGTCCCGCTCGTCGCGCAGGCGGTCCCGCAGTTCCGGCCACAGCCCCTCGAGCCGCTCGGCATAGACATCCGCCACCCGCACCTCGACCAGCACATGCGCGCCGCCGCGCAGGTCCAGGCCGAGATTGACCAGACCCGAAGGCAGGAACGACGGCCACAGCCCCGCCTGCGCCTCGATCTCCGGCCCGGTCTGCCCGGCCTCGATCAGCGCCCGCGCGTCATTGGCCTGCTCGACCCGGCTGTAAAACAGGTTGGGAAATGCCAGAAGCAACCCCAGCAGGCACACCAGCCCGACCGAGAGTTTCTTCCACAGGGGAAAATGCATCATGGAATACCTGCCTTGCAGCGGCCCGCCCCGGCGGGCCGGACGTATCAGCCTTCAGCCGGCTCGGTCTTGCTCAGAACCTGGGCCAGGGTCGCCTTGACCACCTTGACCTTGACGCCGGTGGCAATCTCGACCTCGACCTCGGTGTCCGCGACCTTGACCACCTTGCCGATCAGCCCGCCCTGGGTCACCACCTGGTCACCGCGCCGCACCGCCTCGATCATCGCCCGGTGCGCCTTCACCTTCTTCTGCTGCGGCCGGATCATCAGGAAATACATGATCACGAAGATCAGGATGATCGGCACGAAGCTGGTCAGTCCGGCGGCGGCGCCACCGGCGGCCTGGGCATAGGCTGGTGTTACAAACATGTCTTATCCTTCTGACAGCCGCCCCGGACCCGTCGCCCCGGCAGCACGAAACCCATACGGACCGGCCCGGCAGGCCACCCGCAAAATCGCGCGGACCCTAGCGCCCGCCCCCGCCAATGGCAAGACGACTTGCATCCACGCCCCCACCCGGCCCGCTCACCGTTTCGGGATTGACCCACAGCAATTACCAAACAGGCGTTCGCCGCATCTCAACCACGCCCCAACCTGCCGCCCCGGACGAAGCCCCGACAGTGCACGGCCTCCCCGTCACGCCAAAGGCGTGCCTCCCGCACGACGCGGGCGCTTCGACCTCTCCGTGGCCGGACACCGTCCGCCTGCATCGACAAAATGCGGCCGAAAACGCCCCACCCATGCTACAATCCCCCAACTGCCCCAACCCGTTGAGCCCTCATGGACGACCGCACCCAACGCCAGATCGCCCGCATCAACGAAATCTCCGCCCTCGCCCGAACCTCCTGGATCGGCCTGCTCGCCTATCTCGCCTTCATCTTCGTCACCCTGCTTGGCGTAACCGACGCCGATTTCTTCGTCCCTTCCCGCCAAACCCAACTCCCCCTCGTCAACGTCTCCATCCCCACCGCCTCCTTCTTCATCTTCGCCCCGATCCTCGGCGCGGCGCTCTATGTCTATCTCCACCTGTTCTTGCTGAAACTCTGGAGCGCCATCGGCGCGATGCCTCCCAACATCCAAGTGGACAAAGACCGCAACGAAACCACCCCGCTTGGACACCTGATCCACCCCTGGCTCGCCAACGACATCGCCTGCCTTGTCAAAGGCAACGGTGCACTTCCCTGGCAGCCGCTGCGCTGGCTCGCGGCCTTCGTGACCCTGCTGCTCGTCTGGTTCGCCGGCCCCGCCGTCCTCTATGCCTTCTGGCGCAGTTCAACCGCGGCCCACGACGAATGGCTCACCCTGCTGATCGCCCTCTGCCTCTTCTTCGCGCTCCTGACCATGGTCGCAAGCGCCGCCTGGGCGATCTTCCAACTCCGGCACCGCACCCTCACCGGCTGGCACTGGGCAACCTTCCTGACCGGCGCCATCATCCTCTTCGCGACCCTGTCCGTGCAAAGCTGGCGTGCCACCGAAGGCGGCCTCGAACACTACGCCCGGCGTTTCATTGCGTGGTACTACCCCGACGACACCGAAAACCCCTTCCGCGTTTGCGATCCCGGCACCCACGACGATTGCCTCGACGAATACGGTGAATACCTGCCGCCGGAGATAATAGAGGAAAACCGCATCGCCGACCTGCCCTGGTGGCTGCCAAAGACCCACCGCGAAGACCTGGCCCCGACCCGGCTGGCCGACCAGCAACTCGTTCCCCTGCCCGCCGACTGGCGCGACTTTGACATCGCCCGCATGGCGTTCCGCGAAACCTGGTGCCGCCGCGAGGGGCTCGCCGGTTCCGTTTGCGACCACCGCCCCGACCCCGACCGCGCACAACCGTCCCACGTCGCAACGGCACGCAAAATATACTGTCGCGACAACCCATCCACCGAATACACAACCTGTGACGCCTATTTCGCCGCTCTTGACGAACGCTTTGATCAGGACTGGCTCGCGGAACGGCGCAGCCTGCGCGACACGTTGCCCTCCCTGACACTGACCGGCAAAGACCTTCGGGACGCGGACCTCACCGGCGCCGCCCTGGTGGCGGCGGACCTCAGCGGTGCGCGGATGGAGGGGGCGGTCCTCAGAGGGGCGCGGATGGAGGGGGCGGACCTCAGCGGTGCGCGGATGGAGGGGGCG
>JAUIHM010000020.1 GCA_030432315.1 Alphaproteobacteria bacterium | reverse complement strand
GGATCATCATCGGTGCGGCGTTCACCGCAATCGTCACTTCGCTGGTCGATGACATGATCAACCCGATCATCAGCCTCTTCACCGGCGGGATAGATTTCTCCGGCATGGGCGTCCGCCTCGGCGAAGGTGATGATGCCGCGATGTTCGCCTACGGAAACTTCATTACCGCACTGATCAATTTTCTGATCGTCGCGTGGGTCGTCTTCCTGCTGGTCAAGATGGTCAACCGGATCAAGGATGCGGCGATCAAGAAGGAAGAAGTTGCCGAGGAGGCGGCAAAACAGTCCGAGGCCGAAATCCTGGTCGAGATCCGCGATCTGCTGAAGAACAATTCCGGCGCCGCCTGAAATTACAGTTCCTTCGACGGGCGGAGGAAGCATGGCACCGAAAGATTGCCAACGGGGAGCGGGGTGACCCGCTCCCCGTTTGGTATTGTCGTTGCCCGCGGCCGGAAGGCGCGTCTGCGTAGGCCGGTCGGCTGGTCTATGTCCGCAGCCAAAGCATCAGGTAGAGGACACAGAGACCGCAGAATACCGAGAGAATGACGTTTCTGCGCCAGGCACCGACGGCGAGCGCCGCCGCGGCGGCCGCAATCCGTGCGGGGTCGGTTTCGCCGCCCGTGGCAGCGGGCCAGACAGCGAGCGGTGCAGTCAGTGCCGGCAGGACGGCAACAGGCACGAACCGGAGCATGCGAACGAGCCATCCCGGAAGCGGACGCGCGCCCATGATGCCGACAAACGAAAATCGGATCAGGTAGGTGCCGATCCCGAGGCAAAGTATCACGAACCAGATTTTGAGGTCGGTCATCCGCGCCTCCGTTCAAGCCGATATTCGAGCAGGGCGCCGGTCCCCATGGCCAGCGCCGCCGCCAGCAGCATCCAAAGGTTGTAGGGCAGCCACGCAAAGAGCAGCGAAATGACGATGGACACCAAGGCCGCCGCCACGTGGGGAAGGCTGCGCAGGGCCGGAGCGAAAAGCGCGATGAATGTGATGGGGGCGGCAAAATCCAGCGCGTACTCGGGCGGAATCGCCTGGCCGGCGACGGCGCCGACCAGGCTGAGAGCATACCAGGTCGGGCAGATTACGGCCATGGCGCCGAAAAAATACGCCATTTTTTGTGGAGTGGGGGTTTCGGGGAACATGGTGAAGCGGTTTATTGTGATGCCGTAGGTCTGATCTGTCAGGCCGTAGGCGGCAATTGCACGCTGCCAGAGTGGCGCCCCACCGAGGTGTTGCGCGATGGAGGCGGAATACATGGCCATGCGCAGGTTGACTGCAAGACCCGTCAGTACGATCACCAGGAAGTGCGCGTTTTCCTGCAGAAGCTGCAGGGCCGCGAACTGTGAGGCGCCGGCGATCACCACGACGCTCATGAAGAAGGTCTGGAGCAGGTCCCAGCCTGCCTCGTTTGACAGGACGCCAAACAGCAGGGCGAACGGCATGATGACCAGGGTGAAGGGTATGCAGTCCCGCATCCCGGTCAGGACAGCGGACCGCGCGGGCCGTGTTGTCATGGTTTTCCTGGTCTCTCGGCTCTGTTCCTGGCCACCGGCCTCGTCTAACGTGTGAGCGATACGTGCCGCAAGAAGGATGTTCCGGGAATGAGCCATGCCCTTTTGATCGCACCCGATCCCGCGGCACCGCGGCTTACGCGTGAGGTCGACGGAGTGGATCAGGACGGGACCACGCGGTCGACGCGTGTTGTTGAGGAACGTCCGTTGACGATTTACCTCAACCGTCAGGAAATCGTGACCGCGATGACGATCGGAGACTATCCGGATTATCTTGCCGTTGGATATCTCAGAAATCAGGGGATGTTGCTGGCGGACGATGAAATTATCGCGGTCGATTATGACGAGGAGCTTGAAACCGTCGTGGTGCGGACGACGCGCGAGACAGATTACGAAGAGAAGCTGAAGAAGAAGACCCGCACATCCGGCTGTGCCGTTGGCACGGTTTTTGGCGATGTGATGGAGGGGCTGGAGGGGCTGCAGCTGTGTGGCGGGAGTCTGCGCATCTCCGACCTTCAGGCGCTGGCGCGGAGGATCAACACCACGCCCAGTCTGTATCTGGAGGCGGGGGCGATCCATGGTACCGTTCTTTGTCGCGGAGCGGATCCGCTGGTCTACATGGAGGACGTGGGGCGGCACAATGCAGTCGACAAAATCGCAGGATGGATGGTGATGTCCGGCACGGCTCCCTCGGGTCTGATGCTTTACACGACGGGGCGTTTGACATCTGAAATGGTGATCAAGACGGCCATGATGGGTATTCCGTCGCTGGCCAGCCGGTCGGGCTTCACCGCCTGGGGCGTGGAGATTGCCCGGCAGGTCGGGCTTACGCTGATAGGGCGCATGCGCGGTCGGCGTTTCGTCTGTCTTTCCGGAGCAGAACGGCTGGTGTGGGACGGTGATCCGTCGGCGGATGACGGAGAATCAGACGTGCCGGGGCGGAAAGGCGGGCGATGACAGCAAGCGATCAGCGAAGCCGCGGGGACTGGCTCTGGTATGGCAGGCAGACCTTTTCGTGTGCGTTCCCTGTGCGCAAAGGTCGAAAAGGGACGACATGGCCGTGACGGACAGGCGGGGCGTGGTGGGACTGGTACTGGCCGGTGGCCGGTCTACCCGCATGGGGGGCGGGGACAAGTGTCTGCTGCCCCTGGGTCGCGGTACCGTGTTAAGTCATGTGACGGAGCGGTTGCGTCCGCAGGTTGCATCGGTGGTTTTGAATGCCAATGGAGACCCGAGCCGGTTCGCGGATTATGGATACCCGGTGGTCGCGGATGGTATCGATTGTTACGCCGGCCCTTTGGCCGGGGTTTTGGCCGGGCTGGACTGGGCGGCGGAACGGGGGTTTGAGCACATGGTTACGGCGGCTGCGGACACGCCGTTTTTTCCCTCCGACCTTGTCGTGGCGCTTGAGGCGGCGGCTGTGGCCGGTCGGATGCCTTTGGCGATGGCGATGACGCCGCGCGACGGTGGCGGCCTGGACCGTCATCCCACGTTTGGATGGTGGCCTGTCGAAGTGCGCGCGGCGCTGCGATACGCGCTGGCGGGCGGAGTGAGAAAGGTGGTGGAGTTCACTGGACCGGTGGGGTGCGCGAAGGCAATATTCCATGACCGGTCGCCGGAGCCATTTTTCAACGTTAACACCCCCGAAGATCTTCGGACCGCGCGTGCCATGCTGGAGGCGCGGGAGGCATGAGGCTTTACGGTGTCACCGGCTGGAAGAATTCCGGCAAGACAACCCTGGTCGAAAAACTCGTCCGAAACATGACGGAGCGAGGGTTTTCCGTTTCCACCATCAAACATGCGCATCACGACTTTGATGTCGACCGGCCCGGGAAGGACAGCCACAGGCATCGGGAGGCAGGGGCATCGCAGGTTCTGGTATCATCCGCCAGGCGCTGGGCGCTGATGACCGAGCTTCGGGACGCGCCGGAGCCTTCGCTGGAGGAACTTTGCGCGTCAATCGCTCCGGTGGATCTGGTGCTGGTCGAGGGCTTCAAGCGTGACCGGCATCCGAAACTGGAAGCGCGAAGGATCGCCACCGGACAGGATCTGATCGCAAACGGTGACGGGTCGATTGAAGCGGTCGCTTCGGACGGCCCGCTTCCGGGACTGGCTCTGCCTGTATTTGACCTGGACGACGTGGACGGGATCTCGCAGTTCATTCTGTCCAGGGTCGGACTGATCTGATGGCCGATCTCAGGAACGACTGTTTCGCCCTTCCGCCCGGTGTAAACTGGGTGCCGGTGGACAGCGCGCTGGCGCGGCTGCGCAGCGGTCTGGAACCGGTCGTCGGCACCGAACGGATGGCAGTCGCAGACTGTGGAGGCCGGATCGTCGCCGAGAAGGTGAGGGCGCGCCGGGCCAATCCCCCTGCCGCCAATTCCGCCGTTGACGGCTACGGATTCCTGCACGCGTCGCTGAGTGGAGACACGGCGGAACTGCCGCTGGTAGAGGGCAGATCAGCAGCCGGTGCGCCGTTCGGAGGGGTGGTGCCAACCGGAAAGGCCGTTCGGATTCTCACAGGCGCGCTGCTGCCCGACGGTGTGGATACGGTGGTCCTGGACGAAGACGTTTCCATTCGGGACGGCGCGGTCCGGTTTGACGGCGCCGTGCGGGCGGGAAGCAATACACGCAGCGCCGGAGAAGACCGGCAACCGGGGGCGGAACTTTTTGCGGCAGGGCATAAGGTGCGGTCACAGGACCTGGCTCTCGCTGCGGCCACCGGTGTCGGCGAAATGACGGTATTCCGGCGGCTGCGGGTCGGCGTGCTGTCAACCGGAGACGAGATCGTTCCTGCGGGCCAGGCGGCACACCCGCATCAGACCCATGACGCCAACCGTCCGATGCTTCTCGACATTGTCCGCACATGGGAAATGAACCCGGTCGATCTGGGCCATTCGGCGGATGACGCCAGGGAGATTGTCCGTGTCCTGGATCTGGCGGCAGAGGCGGTAGATGTTGTTCTGACGAGCGGTGGAGCGTCGGCGGGGGAGGAGGACCACATATCGCGGGTGCTGCGGGACCGCGGAACGCTCGATATCTGGCGAATTGCCGTCAAGCCTGGACGCCCGCTGGCGCTGGGAACATGGCGCGGCGTTCCGGTATTTGGGTTGCCGGGCAATCCGGTGGCGGCATTTGTCTGCACTCTTGTCTTTGCGCGGCCTGCGTTGCGGCGACTGGCCGGCGCGGAATGGAGCCTGCCGGTTGCATCGAAGCTGCCGGCCGCGTTCAGTAAAACCAAGAAACGGGGGCGCCGCGAATATCTGCGTGCAAGGCTGACGGCGGACGGTGCAGTAGAAGTGTTCCGCTCAGAGGGCTCCGGCCGGATTTCCGGTTTGAGCTGGGCGGATGGCCTGGTGGAACTGGGAGATGATGCGCAGCAGATTCACCCTGGTGATCCGGTGGATTACCTGCCGTTTTCGGTGTTTGGCCTTTAGGAGTCAGTCGGTGAATGCGCCGCCCACGCCGGAAAGAAGCATAAACGCGCGACCGGACCGGGTGTTTGAAATATCGAGAATCTCGCGATCACCGGCGTCAGGGACGATACCGGACAATGCCTGGTTGAACCGTTGCTGGAAAAACATCGCCGCATCACGAAAAATCGGGTCGGTTCGCAGAAGGGTGCCCGCCTGTTCGATTGCATGCGGGTCTCTGACCCGGTTGGCACCTTCGACGGAACTGCCGCGTGCCCCGCAAAAGAACCTGCGCCAGTGATCCGGGTCGACCTCGTCGACAGCGATTTCATCCATGTAGACGCCCTCCTGCGACAGGAGGGTCAGGACATCTTCGGCTGACTGCAGCAGCTGCGCCAGTGGCGGGTATTTCAGAACCGACTGAAGCGCGCGAAACCCTTCGAAATCCTGGTCGTCCTTGGGAAAATCGAGAGCGCGCACGAGTTCGTTCCATTCGGGCCGCTCGGAGACGTTGGTGGTCCGGAGCGGAAGGTCGGGCTGGTCGGGTGCAGGTTTGGTCCCGGGGTTCGGCGCCTCGATTTTGGATGGAGCCCCGCGCGGAGCTTCGGCTTCGGGCTCATCGCCGGGAGCCGGCGGCCGTGGGTTGTTCGACTGGGGAGTCTGCAACTCACGGGCAATGCGGTCGATACTGGCCTGGAGCCGCGACACACGGGAGGCAATGTCGGCGATTTCCCGTGCCTGGTTCGCGGCAACCGTGTTCTGCAGATCGGTGCTGACCTGCGGATCGACCGTGGCGAGAGCCTGCCTGGTTGCGGAGAGTTCGGCTGAAAGTGGAGTGGTCAGTTCCGCGAGGGCGAGCACGACCTCCTTTTGCAACTGGAGTTCTTCGGCCAGCCGCGCGGCGATCCAGACGAGGAGGATCGGCAGGACCAATGCGACGAGAAAAAACATTGCGTCCAGGAACACGGTTCCCCGTGTCTGTGTACTGACGGATACCGTGAGGAAACCGACCGCATAGGTTATCACGACGAGAATCCACACCGCGCTGGCCACGGCGGCGGCGCGGCGCGGGCCGCTGAACATGCCGATCAGGCTGAGGGGAAGATGGCTGAGTACGTTGGTTCTTGCGATCATCCGTCGTTCCCTGTTTCGTGGTGTTCCCGCAAAATTGCTAGATGAACTCGACCGAGAGGATCTCGTAGGATTTGACCCCGCCGGGGGTGCGGACCTCAACGCTGTCGCCCTCTTCCTTGCCGATCAGTGCCCTGGCGATCGGTGACTTGATGTTCAGCAGACCGTCCTCGATCCGGGCTTCCGCTTCGCCGACGATTTGATAGGTTTTTTCCTCATCAGTGTTTTCGTCTGCCAGCCTGACGGTCGCGCCGAACTTGATCGATCCGCTCAGCTTCTTCGGATCGATTACGTCCGCCAGACTGAGGATGGATTCCAGTTCGCGCACCCGACCTTCGATGAAGCTCTGCTTTTCACGGGCGGCGTGGTATTCGGCATTTTCACTCAGGTCCCCATGCTCGCGTGCTTCGGCTATTGCCTTGATCACTGCCGGTCGTTCGATGGATTTAAGCTGCTTAAGCTCCGCATCGAGTTTTCCGAACCCTTTTGCCGTCAGGGGGATCTTTTCCATATTTGTCTCTTTCTCCTTGCGCCGGGGCTGCAAACAACAAAACCGGACCGTTGCAGACGCCCCGGACCGGCATGCGCAGTCTTATTCGCACGCAAGAAACAGTATTAACCCTTTTTTCGCTCTGCAAGGACCGTTTTTGCATTTTCTGATGCAGTCCGGTCGGCCAGACTGAAATACGGCTTCGTGCAATTGACCGGCAGGCAAGGCATACGTTACCCAAACGGAGCGTTTTTTGCCAGGGGAGTCAGCATGACAGAAATCGTACGCGAGTCGATGGAGTACGATGTCGTTATCGTCGGCGCCGGTCCTGCCGGACTGTCAGCCGCAATCCGCCTCAAGCAGCTTGACGCGGATCTGACGGTCGTCGTGCTGGAAAAGGGTTCCGAAGTTGGCGCACACATTCTGTCAGGCGCTGTGCTGGATCCTGTGGGGCTCGACAGCCTTGTCCCGGATTGGCGAGGCGGGAACGCGCCGGTCAGGACGGAGGTTTCCTCCGACAGGTTCTATTTCCTCGGAGAGAAGGGCGATATCAGGATACCCAACTGGCCGATGCCGAAACTTATGGGCAATCACGGTAACTACATCGTTTCGATGGCCAATGTCTGCCGGTGGCTGGCGGAACAGGCGGAAACGCTGGGAGTGGAAATTTTCCCTGGAATGGCGGCAAGCGCCCTCGTTTATGGTGACGGCGGGGAGGTCGCCGGGGTGGTGGCGGGTGAGTTCGGGCTCAATGCCGACCGGAAGCCCGGACCAAATTACGAGCCGGGAATGGAGCTTCTGGGCAAGTACGTCCTGTTGTCGGAGGGAGTGCGTGGCAGTCTTTCGAAACAGGTGATCGAGCGGTTTGGACTTGCTGAGGGCCGGGAACCGCAAAAATACGGGCTCGGAATGAAGGAAATCTGGGAGGTGCGGCCGGAGGTCCACCGTCTCGGCCAGGTCACGCATACGATGGGCTGGCCCCTCGGAGGCACTGCCGGAGGCGGTTCATTCATGTATCACGCCGAGGACAATCAGGTGTATGTCGGCTTGGTGGTGCATCTCAATTACCGCAATCCATACCTCAATCCGTACATGGAGTTTCAGCGGCTCAAGCATCACCATCTGTTTTCCGATGTGCTGACCGGAGGCAAGAGGATTGCCTATGGCGCGCGGGCAATATCCGAGGGCGGCTGGCAGTCGATCCCGAAACTGACCTTTCCTGGCGGGGCGCTGCTCGGCTGTTCCGCAGGGTTTGTCAATGTGCCGAGGATCAAGGGCAACCACAATGCAATGCTTTCAGGCATTGCCGCGGCTGAAGCGGCCCATGAAGCCATTGCCGCACAGCGGTCGGGCGATGAACTGACGTCCTACGCCGCATCGGTCCTGAACGGTCCAATCGCGGCAGACCTCAAGCCAGTGCGCAACGTCAAGCCGATCTGGTCCGACTACGGTCTGGTTGCGTCCCTTGTCGCGGGCGGATTTGACATGTGGTGGAATTCGATTTTCGCCAACCGTTCGCTTTTTGGTACGCTTCGGCACTGGAAAACCGATGCGGAGGCGACCGGCCGGGCAGAGAGGTATGAGTCGATCGCCTATCCGAGACCTGATGGCGTTCTCTCATTCGACCGTCTGACGAACGTGGCGTTTTCATTTACGAACCACGCCGAGGACCAGCCTGCGCACCTGACGCTGGAGATGGCGGAGATACCGGTTGGGATCAATCTGCCGCGTTATGCCGAACCTGCGCAGAGATACTGTCCGGCGGGGGTGTACGAGGTGCTTCGTGACGCAGATGGAGGTAACCCGCGGTTCCAGATCAATTTTCAGAACTGCGTTCACTGCAAGACCTGCGACATCAAGGATCCGACGCAGAACATCACCTGGGTCACGCCACAGGGCGGAGACGGGCCCAATTACCCGAATATGTGATGTTTCAGGCGCCTTTGGTGGGGAAAGTCACGATTGCAACGGCTTTGTGCGGGGCATAGGCTCCGGTGTCGCAACGAATTGGAGAACTGTCCGTGTTCATGATTTTCGCCAGGACCGCCAGAGCCCTCGTCGTGACGGTTGGGGTTGGATTGGTTTGCGCGACTGCTGCCGGTGCTTCGTCATCCGGATCGTATCTTGCGGCGATGCAGGCGGACTTCCGCGACGATTTCCGGCCGGCGTCAGAGTATTATGCGGAAATTCTCGCAGCGGATCCGGAAAACGTCGGTTTGCTGCAGAATGCGGCGGTCATGAGCGTAGCCCTCGGCGATGTTCCCGCTGCGCGGAAATATGCGGAACGGTTGCTCGAACTTGTGCCTGAGAACCAACTCGGATTGCTGGTCGTACTCTCCGATTCCCTTGCACAGGGGGATTTTGACGGCAGCGCCCAAATGCTCATGACTGCCGGGCACACACTTAATCCGCTGCTGCGGGGCCTGGTGTCGGGCTGGGTCGACGTCGGTCTGGAGGACTTCGACTCCGCTCAGAAACGGTTTGATACCATTTCCGGAAACGGGGCATTGAAGGCGTTTGGGCAGTATCACAAGGCGCTTGCACTGGCGCTGGCCGGAGACTTTGTTTCGGCGGAACGACTGATCAGCGGTGATGCCGACGGACCTCTGCACCTGAACCGTGGCGCACTGATTGCCCACGCGGAAATCTACTGCCAGTTGGGCAACGAGACCGAGGCGCTCAACATTCTGAACGACGCGCTGGCGGGAGGCGTGCCGGATGCCGCTCTGATCGATCTGCGCGATCGCATCGAGAACGGCGACGAAATTGGTTTCCGTCAGGTAACGAATGCGAAGAACGGCGCAGCGATTGCATTTTTGACTCTTGCCGAAGCACTCGATACGGATGAGTCCTCCCGAATTGCTCTGGTTCACGCGAGGCTGGCCGCACACATCAAGCCGGACCTCTTTGAAGCGCAGCTGCTTGCCGCAGAGATTCTGGAGGGTCTGGGGCAGTACGAGCTGGCCGATCAGACTCTCTCCATGATTCCGGAAACATCGCCATGGTACGCCACCGCGGTCATACGCAAGGCAAACACTCAGCGGCTTGCCGGCGACGCAGCCGCAGGAATCGAAACCTTGGAGGCACTGTCGGTATCGCGCCCCGACCGGATCGAAGTGCATTCCGCGCTTGGCGACGCCTTGCGGGATTCGGATGAGTTCGCACAAGCCGCAGTTGCCTACGGCAGGGCGATCGACCTCATCGGGGACCCGCAGCCGCTGCACTGGATACTGTACTATACCCGGGGGATCGCAAATGAACGGTCCGGAGACTGGAACGGGGCCGAGGCAGATTTCCGCAAGGCTCTCGAACTTCTTCCCGATCAACCGCTGGTGCTAAACTATCTTGGGTATTCACTTGTTGAGAAGCAGGAGAACCTCGACGAGGCGCTCACCATGATCGAAACTGCGGTCGCGGGCCGGCCGGACGACGGTTACATCACCGACTCACTGGGATGGGTTCTCTATCGGCTTGGTAGATATGAGGAAGCTGTTCCGCATATGCTCAGGGCCGTGGAACTGACACCCGACGATCCGATCATCAACGATCATCTTGGCGATGTTCTCTGGATGGTTGGCCGAAAGCGTGAGGCGGAGTTTCAGTGGCGTCGCGCCCTGTCGTTCGGACCGGCAGAGGACCTCGATATGGACCTGCTACGCAGAAAACTCGAGGTTGGGCTGGATCAGGCGACGGAGGAAGCCGGCCCGGAAGACCCTAAAGGCTGATCTCGGTTTCCCATGATCGACAGTGAGGCGGCCCCCGCCAAAATCAACCTGGCGCTCCACGTGACAGGGCGGCGCGCGGACGGATATCATCTTCTCGACAGCCTGGTGGTTTTCCCGCGCATTGGTGACCTCGTCGAGTATTGTCCTGCCGCGGAGTTGTCACTGAGTATAGCCGGAACGTGGTTGGAGGGGTTGGAAACTGCCGACAACCTTGTATTGAAGGCTGCGCGGCTGTTCGATGCACCCGCCTTGCCAGGTGCACTCACCCTTTACAAGGAACTCCCGGTTGCAGGCGGGGTCGGCGGAGGGTCGGCTGACGCAGCGGCAACGCTCAGGCTTCTGTCACGGGTATGGTCCAGACCGATGCCATCGGCCCGGAGTATCCTGTCATTGGGCGCTGACGTGCCGGTTTGTCTCGAAGGACGATCAGCCCGAATGTCGGGTATCGGCGACCTCCTGGAAGGGGTGGACCTGCCACCGTTCCCGATCGTGCTGGCAAATCCTCGCGTGCCTCTGTCAACACGCGACGTATTCCGATGTCTCGGATGCCCTGACAATGCCCCGCTATGCGGGCTGGCGGGTTTGCGCAACGTCAGGGACCTGTGCGGCTATCTCACCTGTCAGCGCAATGACCTGGAGCAACCGGCGATTGAAATCTGTCCGGTGATCGGCGAGGTCCTCGCGGAACTGAGATCCCGGCCCGGATGTCTGCTGGCGCGGATGTCGGGTTCGGGAGCCACATGCTTTGGCATCTTCGCCGACCGGGAAACAGCGGATGCGGCGCGCCGGGCCGTTTCATCAGCGCGGCCGGGCTGGTGGGTCCGGGCCGCGGATGTGGGCTGAGAGTTCAGACGATGCGGGCTACGACAAAACCGGTCAGGTCTTCCAGGTGGCGGCGTATCGGTGAAGGCGGGAGCGGGGAAAGGGCCTCGCGGGCCCGCGTGGCATAGGCCAATGCCTCGACCCGGGTTGCGTCGAGACTGCCATGTTTGAGCATGATCGACTGGGCGTGTTCCAGATCCCCGTCCTCCTGCCGACCCTTGGCGATCACTCTGTCCCAGAAATCACGTTCGAACCGATCCGAAGATGCGACGGCAAGGATGACCGGCAGGGACATCTTTCCTTCGCGGAAGTCGTCGCCGACATTCTTGCCCAGTGCGGCTGTTTTTCCACCGTAGTCGAGCAGGTCGTCGGTGAGCTGAAAGCTGATTCCAAGCGCGTCGCCGAAGCATTCCAGTGCGCGGACGTGCTCTGGTGGCGCGCCGGCAATGACCGCGCCTGCCTCCGAGGCGGCGGAGAAAAGTGCCGCAGTCTTGCCCCGGATCACGCGCAGGTAGGTTTCCGGGGTCGTCGCGAGATTTGACGCAGCGGTCATTTGCAGAACCTCGCCTTCGGCGATGACAGCGGCGGCATTGGAGAGGATGTCGAGAACTTCGATCGAACCGGTTTCGACCATGAGTTTGAACGACCGGGCAAACAGATAGTCCCCTACCAGCACACTCGATTTGTTGTCCCAGAGCAGGTTGGCGGTGGGCCGGCCGCGCCGTTTGCTGCTTTCGTCGACGACGTCATCGTGCAGGAGTGTCGCCGTGTGGATGAATTCCACGGCCGCCGCGAGATGGATGTGGTACGGGCCGGTATAGCCGCACATTTTTGCTGCTGCGAGGGTCAGCAGCGGGCGGATACGCTTGCCTCCGGCTTCGACCAAATGGGCAGTCACCTGGGGAATGCGCGGAGCGCTGTCGCTGTGCATGCGGGTACGGATCAGACCATTGACGCGTTCCATTTCGTCGGTCAGCGACGACTGCAGCATTTCAATCGGATTCGGCGTCCGCTCGGGAATGTTCATAGCGGTTGCTTCTCGACCTCGGATGGGAACGGAAATAAGCTTGTATCAATGAAAGACATCCTGCGCACTACCGATCCGACTGCCATCGCCTTTTGCACTGCGTTGTTGCGGGCAGAGGATATAGACTGCTTTGTTCTGGACGTCCACATGAGCATACTCGAAGGCGGTATTGGTTTGTTTCCAAGGCGTGTGGTCGTCGCAGACAGGGATGCGTTTCGCGCGCGCGCGGTTCTGCGCGACAACGACGTGGATGACATTGTACCGGCATGAGCTTCGCGCCGGACGAATTGAGTCGTGATGCCTTTGCCGGAGGGCGTCTCACCCTTTTGCAGCCGCTGAAGGGTTATCGTGCGGCGACCGATCCGGTGTTCCTTGCCGCATATGTGCGGGCCAGGCCGGGGGAAAGGATCCTCGACCTCGGCTGCGGCGTGGGTACGGCGGCACTTTGTCTCGGACGGCGGATTCAGGGACTGGAACTTCACGGTCTCGAATTGCAGCCGGAGTATGCCGATTTGGCGCGGCGCAACGCGGACGCGAACGGTATTGCGGTGAAGGTGCATGTCGGGCATCTGCTGGCGCCTCCTGCGGACCTCAAGGCATTGCAGTTCGACCAGGTGATCGCAAATCCACCATACTTCGCAGGTCACAGTGCCACTGCATCGCCAAACCGGGGGCGGGATACTGCCAATCGCGAACGGGAGAGCGTTCTCGGTGACTGGATTTCTTTCGGTTTGCGCCGCTTGAGGCCAAGGGGCCGGATTACCTTCATTCAGAAAGCCGACCGGCTGCAGGATCTTCTTGTCGGCCTGTCAGGCAGGACGGGCGCGATTGAAATTCTGCCGCTCGCCCCGCGCCCAGGACGTCCGGCCGGGCGAGTTCTGGTGCGGGCGGTCAAGGGCAGTTCCGGTCCGATGACCCTTCTGGCGCCATTAACCGTTCATAAAGGAACTTCTCACGTTTCTGACCATAGCGATTATACAGACGAAGCGATGAAAGTTTTACGCGAGTTGTCTGGACTGTTGCCCGATACACGCTATGGTGGTATTAGTACTTAATACTCAATTAATAAGTGCATGTTCGCCCGGTGCGATCACCGGCAGTTTGAGGAGTTTGAGATGCAGACTGGTGTGATGTTCCTGATTTTGGCGATGCTTCTCACTCCTGCCGTTGACGGTGTAGCCAAGACGCTGTCAACCGAACACACGCCAATGATGATTGCCTTCATGCGGTACCTGACTGCCGGACTGATCGCGCTGGCGATCGCGAAGATGACCCGCCGCAGGATTGTCGTGCCGAAAGGGGATCGGATGGGGCAGCTGCTTCGAACCGCACTGATCATGGGCGCAATGACGGCGTTGATCACGGCGCTGGGTATGGTCCCAATGGCAAAGGCCGTCGGCGGTTTCCTGATAGCGCCCATCATTTCCGGTCTGCTTGGCATTGTTGTTTGGAAGGAGACGGCGACGGCAACCAGGCTGGCTGGATCCGCGGTCAGTTTCATCGGCGCGGCTATCCTGCTACAGCCCGAAGCGGGTATTGAACTGGGGAGCCTGTTTTCGCTTCTCGGCGGAGGGTTGTTGGGCACCTACCTCGCGGCTACCCGTGGCGCAACACAGCAGACGGATGCACTGTCGACGCTGGCGGTGCAGTCCCTGCTGGGGGCAGGGTTGATCATGCCGTTTGCTTTGAGCGGTGGTTTGCCTGCGCTGACACCGGCTTTGATCATGGGCGCAGTTTCCCTCGGCGCAGTTTCCGCCGTCTGTCATTTTCTTACCGTCGCTGCGTATCAGCGCGCCGATGCCTCGGTACTGGCTCCCTTTCTGTATTTCAATCTTGTGACCGCAATGACCGTCGGCTTCCTCTGGTTCGGCGAAACTCTTGGTTTTGCAACGATTGTCGGACTGCTGGCGATCGCCGGAGGCGGCATCATCAACCTGATTCAACCCGCACAACTTAAATCAGTCATTTTATTGACATTCAGTCCCAGGATGGCGTGACAGAAATGTAAATCCGTGCTTATCTTGTGAGGTTGTTCCGACCCAAACTGGAGGAAAAGCATGAGCACGGGTTCCCATCTCACTGAGCTTCGAAAAAAGCACCAGGCCTTATCGGATGCTATTGAAACCGAACAAAGGCAGCCGGCTGCTGATGATCTCAGTATAAAAAAACTCAAGCTCAAGAAACTGCACATTAAAGAAGAAATCGAACGCCTGAGTGCGACGGTCTGACGTCGTCGTTTGGATGATTCGATTTTGCGTGACACGTGGTCACAGCCGGTAAGGGTTCATCCTTCCTAACGGTATTATTTGAGAACAACTGAGACGTAGCTCGCGTCTCAGTTCAGTGCCGAAGAGGCCCGTGGGTTTTTCCGCGGACCTTAACCGGGTGAGACATCTGCTACGGCCCTCGAAATCAACGACAGATCCCGGTCGGTACTGAATCGATGATCTGATCCTTTTACGATTAGCAGCTGGATGTCCGGGCTCTCGGCATGCTCAAAGAGGCGGGCCGCAATTTCCGTCGGCACAACCGTGTCCAAGGTGCCGTGAAGCAGCCTGACGGCAAATGGAAGTCGCAAGGGTTCGGCCAATACGCGGCGGCGCCGGCCATCCTCAATCAGACGGCGGGTTATTAGGTAGGGTGCATCGGAATACTCCGAAGGGACTGCGATGTGACCTTCGGACAAGAGTTGCGCGCGCTGAGGCTCGGTCATGCCGCGCCACATCGATACTTCGGTGAAGTCCGGGGCGGACGAAATGCCGACGAACCCTGCGACCTTTTCTGCGACCTGCCGGCCCAGGAGCAGACCGATCCAGGCGCCCATGCTTGATCCGACCAGCACCTGCGGGCCCTCCGTCAATGCAAAGATGGTGTCCTGCGCATCCCGTAGCCAGTCGCCGATGCACCCGTCGTTAAACCTGCCTGATGACGCGCCATGGCCGGTGTAGTCGAATCTCAGGAACGGTCGGTGGTGTGCTTTCGCCCAGCCTTCCAGAAATGCCGCCTTGGTCCCGGTCATGTCCGACCGCAGACCGCCCAGAAAGACAATACCTGCGCCGGTGCCGGCGCTTCTGCGATAGGCGATCCTGCGTCCGTCACCTGAAAGGAGCGTGTCAAATTCCATTCAGGTGGCGTACCAACCGGAGTTTGGACGGGCAACTGTTCTTGACAGCGATCACGCAATCAATAAACCCGACGCACCTGAGAACCGGGCGTTTCGTAGGCGCCAAAACCATAGGAGCACGACCTTGAGTGAAGTAGCCGCCGCCGACCGCAACATTGCGATCACACTTCCCGATGGGGCTGTCCTCGAGTTTGCTGCCGGATCGACCGGTGGGGATGTTGCAGCCCGAATCTCAAAATCCCTCAGCAAATCTGCGCTGGCCTGCCGGATAGACGGCGTGCTCTCGGATCTGTCGCGACCGATCGAGGCCGACGCTGCGGTTGCAATCATTACTTCGAAGGACGAACCCGAAGCGCTCGAACTGTTTCGGCACGACTGTGCGCACATCATGGCGCGTGCGGTGCAGGAAATCTGGCCGGACGTAAAGGTCACGATTGGACCGGTCATCGCGAACGGCTGGTATTACGACTTCGATCGCGAAGAACCGTTCACGCCCGATGATCTTGAACGCATTGAGAAGCGTATGCGCGAGATCATCGCCGCCCGTGACATGGTGCGCTTCGAGGTCTGGTCGCGCGAGCGCGCGGTTGCCCATTATGAAAGCACGGGCGAACCGTATAAGGTTGAACTGGTTGGCATGATCCCCGAAGGGCAGCCAATCAGGATGTACTGGCACGGCGACTGGCAGGATCTCTGCCGCGGGCCTCATCTTGCGCATACCGGTCAGGTGCCGGCCGATGCCTTCAAGCTGATGTCTGTCGCGGGGGCCTATTGGCGAGGTGACAGCGATCGGCCGATGCTGCAGCGGATTTACGGCGTCGGGTTTCGCACGAAGGATGAACTTAAAGCCTACCTGCACCGGATAGAGGAGGCGGCCCGCCGGGACCATCGTAAGCTTGGCCGGGAAATGAACCTCTTCCACATGCAGGAAGAAGCGCCGGGACAGGTGTTCTGGCATCCGAATGGATGGCGGATCTATACCGTGCTGCAGGATTACATGCGGCGCCGTCAGACGGCGGACGGATACGTGGAGGTGAATACCCCGCAGGTCGTTGACCGCAGATTGTGGGAGGCGTCCGGTCACTGGGAAAATTACCAGGAGCATATGTTCATCGTTGAGGTCGATGAGGAACATGCCCGGGAAAAGCGTATCAATGCGCTCAAACCGATGAATTGTCCCTGCCATGTGCAGATCTACAACCACGGTTTGAAATCCTATCGGGATCTGCCGTTGCGCATGGCGGAGTTTGGTTCCTGCAACCGCTATGAGCCGTCCGGGTCTCTGCACGGGTTAATGCGTGTGCGTGGTTTCACCCAGGACGATGCACATATTTTCTGTACCGATGCCCAACTCGAGGTGGAGTGTGCCCGGTTCATCAATCTTCTGGCCAGCGTCTACAAAGACCTCGGATTCGAGAAGTTTGACATTAAACTGAGCACCCGGCCGGAGAAACGGGTCGGAACCGAGGAAAGCTGGGACCGCATGGAAGCAGCACTGGAAAACGCAATCAGGCTGACCGGCAATGCCTATGAGATCGATCCGGGTGAGGGAGCATTTTATGCGCCGAAGCTGGATTTCAAGCTGACCGACGCGATCGGACGGGAATGGCAGCTTGGCACCTTTCAGGTGGATCCCAACCTGCCGGAACGGCTCGGTGCGGAATATGTCGGTGAGGATGGTGCAAAACATCGACCCTACATGTTGCATCGGGCGATTCTGGGGTCGTTTGAGCGGTTTATCGGCATTCTGATCGAACAGCACGCCGGGCATTTCCCGCTTTGGCTTGCACCCCGCCAAATCGTGGTCGCGCCGATTGTCTCGGATGCGAACGGCTTCGCGGAAGAGGTTGTCGACGCTCTGCGCGCGGCCGGTCTGCGGGCGGAAGGTGACTATCGGAACGAAAAGATCAATTACAAGGTTCGCGAACACAGCCTCGGCAAGGTGCCTGTGATTCTTGCAATCGGTATGCGCGAAGTTGAGGATCGGACCGTGTCGGTGCGCCGGTTGGGGCAGAAACAGAGCGAGGTCGTGGCACTCGATCAGGTGATTTCGGACCTCAGGTTCGAGGCCACACCGCCGGATCTGCGCTAGCGGGTATCAAACACTTGGACGAATGCCCGCTTCAGGGCGACGTCCACGTCTTCCATGGTGACGGGCAGGCCAAGATCAACCAGGCTCGTCACCCCGTACCCCTCAATGCCGCAGGGTACGATGCCGGAGAAATGTTCGAGGTTCGGTTCGACGTTTATTGCAATGCCGTGAAACGTTACCCAGCGGCGAATCCGCACTCCGATCGCCGCGATCTTGTCCTCTGCGGGCGATCCGTCCGGCAGCGCGGGTTTGTCGGGGCGCACGACCCAGACACCGACACGCCCCGCGCGCCGCTCGCCCTTCACGTTAAACTCCGCGAGCGTCTGGATGATCCATTCCTCGAGCCTGTGGACATACGCACGTACGTCGCGACCCCGGAGGTTGAGGTCGAGCATGGCATAGGCGACGCGCTGTCCGGGCCCGTGATAGGTGTATTCTCCGCCCCGGCGACTTTGATGGACAGGAAAGCGGTCGGGTTGCAGCAGATCCTTCGGGTTTGCCGAGGTGCCGGCGGTGTAAAGCGGCGGGTGCTCCAACAGCCAGACAAGCTCGGACGCTTTGCCCGCGTGGATCTCCGACACCCGGCGATCCATTTCCGACAATGCCTCTGAATAAGGCACCTGACCGGCTGAAACGATCCATTCAGGGAGTGTGACTGCGCCGGAATGTGACAATTGTTTCGAAAGTCCTTCGTCCATCTTAGAGAATCAACTACCATAACGGCGTTACGGAGGGCATCCACAGGCAGTTTAGCGGGGATAGGTTTGACATGTTCACGAAAAATGCATTGGCTGGAATTGTTTCCATGGCGCTTGCCACGACGGCTATGCCGCAAAAGACTTTCGCCGACGGGGCGGATTTTGCTGCGGGTATCCTGACTGGTATCGTTGGATCGGCAATTGTCAACAACGCCCAGAAACCCAAATACGTGGTGCGCAAGCAGGCAGCACCGCGACCGACCGTAAACACCTATGAACGACAGCAGAACCGGGAAGTCCAAACATCCCTGAATTATTTTGGGTTTCCAGCGGGGGTTCCCGACGGGATCATGGGCCGGAATTCACGTTCCGCAGTCGCGCAGTACCAGGCGTTCATGGGGTATCCTGCGACCGGGGCTCTTACCGAATACGAACGGGCCTTTCTGACGTCCTCCTATCAGCGGGCGATCATCGGCGGTCCGCAGGTATCACAGGTGATTGCGGCGCGCGGTTTGGGCCCGCGCGGTCTGCTTCATGCCTATCGCGATGAACAGATGGGCGGGTCGGCAATGCCACAGGTCCAGGAAGCGGCCGCGCCGCCTCCTCCGGCAGTTGCGCCGCAGACGGAGCCGGTAGCGGCAGCGACACCCGCGCCGGCCGTGGTTCCCGTTCCGGTCCCGGCTGCGCCGGTCGTCGAAGCGGCGGCGGGCAGCAAACTTCCCAGTTTTCTTGCGCAATCCACGGGCGTATCGATTGCCAGTCACTGCAACCGTGTAAGCATGTCGACCGGCAGCAACGGTGGTTTCATTACCGCGGCATCGATGACCGATCCGCAGCAGGCGCTGAATGAGCAGTTCTGTCTTGCCCGTACTTACGCGATCGAGCAGGGGGACAGCCTGGCCGTGACGGTACAGGGCTTCTCGATGGCGGAAATGCAGCAGCAGTGCGAAGCCTTTGCGCCGACCATGTTCGAATATCAGGCGCGGATTGCGTCGCAGTCTCCCGCGGAAGCGGCGGCGTCGCTGCAGGATTTTGTCGTCGCCACCGGGGCTCCGCCGGCGCAGCTCAGTGCCAATGCACGGATCTGTCTTGGCATCGGATACCGGACCGACAATGCCGAACTGGCGCTTGCATCGGCCATGGTCCTCGTCGGTCTGGGGGAGGATGCATACGGAGAAATGCTTGGACATCATCTGCTTAACGGGTTCGCGGCACCTAAGCGCACCGACCGCGGGATGGAGTGGCTGGAGGTGGCGATCCTGTCGCTTGAATCCGGGTCCAGCCCGCTGGTCTCGACCGGAGGGGCGGGGAGGACGCAGTTGCTGAAGGCGGCGGTGCAGTCTGCTACGGGCGTTTCGGCGGGGCCTGTGCTGCAGGATGCTTCCGCGCCGGTTTCGGGCGGTTTTGTTCTTCCGGGGGCCACTGCGGCGGCGAACTGAGGATTGTGAAAAATCGGCGCTTCGGGCCTTGTGGAGGCCTGAAGCGTTTGTTATCAGGCCGTCAAGTGCGGCTGTGGCGGAATTGGTAGACGCGCAGCGTTGAGGTCGCTGTGGGGTAACTCCCGTGGAAGTTCGAGTCTTCTCAGCCGCACCAAATCCTTGAAAATCAATTGGTTGGCGACGGGTGCCCGTAGGTGGCGCTGTCTTTATTGACGTGGTTTCCCGCCCCGTCTCCGGCATCTCCGGCTGTGAAGCCGGTGGATGATGCGGGGGGAATCGCAAGCGCCGGCAGAGCGGTCATACCGGGGCATTGTCGATAGTTCGGAATGCGCCGGCCGGTTCTGTCGCGGTCTCTTGCAGCGCCGATGGCGGCACCGGAACGGGACGCAAACAGGCGCATTAACCATGTGGCGGGAGAATACCCTTTCCGTACCCTTCCGATACCCGGATGATACCGACAGTTTCCGGGATTCGCGAATTCGTTAACGGAGGGAATACGCAAGGATGGCAAGCGATCCGCGGACGATTGAACTGCTGCTGGAGCGGCTGGAACCGGCGGGGCTGATGCGCGCCCGGAAGATGTTCGGTGAATACGGGATCTATTGCGACGGGGTTTTCATCGGCGTTGTCTGCGCCGACCGGTTTCACCTCAAGCCTACCGAAGCGGGCCTGGCGGCAGCCCCGGAGCTGGAGTTGATCCCCGCCTATGCCGGGGCAAAACCGAGCATGGTCGTCCCGGCGGACCGGTGGGACGATGCGGACTGGCTGGTCCCGCTGATCCGGATAACGCTTGCGCACCTGCCCCCGGCGAAGAAGAATCGGTAGCCGTTTGGGCGGTGCAGAGGGTAGGTGGGGTACGGAGGCCGTGACGCGATGAAGCATGCAGTACCGCCGATTGAAAATCCCGACGTGGCAGCGGCGTTCGATGCCGTTCCGGAGAGCGTGCGGGGCGGGCTTTTCGATCTGCGCCGGCTGATCTTCGAGGTCGCTGCGGAGACGCCGGGGGTGGGACGGATCGAAGAGACGCTGAAATGGGGGCAGCCGGCGTATCTGACTCCGGAGACGAAATCAGGGTCGACGATCCGGCTCGGTCTGCCGAAGGAGGGCGGGTTTGCGATCTATGCCCATTGTCAGACGACGGTCATCAGCGGATTTCGCGAGATGTTTGCCGAGGATTTCACGTTCGACGGCAACCGGGCCGTGTTGTTTGGCTCAGAGGAGGTGCCGGACCTAGAGCGGCTGCGCCCGCTGGTGCTGCGGGCGCTGACGTATCACCTAAAGCGGCTCGGGTGAGAGGTCAGAGCGCCGCGCGGCCTTTCCTGGGCCTGGCGGCTGCGGCGAGGCCGGCGAGGGTCGCGCCCATCAGCCAGAAGGTCGGTGGCAGGGGGATCGGGGCCAGTTCGATGTCGGTGGTGACACTGACATAATCCCATTCCGCGACCGAAATGCCTCGGGGACCCATATTTGTATCGCCAAACATGAATACGAAAGACGCATCTGATAACTTCGGCACGTTATACGCATCGACCCTCGTCCCATCGACGTATGCGTCGAGCCGATCACCCTTATCCTCGAAACGATAGGTGTGAAATTCTGACGTCTCGAGCGCGACGAAAGTCCGAAACGCGCCAGGAAATCCGAGTTGAAGGCCGTTTTCACGAAAAAGCGGAGCCGTGAAGTGTTTGCCGTCAAAGATCCACGTGGACGGGGTGCCGACCGACACTGGGTCGCGGCGCATCCTGGTTTCAATCGCCCAGCCGCGGGCATTGCTGACGGCGTTGCCAAATCGACTCGGGCGCGAAGCACTAGTAGGCACCCGTTGCAGTTACCTTAAGAATCCCATCAGAAACTGAATGGCCACCATATTCTATAAGCCCCCAGCCCTCATCAACCGGGTCTTTGTCAATCGTCAGGATTGTAGTCACCGCCCGGCGGTTGTAGTTACGATGCCGGATGCAAGTGTTGCCAGCAGCATGCAGCGCAAAATTCGACCAAGTGAAATGACATGCCCTCCCCTTGGAGGTTACTATGTACCATATTTCCGGACTTTTGAGAACTGTCGGCGCGACCTTGGGCGTGCCGGGTTGTCCCAGAGCTTGTGATGCATTGTTTCCAGACTCGATGGAAGCACCGGACCTGGAGAGGCTGCGCCCGCTGGTTCTGAGGGGGTTGACGTTGCGACTTAAACGGCAGGGGTGAGAGCCATCAGAGCGCCTATTGGCCTTTCCGGGGCCGGGCCGCAGCGGCAAGACCCGCGAGGGCTATGCCCATTAGCCAGATGGTTGCAGGAATTGGCACCGGAAAGCCATTGGTGGTGACACTGACGTAGTCCCATTCAGATTTGCCATTCCCGAAGAAGAAAACGAAACTGGCCCCGGAAGACCTTGGATCATCCAGAATCAAGACAAGCTTTCCGTCAATTGTAACGTCGAGACGATCACCACGACTCTCAAATAGGTACGTGTGAAAAACCGACGTGTCGAGTGCGGCAAAACCCTGGAATGCGCTGTTGGAAGTAAACCTCATTCCATCCGAAAGGAACTGCGGGTGTGAATAATGTTTGGTGTCCTGAATCCACATTTCCGGCGGAGTGCCGGATGCAGGATCACGTCGCATGCGGGTTTCTATGGCCCAGCCTCTGTCATTGTCCACCGCATACCTCCAGATCGAGTCGGGTGCCAAGAATTCGTAGTAGCTTGGTGCATCAATTTTTAAGATTCCGTCAGAAACCGAATGGCTGCCGCCATTGTTAATGAGCCTCCAGCCTTCATCGACCGGGTCGGTGTCCATCGTGAGCGTCGTGGTGACGGCCCCCGCGGTCGTGACTATGATGCCGGATGCCAGTGTTGCCAGCAGCATGCTGCGCAGTATTCGACCAAGTGACATGATATGCACTACCTCGGATGAATTTGCATACCATATTTTCGGAGTTTTGGAAACCGCCCGTGCGACCTTGGCGTGCCGGGTTATGCCGGCGGGTGGGACACCGCGTTCTCTAGTCTGATGCGGGCCTCGGCCAGTTCGCGGCGTTTCTTGGCGGCGCGGCCGGGGTTGCCGTCGGCGATGGCGGCGTCGAGGTCCATTTCCAGTTCCATCACCGCGAGGCGCGGGTAGTAGTCGAGGCCCTCCTTCAGGTGGGCGAGGACGATGCGGGCGGTGAGTACGGGATGGTTGTTGGTGACGTTGGCGTCGGGGGTTTTGTGGCCGTGTTCGAGTTCGACCTCAAGTCCCTGCATGAAGCCTTCGAGCGGGATGAAACGGGTTTCTGCACCGACCAGTCTGCACAGGATTTCAGCCTCCTCCGGCGTGACCTTGCGGGTGCCCGGCGCGGTCCAGTCGCTGAGGCCAAGATCGGCGCAGACGCGGCGCACCTCGTCGGCGGAAACGTATTGATACTCCGGCATTGCTCCATCCCTCCGTGTGGCGGTTTTTTCCGAGCGTCGATGAAATCGCCGTACAAGTCGAGCGAATTGTCACCGTGGCGTCACGATGGGGGGTCACGATCCGCCGGGCTGGGGTCTGACCGAGGTCCGGTATTCGCGCCAGATCAGCAGAATCATCACCGCATCGAACAGCGAGAGGGCGATCAGCGTGTTTGAACCGGTCAGGGTATAGCGGTGGATCTGGTAGAAGATGAATGCCGCCAGCAGCGCCATTGATGCCGGCCAGGCCCACATGGCGCGCAGTTGCAGCGCGATCACCATGGCGAGTTTTATCACGCCGTGGCTCATCAGGTAGATCGCGTAGAAATGCACGGTGTTGATCGACAGGCCATCGGTGGCGTGGGAAAAAATGCGCAGGAAGAGCCCCGGGCTGAGCTGCGAGAGTTCGTGCAGGCTGAACCGGTTGGCGAGCGCCACCACCCGGTCCGAGCCGATGAACCAGAGCGCGAGGCCGAACAGCATTTCGACACCGGCGAAGAATCCCTTGACCGCGAGACTGGCCTCGAAGAGGTCGTGCAGCCACCGGGCCACGCGCGGCTGGGTGACCACCCGGTTTCGGGTGCCGGGCCGGCGGCTGCCTGGCTTCGGGCCGGTCACGATGGTCTGCCCGGGTCCGGTGCCGGGCCGGGGCGCGGGTAACCGGACAGGGGGCGCCGGTGCGGCATGTCAGCGGGATTCCGGGCGGATCGCGTCGCGGTATTCGCGCCAGATCAGCCAGATCAGCAGGACGTCGAATGCGGAGAGCGCGAGCAGGAAAGGTGAACCGGTATGGCTGTACCGGTACAGCTGATAGAGGATGAACAGGGCGAAAACCCCCATCGACGCGGGATAGGCCCAGGCCGCGCGCCGTTGCAGGGCGATGACCATGAGCAGCTTCACCAGCCCGTGGCTGAGCAGATAGAGGCCGTAGAACCGGCCGGAATCGACCGACAGGCTGTCGGCGGCCTTTTGCAGCAGCAGGGCGAGATGGTCGCCCGGGTCCTCGCTGAGTTCGTGCAGGGTCAGCCGTCCGACGGTCCTTGCGATTGCCGCGGAGCCGGTCAGGTAGAGGGTGAGGCCGGAAAGCGTCTCGACGAGGGCGAAGACTGCCTTGAAGATCAGACTGGCCTCGAACAGTCTGTGCAGCCTGCGCCGCAGGCGGGCTGCGGCGGGAAGGCCGGAAACCGGGTCCTGTCCCGGGTGGTCGCTGGTCGGCGGAATGGTCACTCTCCCCGGTAGGGACGCACGTATTGCAGGGCCATGTCCCACGGAAAGAAGATCCAGGTGTCCTGGCTGACTTCGGTGATGAAGGTGTCGACCATCGCCCTTCCGTGCGGTTTGGCGTAGACGGTGGCGTAATGCGCATTGGGGTAGAGCGTGCGCACAAGTTCGATGGTCTTGCCGCTGTCGACGAGGTCGTCGACGATCAGCACGCCGGTGCCGTCGCCGTTCATGATTTCCTCATTCGGGGCCTGCAGGACCACCGCGTCGGACTGGTCCTGATTGTCGTAGCTCTTGACGCTGATGGTATCGACCATGCGGATGTCAAGCTCGCGGGCGACGATCATCGCCGGGGCCATGCCGCCGCGGGTGATCGCCACCACCGCGTGCCAGTCGCCGTCCTCTCCCGGCCCGTGTTTGTCGAGACGCCAGGCCAGCGCGCGGCTGTCGCGGTGGATCTGGTCCCAGGAGACGTGAAAGCCTTTTTCGTGTGGCAGGCGGTCGGACATCGGCGTTCCAGTGTTTGCTTGTGCTGCGCGTCTCCCCGGCGGGCCGGGTCCGACGTGGCCGGACCATACAGCGGCGTCGGGGGCGCGTCCATATCAACGGAAGCGGCGGCGGCATGCGGGTGGTTGCCAGCAGCGGCCTGCCGCGTCAGGATCGGCAAAAACCGGGAGGAAAGGCATGAAGACCGTATTTGTGATGTTCGATTCCCTGAACCGCAGGGCGCTGACGCCGTATGGCGGCACACGGATCGAAACGCCGAATTTCGCCCGGCTGGCGGCGCGGTCGGTGACCTTCGACAGTCACTACATCGGTTCGATGCCCTGTGCCCCGGCGCGGCGGGATCTGATGACCGGGCGGCTGGGGTTCCTGCACCGGTCCTGGGGGCCGCTGGAGCCGTTCGACCAGGCGTTTCCCGATCACCTGCACCGGACCGGCAATGTCTACAGCCACCTGGTGACGGATCATTTTCACTATTTCGAGGATGGCGGGGCGACCTATCACAACCGGTACGACAGCTATGACTTCGTCCGGGGCCAGGAAGGGGACCGCTGGCAGGCGAAGGTGGCGCCGGACTGGCAGGCGCTGTCGGGGGCGTATCACCCGGCGCAGGTGTCACACGCCCGGCGAAACTACCAGGCGCAGGCGATTCTGAACCGGACGGCGATTGTCGGGGAGGCGGATTTTCCGTCGACAAAGGTGTTCGATGCCGGGATTGCGTTTCTGGAGGAGAACCGGGAGGCGGACAACTGGTACCTGCAGATCGAGACGTTCGATCCGCACGAGCCGTTTCAGGTGCCCCGGCATTACCGCTCAAAGCCGGAATGGAACCAGGGCACGCGGGACTGGCCGACCTACGGGCGGGTGGACGAACTGCCGGAGGAAGCGGAGGAGTTGCGGGAGAACTACTACGCGCTGGCCAGGATGTGCGACCGGCATCTGGGGCGGGTGCTGGATTTCTTCGATGAACATGACATGTGGGAGGATACGGCGCTGGTGGTGGGTACGGATCACGGGTTCCTGCTCGGCGAGCACGATTTCTGGGCCAAGAACCGCATGACCATGTATGAGGAGATCGCCCGCATTCCGCTGTTTTTCCACGATCCGCGCGCGCCGGCACCCGGGACGCGCTGCGATGCGGTGACGCAGATGATCGACCTGCCGGCGACGTTCTGTGATCTGTTCGGTCAGCAGCCGATGGAGCACTGCATGGGCATGTCGCTGGCGGCGCAGCTTGCCGGGCAGGCGCGGCGCGAGGCGGCGCTGTTCGGCTATTTCGGTGCGGCGGTGAACGTGGCGGACGGGCGGTACACCTACCACCGCTATCCGCCGGACATGAAGACCCAGGAGATTTACCAGTATACGCTGATGCCGACGCATATTTTTGCCATGTTCACGCCGGAGGAACTGGCCGGGGCGACGCTGTCGGACGGGTTTTCCTTCACCCAGGGGGCGAAGCTGCTGAAGGTGCCGGTGATTGAAACTTCACCGATGAATGCGAGCTACGGGCCGGGGGTGCTGCTGGAATCGGAGACGCGGCTGTTCGATCTGCTGACCGACCCGGGTCAGGTGGAACCGCTGGAGGATGCGGCCCTGGAAGCGCGGATGACGCGGATCATGGCGGAGCTGATGGCAGCCTGTGATGCGCCACCGGAGGCGTTCGACCGGTTGGGGATCGGGGCACCTTAGGCGCCCGGCATGTGACACGGAGGTAATTGCCGCGGTGCCGGTATGTTGTTTCCGCGGCCAGCGGAATGAGATATTTCGATGGCCGCTCTCAGCCGCTGCTGTTCGATGCTGCAATTTTCCCGAATGACCGGTAAGCGTCGCACAGGTCGGTTCCAGGCCGTGAGCAGCCCGCGGAGTTGACCGGTGCACAATATTGAACGCTTTTCCCTGTACGTTGCGCTTACGGCGATGACTGCCCTGGCAATTGACGCGGTGCTTCCCGCGATGCTCCTGATGGAGACGGAGCTTGGCGCATCGCCCCCGTTTTTCACCCCCCAGATCATCACGGTGTTTGTGTTTGGGATGGCATTTGGTGAACTGATCATCGGACCGATGAGCGATGCGGTGGGGAGGCGCCCGGCGGTGGTCGCGGGGCTGACGGTTTTTGTCGCGGGCACGGTTTTGGCGGCCACTGCCGACAGTCTCGGGGCTGTTGTTGCAGGCCGCTTTTTCCAGGGCGTTGGCGTGGCTGGGCCAAAGATCGGAACGCGGGCGATGATCCGGGATCGCTATGCGGGAACAGAAATGGCTCAGGTCATGTCCGTTATTTTCACCCTGTTGCTCCTTGTTCCGATGATAGCGCCCGCGATCGGTGCGGTCATTACTGCAGCAGGCGGTTGGCGGGGCGTCTTCTGGGGTTATTTTGGATTGGCGCTTGGGCTTGGCGGGTGGCTTTGGCTGAGACATCCAGAAACGCTGCCAAGGGAGAAACGCATACCGTTCCGGTTCGGACGGCTGAAGACGAATTCAAAGGCGGTGCTGCGGCGAAAGGACGTCACCCCGGTCGTGATTGCCACCGGCTTTGTTTTTGGCGCGCAACTGACCTATTTCGCGGTCGTGGCGGATTTGTTCGGTACGGTTTATGACCGGGCGGCGTCGATGCCCCTGTTTTTCGCACTGCTTGCAACGGGAACCGGGGTCGCATTACTTCTGAATGTGCGTTTTGTACGCCGCACCGGCATGGAGGCTCCCATCATGGCCGGCCTCGTTTTTCTTGGCATGTCCGGGGCGGCGCTGCTCATTGCTGCGGCGCTCACGGACGGCCATCCCCCTCTGGCGCTGCTGCTCGGGCTGGCATGGTTCGGCTTCTTTTCCCTTGGCCTGTTGTTCGGCAATCTCAACGCATTCGCAATGCGTCCGTTAGGAGACCTGGCGGGTCTCAGTTCTTCAATCATTGCGTCGCTCTCGAGTGTCGTGGCCTTCGTATTCGCCACCGCTGTCGAACGTGCGGCGGATGGGCCCGTCCATGCGATCGCGCTCGCTTTCCTGTGCGCCGCCCTGTTGTCGGCATTCCTGATATTGATTGCCATTCCGCAGGTATCGCTTGGCCGGCTGCTGTCGTTTCTGAGGGTCGGCAGTTAACAGTTGCGCGGGCTTTCAAAACGAAGTGTGGAATGCCTGCTTTGTCCGCCTGGCGGGCGATGGCTCCCGCCTGGTCTGCGTTCGGGGTTCCGTGACGTGGGTTTCACCGGGCGCGGGACCCTGAATCCTTAATGTCGCGCGCGCAGCAGGGCGGCGGCGACCAGGCCGAAGACGAGGCCCCAGAACGGGGCGCCGATATTGAAGAGGGTGAGACCGGAGGCGGTGGTCATGAAGGTGATCAGCGCCGGCTCGCGGCTCTGCGTGTCGCTGATGGCGGTGTTCAGGCTGGAGGCGATGGCGCCGAGCAGCGCGAGGCCGGAGATGGTGAGGACGAGTTCGCGCGGGGCGATCTGGAACAGGCTGACCACCGTCGCGCCGAACAGGCCGACGAGGCAGTAGAGGATGCCGGCGACGATGGCGGCCCTGTAGCGGGTGGTCGGGTTGGGATCGGCGTCGGGACCGGTGCAGATCGCCATGGTGATCGCCGCGAGGTTGAAGGCGTAGCCGCCGAACGGCGCAAGGATGAGGGTGGTCAGGCCGGTGACGGTGAGCGCGGCGTTGACCGGCGGCGTGTAGCCGGCCTCGCGCAGCACGACGGTTCCGGGCATGTTCTGCGAGGTCATGGTGACGATCCAGAGCGGCAGGCCGACGCCGAGCAGGACCTGGAGAGACCAGGCGGGCATGACGAATTCCGGTTTGGCGAGTTCGAGGGGTGGCAGGGAGCCGGGGGCGATTGCGCCGGTGAAGATGGCGAAGGCAATACCCCAGGCGAGCACGGCGGGAATGGTGAAGCGGCCGAACCAGCGTTTGCCGATCAGGTAGAGGGTGCACATCGACAGAACGAGGGCGGGTCGTTCGGGAATTGAGGTGAAGATGCCGAGGCCGAACCGGAACAGGATGCCGGCGAGCATGGCGGAGGCCAGCGGCGCGGGGATCATCCTGGTCAGGCGGTTGAACCAGCCGGTGACGCCGGTCAGGATCAGCAGCAGGGCGCAGAAGAGGAAGGCGCCGGTCGCTTCAGCCAGGGTGACGCCCTCGGTGCCGAAGGCGAGCAGCGCCGCGCCGGGGGTGGACCAGGCAGTAAGAATCGGCATTCGGAAACGGATCGAGAGGAGCAGGCCGCTGATCCCCATGCCCAGGCCGAGGGCGAGCATCCAGGAATTGGCCTCGACCCCGGACGCGCCGAGGCTTTCGGCGGCCTGGAAGATGATGGCGACGGAACTGGTGTAGCCGACGAGGACCGCGACAAACCCGGCGACGACGTGGGAGAGTTTCAGGGGCATGGGCGGCCTTGATCTGCGCTTGGGCTGTGGTATCGTGCGTTATAACGCACATAGCGGATCTGGAGGCAGATGCAAGAGGATGTTGTGGGGACCAACCTGCGGGCGATACGGGCAGCGCGGGGGCTGAGCCTGTCCGGGCTGGCGGCGTTGAGCGGGGTCAGCAAGGCAATGCTGGGCCAGGTGGAGCGGGGGGAGTCCTCGCCGACGATTGCCACGCTGTGGAAGCTGGCGCGGGGGCTGGAGCTGCCGCTGTCGGCCTTTGTCGAGGGGCCGGTGGAGGCGGGGCGGGTCGAGGGCGGATTTGCCTATCGCACGGTGTTTGCATTTGACCCGGCATTTGGCACGGAGACGTTCGAGATCACCCTGGGGCCGGGATGGGAGCACCGGTCGGAGGCTCATGCCGGCGGTGTGGTCGAGGATGTGTTTGCCGGGTCGGGGGAAGTGGAGATCGGTGTGGCGGGGGTTTGGCAGCGCTGCCGGGTCGGAGAGGGCGTGAGATTCGCGGCGGATCAGCCGCACGGGTATCGCAATCCGGGTCCGGTGCCGGTGCGGTTTTGCAATACGATCCATTATCCGGCCGGAAAGCGGCGGTCAGCCGGCGCCTGAGGCAGGTTGGAGATTGGCATCGGTCCGGCGTGTTTGACTGCGAGAATACCCGGCGGGCGCGGCGGGTGGAGAATTCGTCGGAGGCGCGGGTGCGGGCGGCCCTTATCCGTCGCCGTGCTCCAGCCAGGAGCGTGCTTCGGTGTCCTGGATCAGGGCGGCGAGCCTTTCCTCATAAAGCGCGATGTCGTCCTGGGTGAGCTTTCCGGTCCATTTTTCCGAACTGGCCGAGTCGAAGAAGTTCGCGTCGGATTTCCAGAAACCGGTGCCACCCACGGGTGCGTAGTCGGCGGCTTTTGCCTTCATTGCGCTGAAGGCGGTGGCCTGGGTCACCGCGTCGATCAAAGCCGCGTCCGCATCGATTCCGGCGGCGGCCGCCAGACCGGCGACCGCATGGCGCGGGTTCCTGAGCATGTCGGCATAGTGAAACGGCCTGAGTTCCGGCAGCCTGCCTGAAAGGACGGTCTGTTCGTGGTGCAGCGCCAGGTTCGCGAGGCAGTCGCGGTCGAAATCGCGCAGATCCGCGCCATTGGCGACAAACGCGCGGATTGCATCCGGAAGTGGCCAGGCGACGGGGTTGTCGCCGGTCGGACCCGAACGGTTGGCGATGTGGCTTCGCAGCGAGAAGAACACGTCCAGCGGATGGCGGTAGACCGCGATCACCGTCACGTCCTGCCAGACCGGGAAACCGTCGGCCGGGGTGTGGGTCTTGACGACGCGCCGTCCTGGCTGGGCGGCGAGTGCGGCGGAGACCTCGTCGGCCGGGACGCCGAGGTCGGCATCGATCCAGGGCGACAGGACCGGCAGTTTGCCCGGCAGGTCGGGCCCGCCGTGAACCAGCATCGAGAGGATGGTCTGGGTCCAGGTCGTGCCGCTCTTGGGGGGCGTGCAGACGAGAATGTCGCCCGGCCTCGGGGCCCAGGTTGTCCAGCGGTCGGGTCTGGTGATCGCTCCGCGATAGGAACGCGCCGCGGGGGCAAGCATCTGCGCGGCAGGGGGCATGGCGGTTCGGCTATCCTTCGGCGGGTTTTCGGCCGGTGTGCACGTCGATGTCCGGCGCACCCTCGGCCTTCATGCCGACGACGTGGTACCCGGCATCGACGTGATGGGTTTCGCCGGTGACGCCGGACGAGAGGTCCGAGAGCAGGTAGAGACCGGCGTTGCCGATGTCCTGGGCGGTAACGTTGCGGCGCAGCGGCGCGTTGAATTCGTTCCATTTCAGGATGTAGCGGAAGTCGCCTATGCCGGAGGCGGCGAGGGTTTTCATCGGTCCGGCGGAGAGGCCGTTGACGCGGATGCCGCGCGGTCCGAGGTCCATCGCCATGTATTTGACCGAGGCCTCCAGCGCTGCCTTGGCGACACCCATGACGTTGTAGTGGGGCATGACCTTTTCCGCGCCGTAATAGGTCAGGGTGACGCAGGAACCGCCGTCGGTCATCAGCGGCAGGGCGCGCTGGACGGCGGCGGTGAAGGAATAGACCGAGATGTTCATGGTCTGGGCGAAATTGGCGGCGGTGGTGTTTTCGGTGTAGGACCCGCGCAGTTCGCGCTTGTCGGAATAGCCGATGGCATGCAGCAGGAAATCCAGCCGGTCCCAGCGTTCCGACAGGGCGGCGAAGGCCTGGTCCATCGAGCTCTCGTCGGACACGTCGCAGGGGATGACGATATCGGAACCAAGTGAAGACGCCAGCGGAATGACACGTTTTCCAAGGGCTTCGCCCTGATAGGTGAAGGCGAGTTCGGCCCCCGCGGCATGGCAGGCCTGTGAAATGCCCCAGGCGATGGATTTTTCGTTGGCCAGACCCATAATCAAGCCGCGTTTGCCGGTCATCAAACCTGTCGTCATTCCGTGTCCCTCCCGCCGCTACAGGGTATTCACTTTATTGGCCCCAAGGCAATGGTTCCCGGTTGGCAATGCATCCACGGATTACTCCGCGTTTTCCTGATGCATTTACCTTGGTTTACCGCATGTTCCGGGTGGCGTTCGATCCCGACATGCACCGGCGCAGGGAAGCGCGATATTTCGCTGAAACCAGCCCCGCGGGGCTGCCGGCGCCGTTCGACGGGTGCCGGTCCCGAGTGCCCCCGTGCAGCGGTGCCGGTGCATGTGACGGCGCGTCGTGGCGAATTGTCACGCAACATCATTGACATTTTGCAGTGCAGCAGTCATATCCGCACGGCGTCGGCATTCCGGTGGGATGTTGGACGGGACAGCGTGAAGCAGGGTGGCGGTGCCGCCCATGGGTCCCGATCCTACTGACGCTCCGTTTTCCTACGTCTCGATTCACGCGGGCCGTCTCACTTTGAGCCCGAAGCGTTTTGCCGTCCGGCAAGGTGTTGCGAGTGTATCCTGACCGTAAAGGCTGACAATGACCAAATTTTCCGACCTCTCGCTGGCGGCGCCTCTTGTCGAGGCGATCGAGGCGACCGGCTATACCACCCCGACCCCAATCCAGTCCCAGGCGATCCCGCTGGTTCTGCAGGGCCGTGACCTGCTGGGCATTGCCCAGACCGGGACCGGCAAGACGGCGGCTTTCGCGCTGCCGATCCTCGACCGTCTGAGCCGGGCGCCGGGTCCGCTGCCGCGAATGAGCACGCGGGTGCTGGTTCTGGCGCCGACCCGCGAGTTGGCCGGGCAGATCGCCCAGTCGTTCAAGACCTATGGCCAGTTTCTCAAACTGTCGGTGGGCACCGTTTTTGGCGGCGTGACCATCAACCGTCACATCAAGCAGATGCAGCGCGGCACGGATGTGCTGGTGGCGACTCCGGGGCGGCTGCTCGACCTGATCGACCGCAAGGCGATGAACCTCGACAATGTCGAGGTGCTGGTGCTCGACGAGGCGGACCAGATGCTGGACCTCGGCTTCATTCACGCGCTGCGCCGGATTGTGCCGCTGCTGCCGCGCCGCCGGCAAACACTGTTTTTCTCGGCGACCATGCCGCCGGCGATTGCCCAGCTTGCCGCCCAGTTCCTGAATGATCCGGCGAAGGTGTCGGTGGCACCGCCGTCGACGACCGCGGAGCGGGTGCTGCAGCAGGCCTATTTTGTCACCGCAGGCGAGAAGCAGGACCTGCTGCATCATGTGCTTCGGACCGAAGAGATCGATCGGGTGCTGGTGTTTACCCGCACCAAGCATGGGGCTGACCGGGTGGTGAAGAAACTGGAGGCTTCCGGGTTCAAATCCGCCGCGATCCACGGCAACAAGAGCCAGCCGCAGCGCGAGAAAGCGCTGGCCGCGTTCAAGTCGGGCTACAACAAGGTGCTGGTTGCAACCGACATTGCCGCGCGCGGTGTCGACGTGCCGGGGGTCAGCCACGTCATCAATTTCGAGATCCCCAACGTGGCGGAGCAGTATGTGCACCGGATCGGTCGGACCGCGCGGGCCGGGGCGGACGGAAAGTCGATTTCCTTCGTGGCCGGTGACGAGCGTCCCTATATGCGCGACATCGAGAAGCTGACGCGGCAGAAGCCGGTGTTGCTTGACCTGCCGGAGGGCATGACGGTGCAGCGGGCGCCGTCGGAAGTGCCGCCAGCGGGCAAGAACGGTGCGGGCAAACCCGCCGGCGCGAAACCGGGCAACCGGCCGCGTCGGGTGCGCAGCAAGGGCCGTCCGGGTGGCGCGAACCATGGCCAGGGCGCCCATGGTGGCCGCAGGCAGAGCGGCGGAGCGGCCTAGGCCGCTTTTCGGAACAGACGAAGATCTTCTAGGGCCGGTGCAATGCACCGGCCCTTTTCCGTTTCGGCGTCCGGTCCAAAATTTTCGCGGTTCGGCAGAAAAACTGCGAGTCGCTGCCCGAGGTGGGTGAAAATATGTATTGACTCATTTGGAACGATCTAATAAAAATTTGGAACGATACAAAAGCGGGGGAAGTGGGATGAAGTGGGGGCTCGTTGGAGCAAGCACGATTGCGTCGGAATACGTGATCGGGGCCATTCGGGCCGCGGGGCACGAGATCGTTTCGGTGCTCAGTTCCAGTGAGACGCGGGGCGCCGACTATGCCGCGAAGCATGACATTGCCCACAGCACCGCCGACCTTGCCGCGCTGCTCGCCGATCGGTCGCTGGATGCGGTCTATATTTCCACCACCAACGAAAAGCATCATGCCCAGGCCATGGCGGCGATTGCCGCGGGCAAACACGTTCTGTGCGAGAAGCCGCTGGCAATGACCCTTGATGAGGCGGTCGAAATGGTGCGCGCGGCACAGGCGGCCGGTGTCACCTTCGCCACCAATCACCATCTGCGCAATGCCGGAGCGCATCTGGCGATTCGCGATCTGATCGCTACCGGGCGGGTCGGACGGGTTCTGAGCGTGCGGGTGTTCCACGCGGTGCATCTGCCGGCGCATCTGCAGGGCTGGCGGATCAATGATGCCGCGGCCGGCGGCGGAGTGATTCCGGATATTGTCGTGCATGACGCGGATACGGTGCGGTTCCATCTGGGCGAGGATCCGGTCGAGGTTTCCGCGCGGGCGACTTCGTCCGGGATGGGCCAGGGGGTTGAGGACAGCGTGATGTCGGTCTGGTCAATGCCGTCCGGGGCGATGGTGCAGACCCATGAGAGTTTCACCCATCCGTTTGCCGGATCAGGGTTGGAGGTGCACGGCACCGAAGGGTCGATCCTGGGCACCGGTATCATGACGCAGAAGCCGCTTGGCGGGGTGGTTCTGGTCAATGGTGAAGGCCGGCACGAAGTCGCATTCGACCGGCATGATCTTTATGGCCGCGCGGTGTCGCTGTTTGCCGATGCGGTCGCCGGCCGGGGCCGGGTGGCGGCGGACGGGGTCGACGGGGTCAAGTCGCTCGCCGTGGCCCTTGCGGTACGCGAGGCGGCGGTCAGTGGTCAGGCCACACCCGTCAGCTATGGAGGATTCTAGGTCATGGCGTCGAAGATCGTATCGGCCGAAGCGGCGGTAGCGCGAATCGCCGATGATGCGGTGGTGACGGTTTCGTCGTCCTCGGGGCTTGGATGCCCGGATCGGGTGCTGGCAGCAATCGGCGCGCGGTTCGACGCGGAGGGACATCCGCGCAATCTGACCTGCCTGCATCCTATCGCCGCCGGTGACATGTACGGGATCAAAGGCATTGACCATATCGCCAAGGACGGCCTGATCGGCACGGTGATCGCCGGGTCCTATCCCAGCGGGCCGTCATCGCTGCCGATGCCGGAAATCTGGAAGATGGTGGTGGAGGATCGGATCGCCGCCTACAACGTGCCTTCGGGCATTCTGTTCGACATGCACCGGGACGTTGCCGCCCGGCGGCCCGGGGTGCTGACCCAGGTGGGGCTGGACACCTTCGCCGATCCGATCCGCGAAGGCTGCGCAATGAACGCCCGCGCGGCGGCGCGGCCGATTGTCAACCGGGTAGAATTCGGTGGCGAGACCTGGCTGCATTTTCCGAACATCGTGCCCGATGTGGCGATCCTGCGGGCAACCACGGCGGACGAACGCGGCAACCTTACCTATGAACATGAGGGCGCCTATCTCGGCGGTCTGGATCAGGCGATCGCGGTGCGCAACCGGGGCGGGCTGGTGATTGCCCAGGTCAAGCGGGTGACGGCGGCGGGATCGCTGCGTCCCCATGACGTGCGGGTGCCCGGGCATCTGGTCGACCTCGTTGTCGTCGACCCCGACCAGTTTCAGACTACGGAGACGCTCTATGATCCGGCGATTTCGGGCGAAATCATGCGGCCGTGGTCGAGTTTCAGCCTTGCCGAACCGGGGGTGGAGAAGATTGTCGCCCGGCGGGCGGCGATGGAACTCAAACAGGGTCAGACCGCCAATCTCGGGTTCGGCATCTGTTCGATGGTGCCGCGGATTCTGCTGGAGGAGGGGCATCCGCAGGCGGTGACCTGGGCGATTGAGCAGGGCGCTGTCGGCGGCATGCCACTGACCGGGTTTGCGTTCGGCTGCGCGTCGAATGCCGATGCCTACGTGCCGTCGCCGAACCAGTTCACCTTTTTCCAGGGTGGCGGGTTCGACATGGCGTTTCTTTCGTTCCTTGAGATCGACATCGAGGGCAACGTCAATGTCTCGAAACTTGGCAAGAAGCCGTATCTGACGGCGGGCTGCGGCGGGTTTGTCGATATTACGGCGCATGCACGCAAGATCGTTTCTGCCGGGCTGTTCGAGGCCGGGGCGGATCTGGAGCCTGGCGATACCGCGCTGCGGGTTCGCGGGCCTGGCCGGTTTGCGAAGATGGTGGAAGCGGTCGAGCATGTAACGTTTTCGGGCCGGCGCGCGCGGGCGACCGGGCAGGAGGTGCTCTATGTCACGGAACGCTGCGTCATCCGTCTGACGGAGAGCGGACTCGTTGCCACCGAGGTGATGCCGGGGATCGATCCTCAGCGGGATATTGTCGATGCCTCGCAGGGGCGGGTGCGGGTGGCGGAGGATGCGCGGCTGATGCCGGTCAGCCTGCTCGGGGCCGGTCCGATGGGGTTGGTGCTGTGAGCGCGCTGCATCTGAGCATCGAGGGTGCGGTTGCCGAGTTGCGGCTCGACAATCCGGCGAAAATGAACGCCTTTACCGTGCCGATGATCGAAGCGCTGGAGGCGCATTGCGCGGCGCTGGAGCGCGATCCTTCGGTGCTGGCTGTCATTCTCACCGCCGAGGGAGATCGCGCGTTCTGTACCGGGGCCGACATTGTCGCCTGGTCGGAACTCGGGCCGTTCGATTTTGCCCGGCACTGGGTACGGGAGGGCCACCGGGTGTTCGACCGGCTGGCGCGGCTGTCGAAACCGACGGTGGCGGCGATTTCGGGACATGCATTCGGCGGCGGGCTTGAACTGGCCGCCGCCTGCGACATCAGGGTGATGGCACCGCGGGCGACGCTGGCGCTGCCGGAGGCGGGTGTCGGCATCATACCGGGCTGGTCGGGGACACAGCGGCTGGCGCGGCTGCTGCCGGAGCCGGTGGTGCGGGAGATGGCGCTGTTCGGCCGCAGGATTTCGGCGGAGCGGGCACTGGCGCTCGGGTTCGTTGCGGAAGTGGCGGAAGATGCGCGGGCCTCGGCGCGGGAGATTGCGCAGAAGGCGGCCACGCTGTCGCCGCGCGCGGTGGAAGTGGCGAAATACATGCTTCAGGCCGGCGCCGGTGAGGACCGTGCGGCGATGATCGAGGCGCTCGGCAGCGGGATGATCGCGGCCACGGCGGACCGCACCGAGGGTGTGACCGCGTTCCGCGCGAAGCGCAAACCAGAGTTTCCGGGGAGATAGATATGGGCCTCGACGATTTCACCCTGATTTCCGCGACCGATCCGTCGGGTTTGCCGACCGGGCCGTTCGTGGGGCGGCATCTGATCGACGGGGTCTGGTGTGACAGTGCTGACGGGGCAACCTTTGAGCGGCACTCGCCGGCGCATGGCACGCCGGTGACCCGGGCGGCGCGGGGTGGCGGGCTAGAGGTGGATGCGGCGATTGCCGCGGCGCGGCGGGCGTTCGATGCCGGTGGCTGGCGGTATATGGGCGGCAGGGAGCGGGCGGCGCTGCTGTTGCGGGTGGCCGATCTGATCGACCGGGACCGGGCGCGGATTGCCCGCATCGAGACGCTGGAATCGGGCAAGCCGATCAGTCAGGCCCTGGCTGAGATCGAAGGGGCCGCGGATCTGTGGCGCTATGCTGCGGCACTTGCCCGCACCCAGCACGGGGACAGCCACAACAGCCTTGGCGCCGACATGCTGGGCCTGGTGCTGAAGGAGCCGGTTGGTGTCGCGGCGATCATCACGCCGTGGAACTTTCCGTTCCTGATCGTCTCGCAGAAGCTGCCGTTTGCCCTGGCTGCGGGCTGCACCGCGGTGGTGAAGCCGTCGGAACTGACGCCCTCGACCACCGTTATTCTCGGTGAACTGCTGATGGAGGCGGGTTTGCCGGCGGGGGTGGTCAACATTGTTCTCGGCTACGGCCAGCCGGTGGGCGCGGCGATGAGCACCGACCCGCGGGTCGACATGGTGACCTTCACCGGCTCGACCGGGGTGGGCAAGGCGATTGTCGCCGCGGCGGCACCGACCCTGAAGAAGGTGTCGCTGGAGTTGGGCGGCAAGAATCCGCAGGTGCTGTTTCCCGATGCCGATCTTGATTCCGCGACGGATGCTGTCGTGTTCGGCATCTATTTCAACGCCGGGGAATGCTGCAATTCCGGGTCGCGGATCATCGTTCATGAGGACATTGCCGAAGAGGTCACCGAACGGGTGGTGGCGCTGTCGCGCAGGGTCGCGTTTGGCGATCCGCTCGATCCGGCCACGAAAGTCGGGGCCGTCGTCTCGGGAGAGCATCAGGCGAAGATCGACCAATATGTCCGCGATGCGGTTGAAGCGGGCGCGTCGGTTCGGCTGGGCGGGGCGCCCCTCGAGGTGCCGGGTCTTGCCGGGCAGTTCTATGCGCCGACGGTAATTTCCGGTGTCACCGGTGACATGGCAATTGCCCGCGAAGAGGTGTTCGGCCCGGTGCTTTCGGTGCTGACGTTCCGCAGTTTCGAGGAGGCGGTCGCGCTGGCGAATGACGCGGCATACGGTCTTTCGGCCGGGGTTTGGAGCGAGAGCGTTCACACCTGCCTCGCGTTTTCGCGGGCGGTACAGGCGGGGACCGTCTGGACCAACACCTGGATGGACGGTTTCGCCGAACTGCCGTTTGGCGGCGTCAAGGAAAGCGGCCAGGGCCGGGAGCTTGGCCGGTACGGGCTGGAGGAATTTCTGGAGGTGAAAACCGTGCAGATGCGGATTGGCCGCACCCGGTCGCCCTGGATTACGGCCGATTGATCCTCGATCGGGGTCAACGGGAACTGAGACTGCCAACAAGGAGGAAGACACGATGAACAGAATAATGCGCAAAACAGTAACGGCGCTGGCGGCGCTCGCCACCTCGGCGAGCATGGCAGCGGCGGCGGATGTCGAGGTGCTGCACTGGTGGACATCCGGTGGCGAGGCATCGGCGCTCAACGTGCTCAAGGAGGATCTGGCGGCGCAGGGCATCGGCTGGCAGGACATGCCTGTTGCCGGTGGCGGCGGCACCCAGGCCATGACCGTCCTGCGGGCGCGGGTGACTTCGGGCAATGCACCGGCGGCGGTGCAGATGCTGGGTTTCGACATCACTGACTGGGCGAAGGAAGGCGCGCTCGCCAACCTCAATCCGATTGCGGAAGAGGGTGGATGGGACGCGGTGGTGCCGGAGGCTCTGCAGAAATTCTCCAAGTATGACGGTGAATGGATTGCCGTTCCGGTCAACATCCACTCGACCAACTGGGTGTGGGCCAACAAGCCGCTGCTCGATGAGCTTGGCATTGCCCAGCCGACGACCTGGGACGAGCTGGTCGCGGCCATGGAAGCCGTGAAGGCCGCAGGCAAGACCGCCGTCGCACATGGCGGTCAGGCCTGGCAGGACGCGACGATCTTCGACGCCGTGGCGATGGCGACCGGAGGGCCGGAATTCTATCAGGCGGCGTTTATCGATCTCGATCCCGAAGCCCTCGGGTCCGATACGATGAAGGAGGTTTTCGACCGGATGACCGTTATCCGCGGCTATGTGGATGACAATTTCTCCGGACGCGACTGGAATCTCGCGAGCGCCATGGTCATCAACGGCGATGCGGCGTTCCAGTTCATGGGCGACTGGGCCAAGGGGGAGTTCCTGAACGCGGGCAAGGTCCCAAATGAGGACTTCCTCTGCTTCCGTTTCCCCGGCACCGAGAATCAGGTGACCTTCAACACCGACCAGTTCGCGGTGTTCAGTCAGGGAGACGAGGTCTCGCCCGAGCAGGCTGCGCTCGCCGAGGCGGTGATTTCGCCCGAGTTCCAGATCGCCTTCAACACGGTCAAGGGTTCTGTTCCGGCGCGGACCGACGTGTCAGTCGAGACCTTCGATGCCTGTGGCCAGAAGGCCTATGCTGATCTGAAGGCGGCGTCGTCTTCCGGCAACCTTTTCGGGTCGATGGCGCATGGTCATGCCAACCCGGCATCGGTCAAGAACGCGATGTATGACGTCATCACCGCCCAGTTCAATGGCGAGTTCGATTCCGAAACCGCCGTCGAAGAAATGGTCAGTGCAGTCGAACTGTCCCAGTAGACGAAAAGAGTGAGGGGCGGATCAGCCGCCCCTCCGTCCTTCCCGGAGGGATCCCAATGTCTCAGACCATGCAGTCCCGCATCGGCGGCAGGGAGTGGCTGCGCAATGCGCTGCCCAGACTGGTGCTCAGTCCCAGTTTCGCGATCGTGCTGATCTTTGTCTACGGTTTCATCCTGTTCACGCTTTACCTGTCATTCACCGACAGCCGCATTCTTCCGAGCTTCGGCTGGGTCGGGATGCAGAATTACGAACGGCTGTTTTCGGTGCGTGCCTGGGGCATCGCAGTGGACAACCTGCTGATCTTCGGCTCGCTCTATATCGTCATTTCCTGTGCGCTCGGTCTGGCGCTGGCGATCCTGCTCGATCAGAAGATCCGGGCCGAGGGCTTTATCCGGACGGTTTACCTTTATCCGATGGCGCTGTCGTTCATCGTCACCGGTACGGCGTGGAAGTGGTTTCTCGATCCGGGCATCGGTCTGCAGGCGGTGGTACGGTCCTGGGGCTGGGAAAGTTTCACCTTCGAGTGGATCAAGGACAGTGACATGGCGATCTACACCATCGTCATTGCCGCGGTCTGGCAGACTTCGGGTTTTGTGATGGCGATGTTTCTCGCGGGTCTGCGCGGGATCGACAACGAGGTGATGAAGGCGGCGCAGATCGACGGCGCTTCGACCTTCGCGCTTTACCGGCGCATCGTCATTCCGCAGCTGCGACCGGCCTTCATGTCGGCCTTCGTTGTGCTCGCGCACATGGCGATCAAGTCCTATGACCTGGTGATCGCCCTGACCGGCGGCGGGCCGGGAACGGCAACCGAACTGCCGGCGACCTTCATGTATTCCTACACTTTCACCCGCAACCAGATGGGTATCGGTGCCGCGAGTGCGGTGATCATGCTGATGTCGATTGCGGCGATCATGGTGCCGTTTATCTGGTCCGAACTCAGGGAGAAGAAGTGATGTCCTCGGCTGCCTCATCCCAGGTGATCCGTACCGGCGCCGGTACGCGTTTCGTGATCTACACGGTGCTCGCGATCTTCTGTCTCTACTACCTGCTGCCGCTCTATGTGATGCTGGTGAATTCTCTGAAGCCGCTCAGCGAGATCCAGGCCGGCGGCATGATGTCGCTGCCGCAGGACTGGACGCTCGCGCCCTGGGCCAGCGCCTGGTCGACGGCACAGATCGGTGTCGCGGCAACGGGGCTTAAGCCGTTTTTCCTCAATTCGATCCTGATGGTGGTGCCGGCGGTTGCGATCTCGACCGTGCTCGGGGCGCTGAACGGCTACGTTCTGACCAAGTGGCGGTTTCACGGCGACACCTGGGTGTTCGGCCTGCTGCTGTTCGGCTGTTTCATCCCGTTCCAGATGGTGCTGATCCCGATGGCGCGGATGCTGGGCCTGATGGGGCTGGCCGGCTCGGTCTGGG
>JAUIHM010000122.1 GCA_030432315.1 Alphaproteobacteria bacterium | reverse complement strand
CAATTACCGCGGCGCGCGGGGCGAAGCCCGGTACGTGCTCGAGGGTGGCGGCCCGGAAACCTGGGCGCCGATGTTCACCTTCATGGGATACAGATACGCGCGCATCACGGTTGAAGGGCCGGCCGAGGTGGTTGACGTGGTGTCCGTGCCGATTTCTTCGGTGCCGGAGCAGGCGGGCGGCTTCAGCTGCGGCGATCCGGCGGTGGACCGACTGGTGCTCAACACCGTCTGGTCGCAGCGGTCCAATTTCATTGAGGTGCCGACGGATTGCCCGCAACGCGACGAGCGGCTCGGCTGGACCGGCGATGCGCAGGTGTTTGCCGGTACCGCCTGCTGGCTGGCGGACTGCGAGACGTTTCTGCGCAAGTATCTGCGTGACGTGATGCACGACCAGCGCGCGGATGGCGCGGTGCCGCATTTTTCGCCGGATCCGACGCGGCTGCATCCGCAGGCTGCGACCCGCAGGACCCATCCGGACAATCCGCCGGGAATCTGGGCGGGATCGCCCGGCTGGGGAGACGTGATCACGGTCATGCCGTGGCGGCTTTATTTGCATTACGGCGACTCGTCGGTTTTGCGCGAGTGTTTTCCGGCAATTGTGGCCTGGGTCGATTATCTCTGGTCGCTGGGGGACGGGCCGGTGGTCAGGACCACTTCCGTTTGGGGCGCGCGGGGATTCACGTTTGGCGACTGGTTGCAGCCGGTTGGTGACAACCGCAAGCCGCGTCCGACAATCGGCGATGACTGCGCGGCGACGCTCTATCATTTCATTTCCACCGACCTCGCGGCGACGATCGCGCGGACCATCGGTGAGGATGCGCAGGCGGAGCGTCTGGCGGAGCGGGCCGGGCAGATCCGGGCGGCGGTTGCCCACGAGTTCTTCAGTCCGTCGGGCCGGATGGGGCACAATGACCAGACCTCCTGGGCGCTGGCGTTTCTGTACGATCTGGTTCCTGGTGGGCATTACGCGGCGGCGAAGAAGTATTTCCGCAAGGTGATCGAGGATGCGGAGTACCTGATCGGCACCGGGTTCATCGGTACCCCGGCGCTGCTGCCGGCGCTGACAAAGATCGGCTTTGACGATCTCGCGGAGAAGGTCTTTCTCAACCGGAAGGTTCCGGGCTGGCTCTACCAGGTGGAGCGCGGCGCGACGACGGTCTGGGAGCGCTGGGATGCGATGGGTCCGGATGGAGAGATCTACGATCCGGACATGAACAGTTACAACCATTATGCCTACGGCGCGGTGTGCCAGTGGCTGTTCGAGGCGGTGGCCGGTGTGGCGCCGTGCGAAGAGGCGCCGGGGTTTGAGGTTGTGACGCTCAATCCGCGGATCCTGCCCGCGCTGTCGCCGGTGTCGGCGTGGCACCAGTGTCGGCACGGCCGGATCGAAGCGGGCTGGGTACTTGATGGCGACCGGGTGACCTATACGGTGGGCCTTCCGGAGGGCACGCGGGGGCTGCTGCGCGCCAATCCGCGTTTTGCCAATTACCGGCTGGACGGAAACGCGGTGAGCATTCCCGCCGAAGGGCTGGCGGTTGCCGCGGGGCGGCATGTCGTGACGTTCGATCGCCGGTGACGGTCCCGGGGCCGGACCGCGTCCGGCCCTGAGACCACCCAGGAACAGATGAGAGGCAATTGCCGCGACCGGTGACGGTGCGCGGCGTTTTCAGTTTTGGCGATGCCCACCGTCAAGACGGTTGACCGCAACGCCGATTCGGTTGTACCAATATAAAAGAAGCTATTCCATTTTAAGGGAGCAATGAAATGGGCATCGGGTTTGACCACAAGGCTGGAGTGCTGGCGGCACTGCTTGCGGGAGCGGCGATTGTCGCTCCGGCGGGGGCGCAGACGGTAATTGACGTGGCCATTATCGGTGAGGCCGACACGTTCGACCCGATGATGTCGACCAAGGATGTGGTCAGTATCGTGACGCAGCATTTCGTCGAAACGCTCTATACGTTCGACGAAAGCTGGGCGGTTGCGCCGCTGCTGGCGACGGATCTGCCGCAGATCAGTGACGACGGGCTGGTTTACACCATTGGCATCCGCGAAGGGGTTACCTTCCACGACGGGTCAACCATGGATGCGGCAGATGTGGTTGCGTCGTTGAACCGCTGGCTGGAGGTATCGACCCGGGGCAAGGGCGTGGCGGGCAAGGTTGCGTCCGTCGAGGCGACCGGGCCCTACGAGGTCACGATTACCATGAGCGAGGCCTACTCGCCGCTGCTGTCGCTGCTGGCATTTTCCAATTCGGCGGCTGCGGTCTATCCGGAAGAAATCCTTGGTGATACGGTCGAACAGGTGGTGGGCACCGGTCCCTACATGATCGCCGAGCATGTTCCCGACCAGTATCTGCAGCTGGTCCGGTTTGACGGATATGTTTCGCGTGATGAGCCGTCGAGCGGTTCCGCGGGCAAACGGGAGCAGATTCCGGATGAAATCCGCTTTGTCCCGGTGCCGGATCCGAATACGCGGGTCGAGGGACTCCTGTCCGGTCAGTTCGCGTTTGCCGACGGCTTGCCGGCGGAGAGTTTTGCCCGGCTCGAAGAGAGCGATGTGGCCGATCCGCTGCTGCTCAAGCCGTTCGGCTGGCCGATTTTCGCGATCAACCACAAGGAAGGACTGCTGACCAGCAGGGAGATCCGGTTGGCGCTGCAGGCGGCACTGCCGATCGATGACATGCTCTATGCGGCATTTGGCGATGACAATTTCTTCGTCGTAGACGGGCCGCTCTATCCGGAGGGATGGGCCTGGCGGACCGACGCCGGCACGGAACGTTACAATCAGAACGACCAGAAAGCTGCCGCGGAGATGCTCAAGGAAGCGGGCTATGACGGCACGCCGCTGCGCATTCTGACCTCCCGCCAATATGAGTTCCATTTCAAGATGGCCGAAGTCGCACGCCAGGCGCTGGAGATGGCCGGGTTTAACGTTCAGATGGACGTGGTCGACTGGGCGACCCTCGGTCAGCGGCGCGATGATCCGGCGCTCTGGGACATCTATATCACCCATTCGCCGTTCCTGCCGGAACCGGCGCTGACCAGCATGTACGAATCCTCGTCGCGGCTGGGTTGGGCGGAGCCGGAAAAGGACGCAATCTTTGCGGAATTCACCACCGAGACCGACGAGGCGAGGCGGTTCGAACTGTTCGAGCAGCTGCAGGCCAAGGTGTTCGAGGATGTGGGCTTCATCAAGATTGGCGGCTTCAACGCGCTGATGGGCGTGCAGCAGGGCATGACCGGCATTCCGGCGTCGCCGTGGCCGTTCTTCTGGAACGCGAAGTCCGAGTAAGGACTGAAGTGTTCGCGGGCCGCCGATGCGTCGGCCCGCATTTCAGCCATCTCTGAAGTGGCCGGAGGCCCAGGATGACCCGCTATATCCTCAAGCGCATTGTGGGAATGATCGTTGTCATCTTCCTCGTGCTGACCATTGCCTTTGTCATCGTGCGCCTGGCGCCGGGGGATCCGGCGGCGCTGATGCTGGGGCCGGATGCGACACCGGAAGACACTGCGGCACTGCGAACGAGACTTGGACTCGATCAGCCGATCTTGGTGCAGTACCTGACGTTTGTCGGCAATGCGGTCCGGGGCGATCTCGGCTCTTCGATTTTCTTCAATCAGCCGGTGGTCGAAGTCCTGGCCGGGCGGGTGGAACCGACGGCGTTTCTGTCGCTGTTTTCGCTGCTTATTTCCCTCGTCATTGCGACGCCGATCGGGATTTACGCCGCCTATCGGCGCGGATCCTGGCTGGACCAGGGGGCGATTACGGCGGCGATGCTGGCGGCGTCGATTCCGAGTTTCTGGACCGGCCTGATGCTGCAGCGGTATCTGGCGACGGACCTCGGCTGGTTCCCCGCCTCGGGATACGGCGGGCCGGATGCGGATTTTTTTGACCGGATGGGGTATCTGATTTTGCCGTCAATCGTGCTCGGGATTGTCAATTCGGCGCTGATCCTGCGCTTCACCCGGGCGTCGATGCTCGACATTCTGGGCGAGGACTACATCCGCACCGCGCGTTCGAAGGGCATGGGGGAGGCGCGGGTGGTTTTGCGCCATGCGCTGAAAAATGCGGCTATTCCGATTATTACCGTGGTGGGGCTGACCTTTGCGTTGCTCGTTTCCGGAGCGGTGGTCACCGAACGGGTGTTCAACATTCCCGGCATGGGCAACCTCGTGGTCGGTGCGGTCTTGCGGCGCGACTATCCGATCATCCAGGGCACGCTGATCGTCGTCGCGACCCTCTACGTGGTCATCAATCTGGCGACCGACCTGCTCTATCTCGTTGTCGACAAACGCGTGAAATATTGAGGGCATCATGGTGGCGAGTGTTTCATCCGACGAGCCGAAATTCCTCGAGCTCCTGTTCTCGCGGCGGGCGATCCTGGTGGCGCTGATCGTGTTTGTGGCAATCGTGGCGCTCTGTGCACTGGCGCCGCTGATCGCGCCCGCCGATCCCGACAAAATGTCGGTCCGGGCACGGCTGACGCCTCCGGGCGGCGACTTTCTGCTGGGGGCGGACGCGTTCGGGCGGGATGTCGCTTCGCGGCTGCTCTATGCCGGGCGGGTCTCGCTGACCATCGGTCTTGGCGTGGCGGCGGTGTCGTCGCTGGCGGGCATTGTCATCGGCATGACCGCGGGGTTTTTCCGCAGGTTGGATGCGCCGATGTCGCGGCTGATCGATGCGATGATGGCGTTTCCCGACATTCTGCTGGCGATTGCCCTGGTGGCAATCTTGGGCGGGTCGATGGTGAACGTGATCATCGCGCTGTCGATCGTCTACACGCCGCGGATCGCCAGGATCGTGCGGGCCTCGACATTGGTAATCCGCGAATTGCCCTATGTGGAGGCGGCGCGGGCGCTCGGGTCCTCGACGTGGACGATCATGACCACGCATGTTCTGCGCAACATCCTCTCGCCGATTATCGTCCAGGCCACGTTCATTTTCGCCTATGCCATGCTCGCGGAAGCGGGGCTGTCGTTCCTCGGCGTGGGGGTCGATCCGTCGACGCCGACCTGGGGGACGATGATCAATGAGGGACGGCAGTACATCGATCAGGCAGCGTTCCTGATCCTGTTTCCCGGTCTGGCGATTTCGGTGTCGGTTCTGGCGCTGCAACTCATCGGTGACGGTCTGCGCGATGCGCTTGACCCGCGTCTGGCAAAGGATCTTTGACCATGGCTCTGAGCATTACGAATTTTCGCGCAATCGGCTTCGCGGATGCGCCGGAGGTGATCCACGTCGGCGATGACGGGCTGGTGACGGCCGCGGCGCCGGAGGGTGCCGAGGTCATCGACGGACAGGGGGTGTATCTGTCTCCGGGGTGGTGCGACCTTCATGTGCATGTCTGGCACGGCGGGACCGATATTTCGGTACGGGCCAGTGAAGCCGGGCGCGAAACCGGGGTCACGGCGATGGCGGATGCCGGGTCGGCGGGCGAGGCGAGTTTTCACGGGTTGCGCGAATATGTGATCGATCCGCAGGTGGAGACGGTTAAGGCGTTTCTGAACATCGGCTCGATCGGGCTGGTGGCCTGCAACCGGGTGCCGGAGCTGATTGATCTGCGTTCGATCGACGTCGACCGGACCATTGCGGTGATCGAGGCGAACCGGGACGTGATCTGCGGCATCAAGGTGCGGGCCAGCGGGGTGATCGTCGGAGCCTGGGGGATCACGCCGGCAAAGATCGCCAAGCGGGTGGCGGAGATCTGCGAGCTGCCGCTGATGGTGCATGTGGGTGAGCCGCCACCTCTGATTGACGAAGTGTTCGATATCCTGACGCCGGGTGACATTGTAACCCATTGCTTCAACGGCAAGAAAGCCGGTTCCATTCGGGACACCGCGGCGCTGTTTGCGCAGGCGCAGCGATTGGCGGCGGAGGGTGTGCGGATGGATATCGGCCACGGGGTTGCCTCGTTCGATTTCGAGACGGCGCGGGTCGCGGTGGCCGAGGGGATGCTGCCCTGGTCGATCTCGACCGACCTGCATATCCGCAACATCGCCGGGCCGGTGCATGACATGGCGACGACGCTGTCGAAGGTTCTGGCGGTCGGGGTTCCACTCGAGGAATGCGTGGCGGCGGTGACCGCCCGGCCCCGGTCGGTGCTGGGGCTCGGCGGGGTGGAAGGCGCCGGCGTGGGGCAGAAGGCGGATTTCACGCTGTTCGATCTGGAGGACGGTGATCTGCTGGCGACGGACAGTCAGGGCACGCAGATGACGCTGGATCGGGTGTTCGAGCCGCGGATGACGGTGATCGGCGCGAGCGTCAAATCAGCCGGAAGGCGTGGGGCATGAGCGTTCCGGTATTGGATGTATCCAACCTGCGGGTGGCGTTTCGCGGCAGTCGCAGCAGCGTGACGGCCCTGCGGGACGTGAGCTTTACCCTGCATGCCGGCAGGACGCTGGCGCTGGTGGGCGAGTCCGGGTCGGGCAAGTCGGTGACGTCGCTGGCGATCATGGGGCTTCTGCCCGGCAACGGTTCGGTGACGGGGGGTAATATCCGCTATCTGCGGCGCGACGGGGCGGCGATGGAGCTGACCACGGCGACCGAGGAGGCGAAACGCGGGATACGCGGCGCGGAGATCGCGATGATCTTCCAGGAGCCGATGTCGTCGCTCAATCCGCTGTTCACCATCGGTGACCAGATCGGTGAAATGCTTCTGCTGCATGAACCGCTCGATGGCGCGGCGCGCCGGAAACGGGTGCTGGAGATGCTGGAACTGGTGGAGATACCGGCGGCGGCGTCGCGGATCGACACCTATCCGCATGAGCTGTCGGGCGGGATGCGGCAACGGGTGATGATCGCGCTGGCGATGGTCTGCAACCCGGCGCTGCTGATCGCAGACGAGCCGACCACCGCGCTCGACGTGACGATCCAGGCGCAGATTCTCGATCTGATGCGGCGCCTGCAGAAGGACCTCGGCATGTCGATCCTGTTCATCACCCATGACATGGGCGTGGTGGCGGAAATGGCCGACGATGTGG
>JAUIHM010000121.1 GCA_030432315.1 Alphaproteobacteria bacterium | reverse complement strand
GAACAGGCGGCAAAGGTTAGGCAGGTAAAAAGATTTGTGTCAGGTGTGGTCGATTCCCCCGTGACCCTTTCACCCGATCAGACTCTGCGGGACGCGAAGGTCCTGCAGGCGGAATACAGTGTTTCAGGATTTCCGGTCGTGGATGGCAACGGCGTGGTTCTGGGGATTGTCACCAACCGCGACATGCGGTTCGCGACGGATGACGCGACGCCCGTCCGGATTATGATGACGTCACAGGACCTCGCGATGCTGCGCGAACCGGCCGACCTGTCGGAGGCCAAAAGCCTCATGGAAGCCCGTCGCATTGAGAAGCTCTTGGTCGTCGACGACCGGAACCGGCTCACTGGATTGCTGACAATAAAGGACATCGAGCAGGCGGTTCTGAATCCGCGCGCCGCCAAGGACAGTCTGGGCAGATTGCGGGTCGCCGCAGCGTCAACAGTGGGTGACGCGGGTTTTGAGCGTTCTTCCGCCCTTATCCGTGCAGGCGTGGATGTCGTCGTGGTTGACACGGCCCATGGTCATTCGAGTTCCGTTGCCGACGCGGTGCGTCGAATCAAGGCGGCCTATCCAGATGCGCAGGTGGTTGCAGGCAATGTTGCGACGGCGGCGGCGACCCGAGCCCTTATTGATGCCGGCGCAGATGCCGTGAAGGTGGGGATTGGACCGGGATCAATCTGTACCACGCGCATTGTTGCAGGCGTTGGTGTTCCACAGATGACGGCAATCCAGGATTGCGCAGCTGAAGCGGCAAAAACCGGGCACGTGGTCATCGCCGATGGGGGGATCAAGTTCTCCGGTGACTTTGCGAAGGCGATTGGGGCGGGGGCGCATTGTGCGATGGTGGGGTCGATTCTGGCGGGGACGGATGAAGCTCCGGGGGAACTGATTCTCTATCAGGGGCGCAGTTTCAAGGCCTATCGTGGCATGGGCAGCGTCGGTGCCATGGCGCGGGGATCTGCGGACCGGTATTTCCAGAAGGAGGCCAGCGCGGAGAAGCTGGTTCCGGAGGGGATCGAGGGGCAGGTTCCCTACAAGGGATCGGTAGGAGCCGTTTTACATCAAATGGTTGGCGGGCTTCGTGCAGCCATGGGATACACCGGAAACCGGACCATCGCGGAGATGCAGTCGGGGTGCAGTTTCGTTCGGATCACCGGTGCGGGACTGCGGGAAAGCCACGTGCACGACGTTCAGATCACCCGCGAAAGCCCGAATTACCGCATCGGCTAGGCGAGGTTTGGACCTGCCCGGAAGGCGCCGAAAACCGCGCGGCATCCGGGTATGAAACCGGTACCCTTTCGATACCCTACCGATACCTACGATTTCAGCGTCTCGCGCCGATTTCGGGCAGATGGTAAACCGATTGCCAGGTCAGTCCGGCATTTTGAGAACAAGATCGCGACCGTTGCCGGAAAGACGCAGGGAATCCTTTCCGATGGCCGCCACCTGCTGACCGTCAAGACGGTCGCCGGTGCTGACCTTTTCCATTCGGCCGTTTGGCATCCGCACGATGGCGCGCCGGTGTTCCGAACTGCCGAACAGGCCGACGAGAGATACTTTGCGCGACTGCAGGCCAACGCGTTCGGTGGCGCTGCGGGTCGCCGCTGGTGCCGGTGCCGCGGGTTTCGCCACCGCACGGGTGACGGCGGCGGCCGGTGCGGCGACGGTGCGGGTGACTGCCGCGGGCTGTGCCTTGAACACGGTCGCCTTGGGGGCCGGCTGCGCGGCTGCCTGGACGATCAGATGCCGGGGAACAGGTCTGCCCGCGTCGCCGGCGTCGAGAGAGGCGGCAGCGGATTGTGCCATCTGCGATGTGATCGCCTCAATCTGCGCGGTTTCGACCGCGGCGGCAATGGTCTCAGAAACGGCAACGGCGGGAACGAGGTTTCCCGGGCGCGCAGGGGGGCCGGATGCCAAAATGACCACGGTTTCTTCGACCGCCATTTCAGGACCGTCATCCGCCAGTTCGCCGGATTCATCAGCGATTTCCTCTTCGGCGGGTGCCTCCGCCTCGGGAAGGGCGGCCACGACCAGATTGGCGGGGCGGGCGCGGGGCGATCGCGACAGCACCAGTTCGGCGACGCGCACGGGTTCCACAGCCGGCGCGGCATCCGCACCGGACGGCGGCTGGACCGGATCGAGCAGTATCTGCGGTGCGCTGCGGCTGGAGACCGATACCAGATGCAGATCGGACGGCCGTTCCGTCAGGGTCAGTGTCGGGCCGTTGCTGTTTGGCGCATGGAACCGCAGAGCGGTACTGGTGCCGGGGTGGATAACGGCACCAGGCTGGCTCACGGATGTGAAAACGGTCGGTGCCGGTGCTTCGGCGGCCGGTTCGGGGGCCGGAATGATGACCTCATTCGGTGCGGGAGCGGTTTCAACGGACCGGGGGAGCAGCGCAACGGATTCAGTTTCTGCCGGCCGGTCGTTGATGCTGATCGCCGCCATAACCATTGCCACGGCGGCGGCGGCGGATGCGAGAGTCGCGGCGGCCAGTCTTCGGTTGCGCCGGAGCGCGGACAGCAGTGCGGACAGCCGCGCGATCCGGCCCGGGGTTGCATCGGCTGCAATGACAGGTGCGGGCGCCACGGAATCGAATGCGGGAAAACCGTTGCCGCCGGTCAGGTCGAACCGGTCAAATCCGCAAGCTGTCAGAAACTCACGGGTTTCCGAGACAGTTTGCGTTTCAGCCGCGGCAACCTGAAAAAAGTCGCAGGTCTCGTCGCGCTGGATGACAACGGCAAGGCTGGTGACGGGGCGGGACAGGGCATTTGCCGCAATCGATGCCGCCATGTCAGCGAGATCGGCGTCAGACTGTCCGTCATCCGGGGCGGTGCCGAACCAGAGTTCGCTCTCGGGGAGGCGCACTTCCAGCGGCGTCGCACCGATGTGCACCTGCAAAGCCATGCGTTGAAGCGTGTCCCGCCAGGACGGAGATGTAACGTCCGCCGTGGCCAGCGGTTCGTCCCCGTCATCCTGAAACAGTCCAATTTCAGGATAACCCAAATCGAGCCGGAATACCGGCTCCTGCTTACTGCGACTGCTCATGCCTGCCCCGATCTTTGCCGAGTCAATATTTTGAACAACGCTACACCAAAATGTGCTCACGATCCAGTAGGTTATTAGTTACAATGCAAAATCTTGCTGCCGCGGAAATCAGGGCGCAGCATGTTGTGTCTGGAAGCAAAAAAAGGAGTGTGGCGTGTTGCGGTCAGTCAGGGTGTCGGTTTCGGTTGCCGTGGTTCTCGGGATGCTGGTGGCCCTGCCGGCGGGGGCGGAGGAAACACCGGGACGCATCGCCGTTTCCGGGCAGTCGGAAATTCAGCTTGTGCCGGATATTGCAACGATTTCAGTCGGGGTTCAGGTGCAGGAAGATACGGCCGTTGCCGCGATGGCCGGTGCTTCCAGCATGTTGCAGGGTGTTTTTGCCGCGCTGGACGAACTGGCGATCGCCGCGGAGGACCGCCGGACGGATTCGTTCTCGCTTGAAACCGTTTATTCCCGAGACGACATGAACAACCCGCAGCAGCGGCCGCCGGCAGTCATCGGATACCGTGTCAGCAACATGGTGCAGATCACCGTGCGGGATGTGGACAGCCTGGGCGCCGCGGTCGACCGGCTGGCACTGGCCGGGGCGAACAATATCAACAATATTTCGTTCAGCGTATCTGACCCGGAAGCACATATGGACGATCTGCGCGCGGATGCGGTGCGGGATGCGCGGCATCGGGCGGAGATTTATGCCGAAGCAGCAGGGGTGACGCTGGGTCGGGTGATTTCGCTTTCTGACGGTAGCAACGTCGGGCGTCCGGCGCCGATGTATGCACGGATGGAAATGGCCGCCGACATGCCGATGGCCGCAGGGACGGTTCCGCTCGGTTCCAGCGTCGAGATGGTGTTCGAGATCGAATAGCGGCTTCGCCTTTCGACGGCCCTGCCCCGGCCTGCAGGCCGGGGCAGGGCCAGGGCGTCAGGCGGTTGCTTTGGTCATCGCCTGGTCGAGATCGGCGATGATGTCATCGATGTGCTCGATGCCGATGGACAGGCGCACAACGTTTGGACCGGCCCCGGCGGCCTGTTGCTGTGCTTCATTCAGCTGCCGGTGGGTGGTCGAGGCGGAGTGGATGATCAGCGACCGGGTGTCGCCGAGGTTGGCGACGTGGCTGAACAGTTCAACGGAATCCACCAGTTTGACACAGGCGTCGTAACCTCCCTTCAGCGCGAAGGTGAAGAGGGCTCCGGCGCCCCTGGGGTAGAGCCGCTCGACCCGTTCGCGGTAGGGCGAAGAGGCGAGCCCCGCATAGGTCACGGCTTCGACGCGCGGGTCGGCTTCGAGCCATTTTGCCACCTTCACCGCGTTTTCCACGTGGCGTTCCATGCGCAGACTGAGGGTCTCAATGCCCAGCAGGGTCTGGAACGCGGTCTGCGGCGCCATGGTCATGCCAAGGTCGCGCAGGCCGATGGCGATGCCGTGAAAGGTGAAGGCCATCGGTCCGAAGGTTTCATGGAATTTCAGGCCGTGATAGGCCGGTTCCGGGGCGGAGAGGCTTGGGAATTTGTCCGAGGCGCTCCAGTCGAAAGAGCCGGAATCGACGACGCAGCCACCGGTGACGGTGCCGTTGCCGGTGAGGTACTTGGTGGTCGAATGCACCACCAGATGCGCGCCCTGTTCGAACGGGCGGCAGAGGTAGGGCGTGGCGGAGGTGTTGTCGACGATCAACGGCACGCCGATGCGGTTGGCAATTTCGGCCACGGCCGGGATGTCGGTGACGTAGCCGCCGGGATTGCAGATGCTTTCGCAGAAGATCGCGCGGGTGTTGTCGTCGGCGGCGGCCTCGATGGCGGCGGTATCGTCGAAATCGACGAAGGTCGCCGACCAGCCGAAGCGTTTGATGGTCTGGGAGAACTGGGTGATCGTGCCGCCGTAGAGCCGGGTGGAGACGACGACGTTGCAGCCCGGGCCCATCAGCGGAAACAGCGCCATGATCTGCGCCGCGTGGCCGGACGAGCAGCAGACTGCGCCGACCCCGCCTTCGAGCGTTGCAATGCGTTCCTGCAGCACCGCGACGGTCGGGTTGGTCAGCCGGGAATAGATGTAGCCGACTTCCTGGAGGTTGAAGAGTTTGGCCGCGTGATCGGCATCGCGGAACACGTAGGCCGTGGTCTGGTAGATCGGCGTCTGGCGGGCGCCGGTGGCCGGATCGGGGCGGGCGCCGGCGTGGATCTGCTGTGTTTCGAATGCCGGTTTTCTGTCTGACACGATATGTTCCTCCTGCTGTTTTGCCGGACGGTATGCCAGCGGCGCGGCGGAGGCAACGCGGATCGGTCGGGTTCAGCAGGTGTCGAGGTGAGCGCAGGCTTCGGCGGCGCTGTCGACCGGGGTCATCAGTTCGATGTCAGCGGGGTTGATGGTGCCGGCATCCGCGAGCGCCTGCCAGTTGACGATCCTGTCCCAGAAGTCGCGGCCAAACAGCAGGATCGGGATTCGCTCCATGCGGCCGGTCTGGACCATGGTCAGCACCTCGAACAGTTCGTCGAGGGTGCCGAAGCCGCCGGGAAAGACGGCGATGGCGCTGGCGCGCATCAGGAAGTGCATCTTGCGGATGGCGAAGTAGTGGAAGTTGAAGCTGAGGTCGGGCGTGCCATAGAGGTTTGGCACCTGTTCGTGCGGCAGGACGATGTTGAGGCTGATGGAGATGCCGCCGGCGTCAAGGGCCCCGCGGTTGCCGGCCTCCATGATGCCTGGGCCGCCGCCGGTGCAGATGACGTGTTCGGTGTTGCCGGTGCTGATGGACTTGAGGGTGGTGAGGCGGGCGAATTCGCGGGCCTCGGCATAGTGGGGGCTGAGGCGGGCGAGGCCGGGGGCGCGGGGTGTTGCGCCGGTGTCCGGGGCGGGGATGCGGGCGCTGCCGAGCATGGCGACGGTGGAGTTGATGCCCTGTTCCTGCAGCGAGAGTTCGGTTTTCAGCAGTTCCAGCTGCAGGCGGACGGGGCGCGGTTCGTCGCGGCAGAGAAAATCCGTGTCGGTGAAGGCAAGGCGGTAGCTCGGGTTTGCGGTCTGCGGCGTTTCCGGAATCCGGCGGGTGTTGCGGAGATCCTCGCGGGCATCGGGGAACGGGGTCGGGCGGCGGTGCGGTTCGGTCGTCATGGGGGCCTCGGTCATTCGGGCGCCGGCTGATTGCCAGCCGGGTCCGGTGCGACTATAGCTTGCCGGCGACAAGTGAACATAGCCTTTCGGGAAGTGACATGACCCCAGCAGACCGCAGAGAACTTGAAACCGCAATCGAGGCGGCCTGGGAGGGTCGGGACGGCATATCGACCGCAACCACCGGGCCGGCGCGGGATGCGATCGAGGCGACACTGGACGCCCTCGACGGCGGAACCCTCCGGGTTGCGGAACGGGGCGACGACGGCACCTGGCACGTCAACCAGTGGGCAAAGAAGGCGGTTCTGCTCGGATTTCGCCTGCAGGACATGGAGCTTCAGTCCGGCGGCCCGCAGGGCGGCGCATGGTGGGACAAGGTGGAGAGCAAGTTCCGCGACTGGGGCGAAGCTGAATGGAAATCCGCCGGTTTTCGGGCCGTGCCAAACTGTATTGTCCGCAGGTCGGCATATGTCGCGCCGGGTGCGGTGCTGATGCCGTCGTTCGTCAACCTCGGCGCCTACGTGGATACCGGTACCATGGTCGATACCTGGGTGACGGTGGGTTCCTGTGCGCAGATCGGCAAGAACGTGCATCTTTCGGGCGGCGTCGGCATTGGCGGGGTTCTGGAACCGATGCAGGCAGGGCCGACGATCATTGAGGACAACTGTTTCATCGGCGCACGCTCGGAAGTGGTGGAAGGCTGTATCGTCCGGGAAGGTTCCGTGCTTGGCATGGGGGTTTTCATCGGCAGGTCCACCAAGATCGTCGATCGGGAAACCGGCAGTGTCAGCTACGGCGAAGTGCCGGCCGGGTCGGTGGTCGTCGCCGGGTCGATGCCGTCGAAGAACGGCATCAACCTTTACTGCGCGGTGATCGTGAAGCGGGTCGATGCGCAGACGCGCT
>JAUIHM010000019.1 GCA_030432315.1 Alphaproteobacteria bacterium | reverse complement strand
CCTCGAAACTGCCCTCGTCGAGCAGAACCTCGAGCCGTTCACGGGCGGTGAGTTTGCCCTTGGCGTGCTGGGCGTCGATCCGCCGCTGGCCGCCACCGAGCCGGGCCTCGCCGCGCCGGTCCTCGAGCTGTGCAAGAATGTCCTTCACGCCGTCCCCCATGTCACCGCCGTGCCACCGCCGCACCTCGCTGCACTGCAAACGTGACACGAACCCGAATTCCAATCAAGAACCGATCAGCGAATTTGCAAAGTGTATTGCAAACCCACTCTGCAAATTGCAAAACTGCGAAGAAACGCCGGAGGAACCATGCCCAAAACCCGCAGGATCTACGCCGGGGTCAAGCTGCGCGAGATCCGCAGCCGCCTCCGTCTGACCCAGGCGGAATATGCAACGCGGCTCGGAGTTTCGCTGTCCTATCTCAACCAGATGGAGAACAATCACCGTCCGCTTTCAGCGCGGGTGCTGCTGTCGCTGGCGGAGGTCTTCGCGGTCGACGTCACCGAACTCGCCTCCGGCTCAACCGAACGCATGGTCGCCGATCTGCGCGAGGTACTGGCCGATCCGGTGTTTGCCGAGGAAAACCTGCCGCTCGGCGACATCCAGCTTCTGGCCACCAATGCCCCCCGTCTCGCCCGCGCCTTTCTCACCCTGCACCGCGCCCACCGCCAGGACCAGGAACGGCTCGCGATGCTGAACGAGGCTCTGGGTCAGGACGACAGCGGCATCAGCCCGCTGCCCTGGGAGGAGGTGCGCGACTTCTTCCACTACTGTGACAACTACGTCGACGCCGTTGACCGCGCCGCCGAACGCTTTGCGTCGAAACTGGGCCCCGGCGGCCGCGGCGCCGCCGTCGCCGCCTGGCTGGAGACGGCGCACGGCATCACCGTCAGCGCCCGCACCGACGGGCCGGTCCGTCACTACGACCCGGCGACCCGCCACCTGACGCTTTCCACGGTTTCCGCCCCCGCCACCCGGACCTTCCAGATGCTGCACCAGGTGGCGCTGCTGGAACACGGCGACCTGCTGGAAGCGACACTGGACCTCGCGCGCTTTCACACCCCTGCCGCCCGCGACATCTGCAAGACCGGGCTCGCCAACTATTTCGCCGGGGCAGCGCTTCTGCCCTATCAGCCGTTCCTCGCCGCCGCCGGCGACCTTCGCCACGATCTCGAAGCCCTGTCTCTCGCCTTCGAGGCCTCGATCGAACAGGTCGCCCAGCGCCTGTCGACACTGCAGCGCAAGGGCGCACACGGCGTGCCTTTCTTCTTTTTCCGCGTCGACCAGGCAGGTACGATCACCAAACGGCATTCCGCCACCAGGCTTCAGTTCGCCCGGTTTGGCGGCGCCTGTCCACTCTGGAACGTCCATCAGGCGTTCGAAACCCCGGGGCGCTTCCTGCGGCAGCTCGCAGAAACTCCGGACGGCGTCCGGTACTTCTGTCTTGCCCGCGACGTTTCCAAACCGGGCGGCAGTTTTGGGGCTCCGGTCCGCCGCTATGCCATCGGCCTCGGCTGTGAGATCTCCCATGCCGGAAGCCTTGTCTATGCCGACGGACTGGACGTCCGCAACGACGCCGCCTTCCAGCCGATCGGCATTTCCTGCCGGATCTGTGAGCGGCCCAACTGCGCCCAGCGCGCGGTGCCGCCTCTGGAACGCCGGCTGCACATCGACCCCAACTCCCGGGGCCTGCTGCCCTATTCCATCGGCTGATCACAGCGCGCCCCGGACCGCAAAAAAAAGCGCCGGTTCCGAACCAACGGAACCGGCGCAGGTGGGGAAGAAACGTGTCGCGGGATCAGCCGTTGTACTCAGGCATTTCGTCAAGCGCTTCCGGCGTCAGATCGGTGACGACGGTCACGTCGCCCTCACCGCGGCTCATCACCTCGATCCGGTCGACCGGGATCAGCACGGTCTTTTCGCCGAAACCGAGAAATCCACCAAAGCCGACAATCAGCGCGTCGATCTGCCCTGCGCTGTCGAGGGTTACATCCTCAACCTCGCCAAGCGTCTCATTGGTGTTGTTGCGCAGGTCGGCGCCGGTCAGATCTTCTGCCGTCACCTGGGCAAGATCGACCGGCACAAGCGGCGGAACCGCCAGCGCCGGATCGGTCGGAACCATCGGATCCGTCCCGGCGGGATCGTTGGCAACGGCATCGGGTTCGGTCACACCGGCGTCCGGCGCGTCGGTTGCCGTCAGGTCCTGAATGACTTCAGACGCCGCATCACCGGTTTGTTCCGCAGCTTCACCGACGCTCTCCGCCGCCGACTCGGCTGCCGACGTGGCAACGTTGCCCACGGCGTCGGCTGCTTCACCCGTTGCCTCAAGCGCATTTTCCGCCTCGGTCGCCAAAGGAGTCTTCTCCGCCGGCGCCGCCGGGGCCGTTTCCTGCGCCACTGCAGGCACGGCCAGCATCATCGACAGGATCGAGCCCGTCATCATGAGTTTCCTGAACATGTTCACCTCCATGGGTTTCCTGGGTTTCGGCCCGGTCGCGCCGCCGGATCTCCGGCGCCCTTCGGGCCCTCAGTCACCACCGGTCCCGCATAGCCTCCGGCACGCGCATCCGTCGGCCTGTATCGCTGGACATCCGCAACCGGTCGCCGGGACGGGGGACTACGAGATCATTGCTTCCAACCATTCACCATCCTCAACTATTTGTCCGAATTCCGTATGTAACGGCGCAAACGTACTGGACCGCATTGCGTGACTGTATTTCACTTTCGTGCCATAGATATTCCTCCTGCGTTCCGGTTATTCAAGGTGATGCGATCCATCTGGCATATTTCGGCATGATCCCGCCAATAGGCTGATTTTTGCCAAACCTGTTATTCACGCAATATTGTTGGAACCGGAACCTGCAAAGGTGCATGAGGCGCGTCTGGTCATTCAGAAACGTGAAACATTGCATTTTGCGCCGCGCCGTTAACGTGGCGAAAACGGAATCCGGCGCAAAAGCACGGGAGAACAAAACAGCAATACAGTCCCGTTTTCCGAGGGTTTTCCGTGATGTCATGCCCGGAGCGGCAGAATTCAGGCGTCGGGTACCACATGCGGCGGACCGTCGGTCTCGCACTGCCGATGGTTGCGTCGCGGCTTGGCATCGTCGCGATGAGCACCGTGGACGTGCTCGTACTGGGGCAGGCCGGCACGGGACAGCTCGCGGACTACATCCTCGGACAGGCAATCCAGAACAGCCTGGTTTCGATGGTCGTCGGCCTGATGCTCGGCGTCCCGGTGCTGGTGGCAAGGGAAACCGGCGCCGGCAACGAAGGGGCCGCCGGACGGGTCTGGCGCCGCGGAATCTCGCTTGGCGCCGCCTTCGGCCTCGTACTCTGCATCGCCCTGCAGTTCGTTGAGCCACTGTATCTCGCCTCCGGTCAGGAACCGGAACTGGCGTCGCGCGCAGCACGGATCACCGGCATCCTGTCGGTCGGCCTGCCGTTCATCGCGATCTTCTTTGTCTGCACCTCCTTCATGGAGGCGCTGGAACGCCCCTGGTTCGGACTGATCGCCATGCTGATCGGCACGGTCGTCAATCTCGCGCTGAATCTGGTATTGGTCTTCGGCGTCGGGCCGGTGCCGGAACTGGGCGCACGCGGCTGCGCGCTCGCGACCGCGTTGACCTCGGCGCTGCTGGCGGCCGGTTCGGTCTGGTACATCCGGTTCCACTCCACCGAGCGTCGGCGGTTCGGCATCATCGACGCTCCGGAACGGGCCAAAAACGCACCTGATGCCGCCGAACAGCTTGCCATCGGTTCGGCTTCCGGCGGCGCCTTCCTGTTTGAGGCGGCGGCCCAGGCGGTGTTGACGGCGCTGGTCGGCTGGCTGGGCATGGTCGGCCTCGCGGCGCACGGGGTGCTGCACCAGTTTCTGGCAATCCCGTTCATGACGGCCTACGGCATTGCCGGCGCGACCCAGGTCCGGGTCAGCAACGCCTGGGGCCGCGGCGACGGCGACGGTGCGCGCCTCGCCGGCTGGACCGGCCTCGGCCTCGCCCTCTGCGTCTGCGGCACGCTGGCACTGGCCGTCGCCACCAACCGGGATGCCGCCCTGGCGCTCTTCACCGGCCAGGCGGAGGTGCAGGCCGCCGCCGCGCCGGTGCTGATGTGGGTCCTGTTCGCCACCATGTTCGACGGCGGCCAGGTGGTGCTCAGCAACGCCTGCCGGGGCCGCGGCGACAGCTGGGCGCCGACCCTGATCAATCTCGTCAGCTACTGGTTCCTGATGGTGCCGCTGGCGTGGGCACTTGCCATTCTCGACGGGCGCGGCCTGTCGGGCATATACCAGGCGATCCTTCTCGCGAGCGTCACCGCGATGACCGCACTCTGCCTGCGGTTTCACGTCCAGGTCCGGTCAACTCAGCCTGCCGGCATAACCCTGCCCGCCTGATCCCCGCCTCACCCCGGCTCCACCAGATGGTCGCGCCGCCGAAGCCCGGGAAACATCACCGCCCAGAGCAGCGCGACGGTGATGGTGCCGATCCCGCCGAGCAGGATTGACGGCACCAGTCCGAACAGCGCCGCCGTGGCACCGGATTCAAATTCTCCCAGTTCGTTCGACGCACCGATGAACAGCGCATTGACCGCCGACACCCGCCCGCGCACATGGTCAGGCGTTTCCGCCTGCACCAGGGTCTGGCGGATCACGACGCTGAACACGTCCGACGCGCCGATCAGCCACAGAAACCCCATCGACAGAACCATGCTCTGCGACAGGCCGAAGCCGATCGTAGCCGCGCCGAAAATGGCCGTGGCAACAAACAGCTTCATCCCGGCCCGCCGCCGGATCGGCATCCAGGTCAGAAACAGTCCCAGCATCATCGCCCCCACCGCCGGCATCGCCCGCAGGATCCCGAGGCCTACCGGACCGGTATGCAGAACCTCGCTGGCGACGATCGGCAGCAGCGCCGTCACCCCGCCCAACAGCACGGAAAACATGTCGAGCGACATCGCTCCGAGAATGATCGGCCGCTGCCAGATGTAGGACAGGCCGGCCATCGCATCGGAAAACGTCACCGGCGCCTTCGAGCGGGCCTCGAACTGCACCCGGATCACGAATATCAGCCCGCCGGCACAGAAGAAGCACAGCGTGGCGAGCGCCAGAGGCGTCCAAGGTCCGCCGAGATAGAGAAATCCGCCCAGCGCCGGACCGAGAATGACCGCGAACTGGGACAGCGAAGAGGCCATGCCCATCATCCGGCTGAGCTGTTCGCGCGGCACCAGATTGGCGGCCAGCGACTGCACCGCCGGGTTTGCGAACCCCCGCGCGGTTCCGCTGAGCATGAACAGCGCATAGACCGCCCCGAGTGAAATCTCCGGCATCAGTACGACCAGCACCAGGCCCAGGGTCGCAACCCCGTTCGCCATCAGGCACATTGCCATGATCCGGCGACGGTCATAGCGGTCGGCGACCACCCCGGACACGAAAGCCACGGCCAGCTTCGGCACGAACGCGGCAAGGCCGACAAGGCCGAGCGCCCAGGCGCTTTTTGTCACGTCATAGACCAGCCAGCCCACGGCAACGTTGACGATCTGAAACGCCGCCATCCACAGAAACCTGGCGGCGAGATAGAGGATGACGTTCGGATTGGCCAGCGGAGCGCCGTCGCGCCTGCTTTCGGACAGGGGGTTTGCCAAAACGGACGTCCTTCGTACCCAGGTGATGAAATGCCGGCGGAATAACCGGCGGAGGGAAAGCGGCTGAAACGGCCTGTGATACCGGCCTGCCGACGCACCGAATGTGACAGAAGCGTGACGGGAAACGCAAGCCGCAACAGCGACGCGCCGGACGCGCCCCGGTGCTGCGGCCCGTCCGGGCGATGCTCAGGAGGTGAATTCGCCGATCAGCCCGTCCACCACCGCCACCAGCGCCGCTTCCTGCGTGCCGCCGGAATCGACAACCTCCCTGTGCGCCCTCCGCTGTCGCCGGGCCGAGGTGCCGTCCCGGGCGATGCGGCGGATGCCCTCCAGTTCCGCAGAGCAGCCGAGTTCCGCGGCGCTCTCCTCCATCATCAGCACCAGTTCGTCGACGAGGTCGCCCACCTCCGCCGCCTTCTGCGAACCATGATCGATCAGCTTGCCCTCGACCCCGTAGCGCTGCGCACGCCAGCGGTTTTCCCGCACCAGCGTCGAAGGATAGATGCGCCACCGCTGGTTCTTTTGCCGCAGCATCCAGAGGTAATGCAGCACCGACTGATAGGTCGCGGCGATCGCCGCCACGTCGTCGAGCAGCGGACAGACATCGGTGATCCGCTGTTCGAGGGTCGGGAACCGCGCCGAGGGCCGCACGTCCCACCAGATCTTGGTGCCGTCCTCGATGCAGCCCGCGCCGACCAGATGGTCGATCAGCCGCCGGTATTCGGAAAAGCTGCTCAACTGGTCCGGCACCCCGGTGCGCGGCATGGCGTCGAACACCGACAGCCGGTAGCTCGACAGCCCGGTATCCTCCCCCTCCCAGAACGGCGAGGAACAGGACATCGCCAGCAGATGCGGCAGGAAGTACGCCACCTGGTTCATCAGGTCGATCCGCAGGTCGTCGTCCTCGATGCAGATGTGAATGTGCATGCCACAGATCAGCAGCCGACGGGCCGGCTGGCCGATGTCGTTGCGCAGGCCTTCATAGCGGTCCCGCGCCGTGTGATGCTGCCGCCGCCATTTGGCAAACGGATGCGTCGAGGCGGCGATCACCGCATAACCGAACTGCTCCGCCTGTCGGGCGACCCGCCGTCTGAGTTCGCGCAGTTCCGCCACTGCCTCCGGCACGGTGGCATGTACCCGCGTGCCCACCTCGATCTGGCAGCGCAGAAACTCCGCCGAAACCCGCTCGCCGAGATCGGAGGTACAGGCCTCGAAGAACGCCGGATCCGGATCGGCGACCAGATCCCGGCTCTCCCGGTCGACGATCAGGTATTCCTCTTCGATTCCTATGGTAAAGCTGGGCCGTTCCATCCGCGTTCCCTCCCGTTTTGCCGGAGTGTGGCAACCGCCGGGGCTCCGGTCAATCGGCACCGCGCCGGCGCCCGGAAATTTGGATCGCCGGAGCAGGCTTTACACGCCTCCCGCACCGTGCACTGTTCGTTTTTTCAGCCCCTTCCCGACAGACCCGAACCGGAGACACGACCATGAAAACCGCCGCCACCGCCTGCGCCGCACTCTTCCTTCTCACCGCCTGTGCCGCGCAGGAAGGCTACATGACCCCGGCTGGCATTACCGGCCCCGCTGCGGAGGATCAGAAGGAAATCGACGCCGCCGAGCAGGGCATCGACCAGGACACCGACGCCGAAGGCAACTACATCACCGTCGACGCCTGACCGCTCCCGCCCCGCCTGGCAGGAAATGGCCAGGCGGTTTCCCCCCGCTTGAATCGCGGCAGGTGCCGTGACCACATCAGGGTTCCGGCACAGCAAAGGGAGAACTGTCATGCGTGCACTTGCGGTCATTGCCATCTGTTTCTTCGTCGCCGCCTGCGACGACTCCGGCGGAGACGGCGGCAGCACCGAAAACACCGAAACGCCCGCCGAATCGGCGCCGGCCGCCAACTGATCCCGACGGCGGCACTGCGCTGCGCCGCTCCACGACGCCGGCAGTGCCGCCAACCTCTCCCCGTCCGCGCTCAGGCACTGCCTGGCAGTGTCGGCGAATGCCATTGATCCCGCTCCGAAAACTGCTCTATATGTGATCTGTGCCCGATTGCGCGGCACGCAGGCCGGCTGTCTCCGGCCCATCCCATCGGTTCGGAGCCCCGAATGACTGCTACATCGACCGCAATCGCGGGCCGCTTCGGCAAGACATCCATGTCGATCCTGGTGCTGATCAGCTGCAGCCACATGCTGAACGACATCATGCAGTCGCTGCTGTCGTCGCTCTACCCGATCTTCAAGGCCAACTACGCCCTCAGCTTCGGTCAGATCGGCCTGCTGACCCTGACCTTCCAGGTGACCGCCTCGCTGCTGCAGCCGCTGGTCGGCATGGTCACCGACCGCTGGCCGATGCCGTGGTCGCTGCCGGTGGGCATGGCCTCGACCTTCCTCGGCCTGATCCTGCTCGGCACCGCCGAGAGCTACGGCGTGCTGCTGGTCGGCGCGGCCCTGATCGGCATCGGCTCGGCGATCTTTCATCCCGAGGCCTCGCGCGTCGCCCGGCTCGCCTCCGGCGGCCGGCACGGCCTCGCCCAGTCGCTGTTTCAGGTCGGCGGCAATTTCGGCTCGGCGCTCGGTCCGCTGCTCGCCGCCTTCATCGTCCTGCCCGCGGGTCAGCACGCCGTGTCCTGGCTTTCGATCCTCGCACTGGTCGGCGTTGTCGCGCTGATCCGCGTCGGCGGCTGGTACGCCGCCCACCAGCGCCAGACCCAGGGCCGGCCCGCCCCGTCCCGCGCCCTGCCGTTTTCGCGCGACAGGGCCCTTTGGGCACTCGCGGTGCTGGTGCTGCTCACCGCCACCAAGAACATCTACATGGCCGGCATTTCCAGCTACTACACCTTCTACGTCATCGAACGCTTCGGCATGACGACACAGCAGGCCCAGCTGATGCTGTTCCTGTTCCTCGGCGCGGCGGCGGTCGGCACCATCCTCGGCGGCCCGATCGGCGACCGCTGGGGCGCGCGCTTCGTGATCTGGTTCTCGATCCTCAGCGTCATCCCCTTCGCCCTGCTGCTGCCCTGGGCGAATTTCTACTGGACCTGCGTGCTCAGCGTCATCATCGGCCTGTTCTTCGCCTCCGCCTTCCCGGCGATCATGGTGTTCGCGATGCAGATTTTCCCCGGCCGCGTCGGCATGATCGGCGGCCTGCTGTTCGGCTTCGCCTTCGGCACCGGCGGCCTCGGCGCCGCCGCCCTCGGCCTGCTGGCCGACGATACCGGCATCGAACACGTCTACCTGCTCTGCTCGTTCCTGCCGCTGCTCGGCCTGGTAACGGTGTTTCTGCCGAAGGTGCCTGAACCGCATTGATCGGCCTGATGACACGGCCGCCATGCGCCTGCGACCGAAGGGCGGTCCCGCCTCAGATATCCCGGATCAGGACATCCGCGGAGGGGCGTGTTGGCAGGAGAGCGCTTAAATGGATCGGGTCACAGGCGGCTGCCTCTGCGGCAACATCCACATCACCGCATGAGGGCCGCCGCTCCGCGTCGGCATCTGTCACTGGATGGACTGCCGCAGACATCACGGCGCGCTATTCCATGCCTCGGCGATCTTCGCGTCCGGTGCCGTGATCGTCGGGGGCGACGCCCGCGATTATGCCGGGCGTTTCTTCTGTCCCGGCTGCGGATCTTCGGTCTTCTCCCGCAGCGCCGATGAGATCGAGCTGCATCCGGGATCGCCCGATGAACCCGACCGGTTCGTGCCCACCTGTGAGTTCTGGACGCAGCGGCGGGAACAATGGCTGCCGCCGTTTCCCGCCACGAAAACCCATCCGCGCGACCGGGAAGACTGAACGCCCTGGCAACAGCCACCGTCACGCCCGCTTCCCAAACCCCGCGCAGCCGACTATATCCGCGCCATGAACCAGAATCCCCCCAGCCTGCGTCCGGACCTCGCGCCCCGCGCCACCTTTTCCGAAGCCCCGCGCCCGGGCCAGCCGAAAATCGGCATGGTCTCGCTCGGCTGCCCGAAAGCGCTGGTCGATAGCGAACGCATCCTGACCCGCCTGCGCGCCGAGGGCTACGCCATCTCCCCGGACTATGCCGGGGCCGAAGCCGTCATTGTCAACACCTGCGGCTTTCTCGACAGCGCCAAGGCTGAAAGCCTCGAGGCGATCGGCGAGGCACTCCAGGAAAACGGCCGGGTCATTGTCACCGGCTGCCTCGGGGCGGAACCGGAATACATCACCGGCGCCCACCCGAGCGTGCTCGCGGTCACCGGACCGCACCAGTACGAGTCGGTCCTCGACGCGGTGCATGCCGCCGTCCCGCCAGCCCCCGATCCGTTCATCGACCTGTTGCCGGCCTCCGGCGTCCACCTCACGCCACGGCACTACAGTTATCTAAAGATTTCAGAGGGCTGCAACCACAAGTGCAGGTTCTGCATCATCCCCGACATGCGCGGAAGACTCGTCTCCCGCCCGGCCCATGCGGTGCTGCGCGAAGCGGAAAAGCTGGTTGATGCCGGGGTTCGCGAACTCCTCGTCATCAGCCAGGACACCTCGGCCTACGGCCTTGACCGCCGCCACGACATCAACCCGTGGAAGGACGGCGAGGTCCGAACCCACATCACCGATCTCGCCCGCGAGCTCGGCACCCTCGGCGCCTGGATCCGCCTGCACTACATCTACCCGTATCCGCATGTGCGCGACCTCATTCCGCTGATGGCCGAGGGCGCGATCCTGCCCTATCTCGACGTGCCGTTTCAACACAGCCACCCGGACGTGCTGAGGCGCATGGCCCGCCCGGCGGCCTCGGCGAAAACCCTTGACGAGATCGCCCGCTGGCGCAGCGTCTGCCCGGACATCACCCTGCGCTCGACCTTCATCGTCGGCTATCCCGGCGAAACCGAGGCGGAATTCCAGCACCTGCTCGACTGGCTCGACGAGGCGCAACTCGACCGGGTCGGCTGCTTCAAATACGAAAACGTCGCCGGCGCCCGTGCCAACGCCCTGCCCGACCACGTCGCCGACGAGGTCAAACAGGACCGCTGGGACCGGTTCATGGAAAGATCGCAGGCGATTTCCGAGGCGAAACTTCAGGCGAAGGTCGGCACGACGATTGAGGTTATCGTCGATTCCGTCGACGCCGAAGGCGCGACCTGCCGCACCACGGCCGACGCGCCGGAAATCGACGGTAACCTCTTTATCGACGAGGGTTTCGCGGGCCTCACGCCCGGCGACATTCTCGCCGTCGAGGTGGACGAGGCATCCGAATACGACCTCTGGGGCCGTCCGGTCCGGGCGAACTGACCGGTCCGCACGACCCGCCGGCCGTTACCTGCCGGTCAGCAGGCACCAGGTCTCACCGCTGCGCATGATCGTGCGGCGGACTTTCGGCCGGACCGTCTCTGCATCTTTACGGCGGGACGCGTCCGGGTTCCGCATCCCGCCGGACGCCTCAACCCGCGACGGTCGGGCGCCACGACCTGGCTCGACCGCCCGGACAAACGCTTCCACCGGCGTATGTGCCGTGCCGCTCATTTCGACCTCCGTGCAACACGTTCCCGGGCAAGAAACTGGTCGAAACTGACCAGTTCCTGACGCGGCTTCCGGCGCACCCCCCGCGATTTCTGAACCACCCGCAGACCCGCACCTGGCCGAAAGACCAGACCTTCCGGCACTTCCGCCGGCCCGAAGATCCGGGCCAGATCGAAAGTTGCCGCCGTAACTGAAATCCCCATGATTTCACTCTTTCCTGTACTCACCGGCTCCCGCCGGCCCGCGCTCAATGCCACGATCCATGGCCCAAATCCGTGAACACGGTCACACAGCGATCCCTGCGTCTGAAAAAAGTAGGACAAGGATGTTAATTACACCTTCACGCTCCGCAGCCGATCGCGCAGGATGCGCGCGGGAACAGATCCGCCGGGCCCCGGGGGATCGCAGGGGGTTAACGGAGTTTCGGGTACAATGGGCGACACCTATTCCCTGCAGACGCTGCTGGCGCTGGCGGCGGGCCTGCTGGCCACCGGCGCTTTTGCCGGCGTGCTGGCGGGGCTGCTCGGGGTCGGCGGCGGCATCGTCATCGTCCCGGTGCTGTTCTGGCTGTTCGATCTGCTTCAGGTGCCCGATGCCGTCGCCATGCATCTCGCGGTCGGCACATCGCTTTCGACGATCATTCCGACCTCGATCTCCTCGGCGCGCGCCCATTACCGGCGCGGTTCGATCGACACCGGCCTGCTCAGGGCCTGGGCCCCGGCAATCTTCATCGGCGCGCTGGCCGGCGGCATCCTCGCCCGATACCTGTCGTCCGACTTTCTCAAGCTGTTCTTCGGCACCGTCGCCCTCGCGGTCGCGGTGAACATGGCACTGCCGAAAAAACTGGTGCTTGCCGACAGCCTGCCGCACGGACCCGTCGCCCGGGGCGCGCTGCCGGCGGCGATCGGCGGGTTTTCCGCGCTGATGGGCATCGGTGGCGGTACGCTCTCGGTTCCGATCCTCACCGCCTTTTCCACGCCGGTGCACCGGGCCGTGGGAACCGCCGCCGCCTTCGGCCTCGTCATCGCCATCCCGGCGGTGGCGGGGTTCATCTGGGCCGGCTGGGGCGAACCGGCCCGCCCGCCGTTTTCGCTCGGCTACGTCAACCTGCCCGCTTCGGCGCTGCTGTTCTCGGCCAGCGTCCTGACCGCCCCTTACGGCTCGTCGCTGGCGCACAGTCTCAACCCGCTGCGCCTGAAACAGGTCTTCGCCCTGTTTCTGCTGATAACCGCGCTTCGCATGTTATGGTCGGTGCTGGGCTGAAGCCCCAGACGACCGGGAGGAACACCAATGACAAAGACTGCCGTAATCGGCCTCGGCTCCATGGGATACGGCATCGCCGGGTCGATCCTCGCCGCCGGGCACGAGACCTGGGGCTATGACATCAGTGCCGAGCAGACCGCCAGGTTCCGCGCCGATGGCGGCGGCACGGGCGCGCTCGACGAGGTGGCCGGCGCAATCGACGCGGCGGTGGTCGTCGTGCTCAACGCCGCCCAGACCGAGCGCGTGCTGTTCGGCGAGGACGGTGTGGTGCCGCAGATGACCCCGGGAGCCGTGGTGATCTCCTGCGCCACCGTTGCCCCGGATTTCGCCCGCCGCATGGCCGCCCGCTGTGCGGATTTCGAGGTCCACTATCTCGATGCGCCGATCTCCGGCGGATCGGTCAGGGCGGCCGGCGGTACGCTGTCCGTCATGGCGTCCGGCACCCCGGGCGCCTTCGCCGCCGCACGTCCGCTGCTCGATGCAATGGCCGAAACCGTGTTCGAACTCGGCGATGAAGCCGGCGCCGGATCAGCGATGAAGGCGGTCAACCAGCTGCTCGCCGGCGTTCACATCGCCGCCATGGCCGAGGCGATGACCTTCGGCATGACCCAGGGGGTCACTCCGGAGAAGTTCCTCGAAGTGATCCCCAAATGCGCCGGCACCTCCTGGATGCTGGAAAACCGCGGCCCGCATGTTGCCGCCGGCGACTACACGCCGCATTCCTCGGTCGACATCTGGCCCAAGGATCTCGGCATCGTGCTCGACATCGCCCGCTCGGCGAAATTCGGCGCGCCGCTGACCGCCGCCGCCCTGCAGCAGTTCCTCGCCGCCTCTGGCTCAGGGTTGGGACGCGAGGACGATGCCGCCGTTGCCAAGGTCTACGCCCGCAACTCCGGCCTCAAACTTCCAGGAGACGCGTGATGCTGCTCGGCTGTATCGGCGACGATTTCACCGGGTCCAGCGACCTCGCCAATACCCTGGCCAAACAGGGGATGCGCACGGTGCAGTATACCGGCGTGCCCGCCAACGCTGCCGCCGCGGACGTGGAAGCCGGCGTCGTCGCCCTCAAGTCCCGCTCGATCCCGGCCGCCGACGCCGTGCGCCAGTCGCTGGCGGCGCTGGAATGGCTCCAGGCCCAGGGCTGCACGCAGTTCTTCTTCAAATACTGCTCGACCTTCGACTCGACGCCCGAGGGAAACATCGGCCCGGTCGCCGAGGCTCTGGCCAAAGCCCTCGACGCCTACAAGGTCATCGTCTGCCCCGCCTTTCCCGGCACCGGCCGCTCGATCTACCAGGGCCACCTGTTCGTGAAGGACCGGCTGCTGAGCGAAAGCGGCATGGAAAACCACCCGCTCACCCCGATGACCGATCCGGATCTGCGCCGATGGCTTGCCCCACAAACCGGCTTCGCGGTCGGCCATGTCGACGCGGCCCACGTCTTCGCCGGGTCCGAAGCAATCCGCATCGCCCTTCAGGCCGAACACGATGCCGGCAAACGCCTGATCGTCGTCGACGCCCTGCGTGACGTGGACCTGATCGAAATCGGCGCCGCAGTCCGCGATCTGCCGCTGCTGACCGGCGGCTCCGGCGTCGCCCTCGGCCTGCCCGCCAATTTCGCCAAGGCCGGCAGCATCTCCGGCCGTGTCGTTCCCTGGCGCGGTCAGCCCGGCAAATGCGTCGCCCTCTCCGGCTCCTGTTCCAACGCCACCCGCGCCCAGGTCGCCCTGCACGCCAAATCCAACCCCGCGCGCGAAATCGCCGCCGCCGACGTGATCGAAGGCCGCCTCACCGCCCGCGAAACCGCCGCCTGGCTGATCGAAACCGACGGTCTCCCGCTGGCCTATTCCTCCGCCGACCCGTCGGTGGTCAGGGAGGTGCAGACCCGATACGGCCGGGAAAAATCCGCCGCCGCGCTCGAGGCGTTCTTTGCCGAAACCGCGCGGCTCCTCGTGGCAGGCGGCATCGGCAAAATCCTCACCGCCGGCGGCGAAACCTCCGGCGCGGTAGTCGAGGGTCTGAAACTCGACAGCCTGGAGATCGGCCCGGAAATCGACCCCGGCGTCCCGGCGCTGCGCGCTTCCGACAGCCTGGTGATCGCGCTCAAGTCCGGCAATTTCGGCGCCCCCGACTATTTCGGGAAGGCCGCCCGGATCCTCGGGGAAAACCCATGAGCGACACCGCCCTGCGCGAACAGATCTGCCTGCTCGCCAAATCGATGTTCGACCGCGGCCTGACCGGCGGCAGCACCGGCAACATCTCCGCCCGCACCTCCGACGGCGGCCTGCTGGTTTCCCCCACCGGCACCAGCTTCGGCCGTCTCGACCCCGCCCGCCTTTCGTGTTTCGACGCCGCCGGCACCCTGATCGGTGGCGACAGTCCGACCAGGGAAATGCCGCTGCACAGCGCATTCTACGACACCCGCAGCAGCGCCGGCGCGGTGGTCCACCTGCATTCGTGCCATTCCGTTGCCTGGTCGCTGATGCCTGAAGTGGACGAGGACAACTTCCTGCCCCCGCTCACCCCCTATGCGATCATGAAACTCGGCCGCGTCAAACTGCTGCCGTTCTACCGCCCCGGCGATCCGGCGATGGGCGCGGCGGTTCGCGGGCTCGCCGGCAAACGCAGCGCGGTGATGCTCGCCAACCACGGACCGGTCGTCGCCGCCAAAGACGTCGAGGCCGCCTGCAATGCGATCGAGGAGCTTGAGGATACCGCCCGTCTGGCGATCCTGATGCGCGGCTACTCTCCCCGCCAGCTTACCCCCGAACAGATCACCGACCTCGTGACACATTTTGACGTGGAGTGGGACGCATGACCGAATTTTCCGCCAACCTCGGCTTTCTCTGGACCGAACTCCCGCTTCCCGACGCGATCCGGGCGGCAAAAGCCGCGGGGTTTGACGCCGTCGAATGCCACTGGCCCTTCGACACGCCGTCCGGCGCAATCATTGCCGCCCTCGAGGAAACCGGTCTGAAAATGCTCGGCCTCAACACCCGCCGCGGCAGCAAACCCGGCGACAACGGCCTCTCCGCCCTGCCCGACCGCCGCGACGAGGCCCGCGCGCTGATCGACGAGGCCGTGGACTATGCCGCGGTTATCGACACCGGAAAGATACATGTGATGGCCGGATTCGCCAGCGGCGACGCAGCGCACCGGTGTTTTGTGGAAAACCTGCGATACGCGTGCGACCGCGCGGCACCGCACGGCATCACCATCATGATCGAGCCGCTGAACCGATACGACGCGCCCGGCTACTTTCTCAGCACCACCACCGCCGCGAAGGCGATCATCGCCGAGGTTGCCCGCGACAACATGGCGCTGATGTTCGACTGCTACCATGTGCAGCTGATGGAGGGCGACCTCAGCCACCGCCTTGCCGACCTCCAGCCGCTGATCGCCCATATTCAGTTCGCCGGCGTCCCCGCCCGCGGCCGTCCGGACGAGGGTGAGGTCAACTTCGCCCACATCTTCCGCACCATCGACGGTCTCGGCTGGACCGCGCCGCTCGGCGCGGAATACAAGCCGGGCGGCGACACGGCAGCCACGCTCGGATGGATGAGCACCCTGCGTTGAGCAGGGCCTGATTCCCAGGCGCCCCAAACGCCCCGGCGGCGCCCCCGCAAGGAAGACGCCGCCGGGTCGACTCACGGTCACCGCTTACAACAAACCCTGAACTGCAAACTTTACAAAACCCGGCCCTGCGTCAGTTCCAGGACTCTTTGAGCGTCCTGCGGAAACTCACCAGGTCCTGGTCAACACCCCAGATCCCGAGTTCGTTGATGTCGCTCGCCGCAATCGGGCGGGGTTCATCCTCATCGTCGCCTTCGTATTCGAAGTCCTCGGCCTCGGTGTCGAAATCGCGGAAAACGTCCAGTATCCCGCCCTCATGTGTCGTGGTCATGTCATGCCTCCCCCGGCTAACCTGGCCCGCTCCATGCCGGCCTCTGAGGGGGTTTTGCCACGTTGTCGCCCCACCGGTCTGTGAGACGCTTCACAGAGACGGAACACTGCGCGATCTTTTCTGCTGCCAGGTACCGGAACCGGCGGACGGCACCCGGTGTCAGACCGAGAACCGGTACCACAGGGACTCGGCATCCTCCGTTCTTGCCAGATCCCGCACCGGCGGGCGCATGAGGACCCGCGACCAGAAGCCCAGTGCCGGGCCATTGCGCCGCATCACCCGCAGCCGCCAGCGCCCCGGATGAAGCTCAAGGATCTGCGGCACCACGGCAGCACCGATCCCCCGCCGCCGGCAATCCGGCAGCACGCAGAATTCCGAAAACTCAAAATCGGCATCCGCTTCCTCCGGCTTTCGGACGAAACAGAACCCCGCTACGCCGTCCGGATCGCACAAAAGCCAGATCCAGCGCCGGTCGGGCTCGCACCAGTAGGCGTCGAAATGCGCATATGGCATGTCGACCCGCCCATATGCCGAAAGGCCGCGCAGGAAATCCGCCAGCCAGTCCGCGACCTGCGGCCTGTCCGCCGGGGTCACCGCGCGCAGATGCACCGCTCTCCCGTCGCCCCTGTCCGTCATCGAAGCGCCCTCCCCCTTTGCTGGAGCCATCCGGCACCATCCACCGGCCTGCCCGAACGGCACCAAACTCCCGCCGTTAACCTTTGTCCCGAGGCGAATCTGTCGGTATCGGTAGGGTACCGAAAGGGTACGGAAAGGGTATCCGCCCGCCGCGGCATTTTTCCCAGGTTAACGCAGGCCTCAGACCAGCCGAACCCCGCCGCGCCAGACCTCGCGCAGCACCAGATCCGGCCCCAGAACGACGAAATCCGCCGCCAGTCCAGGCCGCAGAACACCCAACTCCTCCGCCTTGCCGAGACAGGCCGCCGGTATCCGCGTCGCCATCGCCAGCGCCCTGTCGAGCGGCACTCCGACCTCGTTGACCAGCACCCGGATCGAGGTTGCCATATCCACATCCGCACCGGCGAGCGTACCGTCATCCAGGGTCAGGCGGCCGTTCGACCTCAGGATATGGCGTCCATTCAGTTCAAATCCGGCCATCTCCGTTCCGGCGACCGACATGGCGTCACTGACCAGAAACACCTCATCCGGCGCCCGTTTTGCCGCCAGAGCCACCCGCAACACCTCCGGCGCGACGTGGATGCCATCCGCAATCAGCCCCACATGCACACCCGCACTGTCGAGTGCCGCACCGACCAGCCCCGGATCGCGGTGCGACAGCGGCGACATGGCATTAAACAGATGGGTGACACACCTCGCACCCGCAGCAATCGCCGCTCCGGCCTCCGGAAATCTGCAGTCGCTGTGACCCAGGCTCACGCATACGTTGTGAGACGTAAGTATATTTATTTGTTCAATTGTTACACTCTCGGGCGCAAGAGTAACCATCAGGAAAGGAAGCTGCTGCGCCGCAACACACAATGCCTCGCAATCCTCCTCTGTCATCGTCCGGATCAGCGCCGGATCATGCGCACCCTTACGCCGCACATCCAGATGCGGCCCTTCCAGATGCAGTCCGAGGAACCCGTCCACCCCCTGCCGCGCCGCCTCCACACCCGCCACCACCGCCGCGCTTACCACCTCCGGCCGGTCGGTAATCAGCGTCGGCAGAATACCGAGGCTTCCAAGCCGCGCATGACTGTCGCAAATCGCCCGAATCCCCGCGACCTCCGGCCGGTCATTGAACAGAACACCGCCACCACCGTTGACCTGCAGATCAACGAATCCGGGTACGACAATTCCGCCTTCAGGTAAGGAAAGCCCACCATCCCATTGCCCTGAATGAAAAATTTCAGATACCTTTCCGTCCACGATTTCCATGGTCGCGCCGGCAAGCAGCCGGTGGCCGTCAAAAATCACCGATCCGGAAAGGACGCTGCGGTTCATACGGTTTCCGTAACTTTGCGCAGATGTGGCGGTTCATCCGGATTCAGCCCGCGCCGCCGCGCAAGCGCCTCGACGAACATGTAGAACGAAACCGCCTGAACCAGCGGCGCCGTCAGCGGATGCACACCCTGCACCGACTCCAGCGCCGTCACCGGCGCCGCCGCCCCGTCTCCGGTCAGAAACACGTCCGCGCCCTGGCTGGCAAGCCGTTCCGCCGTTGCCACGATCTGCGGCAGCGCCGCATCCTCGACCCCCAGCGCGAGCACCGGGAAATGCGCCCGCACGATCGCCGCCGGCCCATGCAAAACCTCAGCCGCGCTGTAGCTCTCGGCGTGAATTCCACATGTTTCCTTGAACTTGAGCGCCGCTTCGCTCGAAATGGCAAACCCCGGACCTCGCCCCAGAACGTAGAGCGCCGAAGCGTCGGCCAGCCGGTCCGACAGCGGCGACCAGTCGCAGTTCAGGGCCAGGGCAAACTGTTCCGGCAGCGCCCTGACCGCGTCCCGCAGACCATCGTCCTCCTGCCATTCGGCAAGAAGCGCAAGCCCCGCGACGACGGATATGACAAATGTCTTTGTCGCGGCCACACTGCGTTCGACCCCCGCCTCCAGCGGCAGCGCGTGATGGCACGCGGAAGCCATCGGAGAATCTCCATAATTCGTGACTGCGACCGTCAGCGCGCCACCCTGCCTGGCACTGCGCATCATCTCGACGATATCCGGACTCTGTCCCGACTGGGAAATGCCGAAGCACGCCGCCCCGTCCAGCCTGAGCTGCCGGCGGTAAATCGAGGCAATCGACGGACCGACCGACGCCACGGGCGTACCCGAAATCAGTTCAATGGCATATTTCAGGTAGGTCGCCGCATGATCGGACGATCCGCGCGCAACGGTCACAACCAGCCCTGGGTTCCGCCCGCGCAACGCCTGAGCCGCCTCAGCCACCGCCTGAGCCGATTCCGACAGAAAGTGAGTGGTTATTTGCGGAATCTGCGAGATCTCCGCCCGCATGTGTGTTTCGTCACTCATCGAACCTGAACCTTTTCCTGTTTGGCCGGCATGCGCAGTTCAACTGCAAAATCATAGGCATCCCCCCGGTATAGGGTCTGCGTGAACTCCACGGCCCGTCCCGAAGGCAAATACGAGACCCGCTCGATCCGCAACCCGGCCATTCCCGCGGGCACGCCCAGCAGTTCCGCTTCCGATGCGGAAATATTGTCTGCCGAAAGCTTCTGTACTGCGCGTTCCGGGCGCAGACCGAGTTCGGACAGAACCGCGTAGAGCGAATGCTGGACGAGCATGGGATTCGGCATCAGCGTCGCTGCAAGAGAGGCACACTCAATGGCGAGCGGCACCCCGTCGGCCACCCGCACACGCTCCAGACGAACCACCTGATCGACCGCTGAAAGACCCAGCGCCATGGTCTCCCGGGGCGAAGGTGCATCGACGGTACGGTTCAGCCAGATCGAACGCACGGTTTTCCCGCGTCGCGCCATGTCTTCGGAAAAGGAAGTGAGCATGGAAAGCGCCTGCTCAACCTTTTCAACCCTGTGCGCCACAAACGTGCCGGAACCCCGCCTCTGCACCAGATGGCCGGATTCGACCAGTTCCTGCACGGCCTTGCGCACCGTCACCCGACTCATTCCGGTCTGGATAGCAAGTTCCCGCTCCGACGGGAGAACTTCTCCCGGACCGACACTTCCCTGCATGACGGCATCAACGATTGCCGCCTTGAGCCGCAAGTAGAGCGGACCTTTCGCTGCGGCAATCTGTTCCTTTGAAATCATAGCAGGAGCCTCCGACGCCACCATACCAAACAAATACCAAACTGCACAACAATTCCTGTTGCAGTCGAAATTTCGAACACTTGAGCACAAGTCTCCTGAATTGGTATTAGGTTGGCACACTTCCCGGCATGTATTCACGGCATCACGACGCCGTTCTGACCGGAGAAGCGTCGCCGTGTCGGCGTTTTGTCTCGCCGAAAAATGCTGCCTGGATGCCGGAAACGTCAATTGCCGCAGATCGTTTCCGATCTGCGGCCTTCGTTCCGGAGTCCGGTGCCGGCGGGGAAACGCCTGGCATTGAGGGGGGGGTTACATCCCCTCGATCGGACCGAGGTTCATGAAAAAGGTTTCGCCCGAACTGTCATCCACCCCGTCATTGTCGGTAACGGCGTAGGCCGTCCCCGCCACATCAATTGCAAACCCCTCCAGCTTGTCGACAACGTATCCGTTGGCAGCCTTCAGATCGGGAAGAAAGTCGCGCACCTCCTGCTTGGTCACAACCGGATAGGTGCCACCAATCGGCGCCGGTATCATCTCGGCAAGCGGCACACGGTAGAGCTTTTTGAGTACAGCGGCGTCGCCGATCTGATTGTCCCTTTCAACAATGTACGCATAGTCACCACTGACGGTGATCTCGCTCAGCCCGACCCAGCCGTTTGCCGGGATTTCCAACGGATAGAGAACCGCACCCCATTCACCGGTTTCGAGGTTGTAGCTGATAAGTTTCACATGGTGATCCGGATCTCCGCCCCATTCCCGCTGCATGGCAAGCCAGAGAACCGGGCCGGCGACCGAAATGCCTTCGGCACCATACCGCGTCTCACCCGCCAAAAGCGCTTCGGGAAAGGCGATGGTATCCGTGATCCGGCCATCTGCATCCGCATGATATATGGCGTGCGGTATGTCCCGGTCGGTCCGACCTTCGGAGGCGAGCCAGAACCCGCCCGACCCGTCGATGGCGACACCTTCAAGGTCGAGCCCCTCGGCGGCTGCACCATCGCGCGTGACCCGGATCGCACGGGTGATGCGTGCCGGTGTCGAGGTCGCGTCGATCTCGAACACAGTCGGCTGCATGCCATAGAAGCTGTCGTTGACGGCATAGAGCCTGCCAGCAGTTTCGGGATCCGCAGCAAGACCGGAGAGGGCTCCCCAGCCAATCGGTTCATCGGTACCGGCCGAGGTGATCGTCGGGTACGAAACAGGTGCATCCTGGAGTTCATAGATCATCACATGCGCCCGAACACCGCCGTCCTCGATCAGGTCGACCTCGTTTGCCGTCACCAGAAGATTGCGGCCTTCAATTGCTACGGCACCTTCCGGCGAAATTCCTGACGGCAAAATCTGCTGCAGCACCGGGATCCCGTCCTCCATGCGGTACACTGCGGCGACGGACGCCCGTTCGGCCAACACAAACAAATAGCCGGTATTGCCGTAGAGCCCGAATTCCAGCCCTTCCGGTTCCGCGCCCTTGTTTGCGCTGCGTTCTTCCGGGTAGTGGCCAATTTCCAGTATGGCCCGTTCCAGCGAGACGCCGCTGTCCCAGGCGACACTTCCGTCCCGGTTGAAAACCGTAAAGCCGCGGGAACCGCCCTGGTAGTCGCCCTCGTTGGCCGTGACGATCTGACCGTCGTTCAGCCATTTCACCGCGTCCGGTTCACGCGCAACTCCAGTCAGCGAAGATGCAAACGTGAGCGCGCCCTCCTCATCGGTATCGATCCCGACGAGATCGACGGTACCTGCACTAAAACTGGAGAGGACCGCACCATCCGGCCCGAGGATGACGATGTGATTGTTTTCCTGCAGCGTGACGGCAATCTCGCCGTTTGCGTTTACATCAACGAATTCCGGCTCGGGATCCCCTGGGGCGATTTCCGACAGACCGGTCACGTCCGCGTGGATCATCGCACCGCAATCCATCACCCCATCCACAAGCGGTACGATTGCGACGTATCCGGCGGGCAACTGTGGAATTTCTCCGTCGTTCAGATCCTCGTCACGTTCGTTTTCGATGGCAACAGCGATAAAGCGTCCGTCCGGCGCCAGCGCAACACTGTCCGGCTGCCCGCCGAGATCACAACTGGCTGTTTCGATGCGGTCCGTAACCGATACAGCCGCCAAACGGCCGGAAGGCTCAACGTAGTCAGCAGACGTATTCACGCCGACAAATACCGTTGCATCACCGAGTACGGCCACAGAAGTCGGCTCCCCGCCGAGAGCGAGCGATCCACCGGCCTTCGGCGCTGCAGGATCGGTAATGTCGACAAACCCGACGGCCCCGAGCGGACTGTCAGTATAGATCAGTGTCATGCCATCGGCCGTAGCGGCGATGATTTCCGCCGAAGTGGGCGTGGAGAAATCCACTCCTGCGGGGAGGTTGGCGGACACCGCAAACGAAGCGATCCGATTGAAATTCATCTCCGCCACCGCCGGCAGAGCGGCGGTTAGAGCGAGTACGGAAGTGAATCCGGCGATCTTGATTGGCATGGGTCGGGCTCCTGTTGGACTGGCCCCGTCCTGGTCAGGATTTGCGACACACTGATGACCGAACTGTGTCGTTTTGGTGTGATCTGCACTTTGACAGACGCGGAGGAACAGGACCGGGCCAGGATGTGCGCCGTCACCGGCGAAACCGCGCCCCGCCGATACGTCCCGCCACGCGTTGCACGGGTTTTCCCGGGGCAACTGCCACCCCGGACCAGAACGCCGCACCGGTCCCGCGGACAACCGCCAGTGCAGGGCCACTGCAGGCGAATCAGCCACAGTGCGCCATGTTGCCGTCTTGAGACGAAATGGCATACGGCTTCAGGTGTTCCGCGGATGAAACTGTCCTGCGAAACTGCGGTCAAAAATGAAGATTCTACGTCGCGCGAAATTTGTCATACAACGTACAACAACTTATTTGACAACTGTCAGATTGTCGCTAACCTGCGGCGTCATTGCCAGCAGGCATCCATGGGAGGATCTATCATGACAACAATGACACGGCGCGCCGCCATGGCACGTCTGGCCGCAACTGCTGCCGCAGCCACGGCGTTCGGCAGCATGGCGAGTGCACAGTCGCGCCGAATCCGTCACTTCTGGTGGGGCAATCCGGAACGCGACCGCCGCACCTTTGAGGTAATCGATCTGTTTCAGGCCAAACACCCGGACGTAGCGGTGTCGGGCGAAACAATCGGCTGGAATGACTACTGGACGAAGATGGCCACCCAGACGGCTGGCGGTAATATGGCCGACCTCGTGCAGATGGACTACCGCTACCTGTTTGAATATGCGCGCCGCGGAGCGATCCGCCCTCTTGATGAATTTATTGGCGGCGGTCTGGACCTCTCGGACTTTGACAAGGGTCCGCTTGAGGGCGGGATGGTCGACGGCAAGCTCTATGCGCTGAACATCGGATCAAACTCGCAGGTCATGACCTACAACACGCGGATTTTTGACGAAACCGGCGTCGAGTTTGATCCGATCAACTGGACCTATGACGACATGATCGCGGCGATCACGACCGTGAACGACAAGACAGGCGGAGCCGTCAAAGGCACGGACGACATGTCGCTCAACATCACGATGCTGGAAGCATGGATCCAGCAGAACGGTCGCGGCTTCTACGATCCCGAGGGTAACGTCACCGCTACTCCGGAAGATGTGGCAACCTACTGGCAGTTCTGGGCGGATCTCCGCGACGCCGGCCTCGTGGTCGACGCCCACAAGACCGTGGCGCTCGGCAATTCGAAGATGAACGAGCAGGGCCTCGTGACAGGCGAAACCGCCATGTCGTTCAACTGGTCGAACCAGCTTGTCGGCGTCCAGTCACTGATGACGGATCCGATCGGTGCAGCGATGATACCGCACAAGCCCGACGGCGCACCCGGACAGTTCATCAAGCCGTCTATGTTCATGAGCCTGAGCCGCGATGCCGGCGATACGGAAGCGGCGATTGCCTACATGAATGACTGGGTCAACGGCCCTGAGGCAACCGCCATTCTCGGGCTCGAGCGCGGCATTCCGTGTTCCCCCAAGGTCCGCGCGGCGCTTGCCCCCAACCTCTCGCCGGTTGAGTCGCTTTCGGTCAGCTACTTCAATGCCATACAGGACAAGGTCGGCCCGCTCCCGCCACCCGCACCGAAGGGCGCCGGCGAAGTGAGTGACGCGTTCATGCGGACCTCTGAGAGCGTGGTACTTGGAAACATCGCTCCGGAAGATGCGGCGGTGCAGTTCATCGAAGACTCCCAGAGCATTGTAGAACGGGCCCTCTAACCCCCCGGCATCTACCAACCGGTCCCAGGTGCGCGGTTCAGCGCACCTGGTTTCCCGTCCAGGAAAGTTGCAGACAGATGAGAAAGTGGTTGAACCGCAACGCCCCCGGCTATGTGTTTCTTATGCCGTGGTTATTGGGCTTCTTCCTGCTGGCGTTGGGTCCAATCCTCACTTCGCTTTACATGTCCTTCACCAGATACGACATGGTAAGCTCTCCGCGGTGGGTTGGACTTGCCAACTACGACTACATGTTTACCCGCGACCGAAGGTTCTGGAAGGCACTGGATGTCACGATGTGGTATGTGGTGCTGTCGGTGCCGACGCGCCTGATTATGGCGCTTGGAGTCGCCATGCTCCTGGACAAGGGTCTGCGCACGATCAGCATCTACCGGGCGATTTTCTATCTCCCGTCGCTGCTCGGTTCGTCGATCGCAATCGCGATCCTCTGGCGCCAGCTGTTCGAGGGCGACGGGGTCATCAATGCGTTGCTGGCACGGATCGGCATCGAAGGTCCAAACTGGATCGCCAATCCCGATACGTCCCTCTATACGCTTGTCGTGCTTGCAATGTGGCAGTTCGGCTCGCCAATGCTGATCTTTCTCGCCGGCCTGCGCAGCATCCCCAGAGACCTCTACGAAGCGGCAGAGATTGACGGAGCTTCGCGTTACCGTCAGTTCTTCCGGATCACGTTGCCACTTCTGGCGCCAGTGATCTTCTTCAATCTGGTGCTTCAGACCATTGAGGCATTCAAGACATTCTCCAGCGCGTTCATCATTTCGAACGGCACCGGCGCACCGGCAGACTCGCTTCTGTTCTTCACGGTCTACCTGTTCAACGAGGCGTTCAAGTTCTTCCGAATGGGATACGCATCGGCGCTTGCATGGGTGCTGCTCCTGATCATCGCCTTCTTCACCGCCATCACCTTCTTCACGTCAAAATACTGGGTTCACTATGAAAACGAACGTGATTGACGCGGCCGTCCCGCTCGGGGAGGAAGATTTCGCGGCAATTGGCGCGCAACTGCGTGCCGCCCGCCATGCCAGGGAACGGCGTTCAAGGTTGATGAAGCACGTGTTTCTGATCGTGTTCTCATTCATCATGGTTTATCCGATGCTGTGGATGCTGGCGAGTTCGTTCAAGCCGGACAACCAGATATTCTCCAACCTGTCGCTGTGGCCCTCTGAGTTCCGATGGGAGAACTATCCGAAGGGCTGGAACGGATTGTCCGTCTCGTTCTCGCGCTTCTATCTCAATTCCACCGTGGTTACGGTGCTTTCGGTCATCGGCAATCTGCTTTCATGCAGCTTCGCCGCCTATGCTTTCGCGAGACTTCGGTTTTCCGGGCGCGACTTCTTCTTCGGCCTGATGATGATGACGCTGATGATCCCTTATCACGTCGTTCTGATCCCGCAGTACGTTCTGTTTCTGAAACTCGGCTGGGTCGATACCTACCTGCCGCTGGTTGTGCCGAAGTTCCTCGCATCCGACGCGTTCTTCATCTTTCTGATGGTGCAGTTCTTCCGCCAGTTGCCGCGTGAACTGGACGAAGCGGCGATGATCGACGGCTGTTCACCATACAAAATCTTCTGGGCAATCATCCTGCCTCTTTCCCTGCCGGCGATGGGCACAGCTGCCATCTTCTCGCTGATCTGGACCTGGGAGGATTTTCTTGCGCCGCTCATCTACCTCAACGACATAAAGAGCTACACGGTGCCACTCGGCCTGCGGCTGTTCGTGGACCAGGAAAGTCAGTCCGCCTATGGCCAGATGTTTGCAATGTCGGTTCTGTCGCTCGTGCCGGTCATCATATTCTTCCTGGCATTCCAGAAACTCATCATCCGCGGCATCGCCACCAGCGGTCTCAAGTAATTCGGAAAGGAACGGACATGTCCGGATTATCCCTAAAGGGCATCGGCAAGACCTATGGTGCCGTCAACATCATCAAGGATCTCAACCTCGAAGTGATCGACGGCGAGTTCCTTGTGCTCGTCGGCCCGTCAGGCTGCGGCAAGTCGACGCTGCTTCGCATGATAGCGGGGCTGGAGGAGATCACCGAAGGAACCCTTTCCATCGGCGACCGGGTGGTCAACGAACTGCCGGCCTCACAGCGCAAACTTTCGATGGTGTTTCAGTCCTATGCCCTCTACCCGCACATGAACGTGCGCAAGAACCTCGCGTTCGGTCTCGGCAACCAGAAAATGTCCAGGGCTGAAATCAACGAACGGGTGGCTGACGCGGCGCGCATCCTGCAGATCGAACCCCTGCTCGACCGCAAACCGCGTCAGCTCTCCGGCGGTCAGAAACAACGGGTCGCGATCGGGCGCGCCATTGTCCGCGAGCCCGAACTTTTTCTGTTCGACGAACCGCTCTCGAACCTCGATGCCGAACTTCGTGTGCAAATGCGGGTCGAACTCGCAGGGCTCTACAACCGACTCGGAACCACGATGATTTACGTGACGCACGATCAGGTCGAAGCGATGACCATGGCAAGCCGCATTGTGGTTCTGCGTGCCGGAAAGATTGAACAGGTCGGCACGCCGCACGAACTCTACACAAAACCGAAGAACCTGTTCGTTGCCGGCTTCATCGGATCTCCCAAAATCAATCTGTTTGAAGCCACGGCACAGGTTGCGGACGGTCAGGCGAGCGTTCACATGACGGACTTTGGCGACATCCCGCTGACACATCCGGTCAGATCGGGAGCACTCACAGTTGGCGTGCGCCCCGAAGCTCTCAAACTGTCCGACAACCATCCCATGCGCACAACAGGTACCATCCAGCTGGTCGAATATCTCGGTTCGGAGATCTTCGTCCATGTGAAGCTGCCGAGCGGCAACGTCATTCTTGTCCACGCCTCGGGCAAGGAACTTCATAAGGCGGGTGAAACAATTCCGGTCAGCTTTGAACCGCAGGAAGCGCATGTCTTCGACGCCGAAGGGGTTCTGATTGAAAACACAGTAAAGGACCCTGCTTCATGAGACTGGCAATCGTCGGTTGCGGCTCGCGGCACAAGATGTTTCGAGACTCGGTCATGGAAGACTATTCCGCCCTGCATGAAATCGTCGCCGTCTGCGACACCAATGCGCACAGGCTCGGTCTTGCGGCACAGGCAGCATCCCGACCGGGAACAAACGGGGTAGCGCCCTACCTGGCAGCGGACTTTGATACGCTTCTGACGGAACAGAAGCCCGACACGATTGTGGTTACGACGCCGGATTTCATGCACAGCGACTACATTGTCCGCGCGTTCGAGGCAGGCTGTGACGTAATCTGTGAAAAGCCGATGACGATCGACCTGGAACGGCTGAAACAGATCGTCGACGCCCAGCACAGAACCGGTCGCAAAGTTACCGTAACGTTCAACTACCGATATTCCCCCGCCCGATCCCAGGTCCGCGAGGTGATCGCCAGCGGGACAATCGGTGAGATCACCGCGGTTGACTTCCGCTGGCATCTCGACCGGGTACACGGAGCCGATTACTTTCGCCGCTGGCACCGGCAGAAACAGTACTCCGGCGGCCTTTTGGTTCACAAATCAACGCATCACTTCGACTTGCTCAACTGGTGGCTTGATTCAACGCCTGAACAGGTCTTCGCGACCGGCAGCCGGAAATTCTACCGACCGGAGACTGCGGTTGCCCTTGGACTTTCCGGTCACGGACCGCGCTGCGCAGGATGCCCGGTTGCCGACCGCTGCGATTTCGAACTGGACTACAGCGAACACGACGAATTGCGCCGGCTCTATCGTGAGGCAGAGAACGACGACGGCTACATCCGCGACCAGTGCGTATTTGCCGAGGAAATCGGCATCGAGGACACGATGCAGGCCCATATCCGCTACGCAAGCGGCGCGACCGCCAACTATACCCTGACCGCCTACTCGCCATGGGAGGGGCTGGAAATCCGCTTCCAGGGCACCAAGGGTGAACTCGTTCACAGGAACGTCGAGGTTCATGGTGTGTTTGGCGGCAAACGGTCACATGCCGAAGACGCCGTCACCACCGAACTCCACCTGGCCGGTAAGCCGCCACAGATGCTGGATGTGCCAAGCAGTTCCGGAGACCATGGTGGTGCCGACCCGGTGATGCTGGGATACATCTTCAACCCCGAAGGCATGGAAGCCGATCCCCATAACCGTGCCTCGGACCACGTTGGCGGTGCCTGGTCGATCCTGACCGGGATTGCCGCCAACATGTCGATAGATACGGGGAGCGCGGTAGATATTCCAACACTGCTGCGGTCGCGCGGTATCGACCTTACCGCTGCAGCGTGAACCTGGCGGGTATGCCTGCGGGAATCCCGGTTCCCGTTCCGACTGAGCGGCCCATCTTACACCGGTGACGGAGTCCATCATGAAATTCAATGTCGCAGTTCTCGGCGCAGGTGTGGGGACGCAGCACGCAGATATCATTGCCTCGCAACCGGATTCGTTTCGCCTGAGCCATCTCTGTGATCTCGATCTGGACCGGGCAGCCAAAGCCGCAAGCGCATCGCCCGACTGCATCCTGACGACGGATCTTGACGCGGTCCTCGACAGTCCGGATGTCGATATTGTCGACATTTGCCTGCCGCCGCACCTGCATTTTGATGTTGCGATTCGGGCCCTGCGTTCCGGAAAACACGTCATCGCGGAAAAGCCGTATGTCGGCTCCCTGGCGGAAACCAGATTGATCGCGGAAGCTGTGAAAGCGACAGACAAGCAAGTCTTTCCGGTGTTTCAATACCGCTACGGCCCGGGATACCGTCAGCTTCGCGCCCTGATGGACTCCGGTCTGGCGGGCACACCCTATGCAATTGCCCTTGAAACGCACTGGCAACGGGGTACGGCATACTACGCCGCACCGTGGCGCGGAACATGGGCGGGTGAAATGGGCGGTACAGTCCTCAGCCACGCGATTCACATTCACAACCTCGCTGAACACATTGCCGGCCCGGCAATGGAAGTAAACGCGCTGCTCGACACGACGGTGATGGGGAATGAAACCGAGGACACCGCGGCGATCGGCTGGCGCGCGTCTTCGGGCGCGCTGGTTAGCTCGTCGATCACGGTTGGCGCCGCGGGAAATGCCTCCCGACTGCGGGCCTGTTTCAGCGGGTTGACCGCGGAAAGCAGCGACCAGCCGTATCGGATAGCCGAAGGCAAATGGACCTTTACCGCCACTGATCCCGAGCGCCAGTCTGAAGTCGATGCTGTGGTTCAGGCGACACCGGACGGTCCGATCCGTTTTGCAGGATACTTCGCAGACATTGCGGCCAAGCTGAACGGCCGACCGGATGAGTTCCTCCCTGACCTGAATGAGGCAACGCAGTCAATTGCGCTGGTTACTGCAATCTATGCCTCCGACCGTTTCGGCAAACGGATTAAGCTGCCACTGCCCCAAGATCATCCGATGTACGGCGGATGGAAACCGTGAGGTGACGGAAACATTGCCGTCGTTTCTCGAAGATCGGCGTGTCACGCTGCGTCACGATCTCGGGTTCTCGAAGGGCGAGGATTTTGCCAAATGGCGTGAACGCGCGCTTTGCGCCTACCGCAAAGCGGTCGAAGGTCATGACGCCACCGCGGTCGGAACGCTGAGCCGCTCCGAAACGCGCGAAGGCGGCGGAGAACGCCGGTTCTATTCGGTTTCCTTCGCACACGGGGCGATTGCGGAAGCAGTTTGCCTGCTTCCGCCAAATTTATCCGGACAGCCACTTCCCGCGGTCCTGCTGCTTCACGATCATGGTGGAAGTTTCACCTGCGGCTGGGACAAGATGGTTGACCCAACGGGCACAACGCGCATGGCTCATGCGGCGGAGTCCCTGGAATGGGTGGATCGCTACTATGGTGGTCGGCACCTTGGCGACTACCTTTGCAACCAGGGCTTTGCGGTGCTTTGTGTCGATGCGCTCGGTTGGGGGGAGCGTGCCACCGGCGAAGGCATGGACGGGCAACAGCGGTTCGCCGCCATTGCCATGCAACTCGGTCTGAGCCTGGCCGGACTCGTCGCCGCCGAAGATGCCCAGGCGCTTCGCTGGCTTTGCGATCAGCCGTTCGTGGACAGCAACCGTGTCGCGGTCGCAGGTTTCAGCTTTGGCGGATACAGAGCCTGGCAGGTGACCTCCCTGACCGGCCTGCCCGCCGCAACGGTATCGCTCGGCTGGATGGCGCGACGCGCGGGTATGATGGTTCCCGGAACAGGGCTCCTGCGTGGAAAATCGGCATTTTACATGCTTCATCCGGCACTTGGTGGCAGGCTGGATTTCCCGGACATGGCGGGCGCAGGTGCAGGATGCCCGACGTTCGTCCGCGTTGGCGATCGGGATGCGAATTTTCCCGCCGACGCCGTTCTCGGAGCGATTTCGGACCTCGAAGCGATCTGGACCGCCGCAGGCGCTGCTGACCGGCTCGACGCTGCGCTGTTCAGCGGCAAACATGAATGCCCTGTCCGGTTACAGGACGAGGCGGTCGGTTTCCTCGATCGCCAGTTCGGCAGAACCCCGGCCTGACCCGTCAGGCAAGCGCTTCGCGCAGAAGGTCACGGTACCGGATCTGACTGCGCTCAAGGTGGGTGCGCATGGCGTCCCGCGCGGCCTGTGGATCACGCGCCGAAATTGCGAGAACGATGTCAGTGTGTTCCTCGACAAAAACGAGAGACCGGTTTGTGTGAATACCGTGATGCTTCTTGAATGGCGACATCTCGCGCTCCAGAAGCTCCAGGAACATCGGGAATCTGGAATTGCCGGTACAGTTTGCAATGGCGATGTGCAGGGCAAGATCGGGTACTGCAATATCCTCGTTTGCATGAAACGTGGCGACCAGCCTGTTCAGCGCCTGATGTATCAGATCATCGTTTTCGGGCGTTAAACGCGCGGCCGCCAGCGACGCGGCCTCAACTTCTACCGCAGTGCGCAGTTCCATCAACTCGATGACGGTGTAGGTTTTGCTCGGATCAGCGGGGCGGAACATTTCCATCGGAGAAACTTTGGGCGCCTGAACGAACACGCCTGCCCCCTGCTGCGATACCGCGAGCCCCTCGGCTCGCAGTGCCGCGACCGCCTCGCGCACGACCGTCCGACTCACACCGAACCGTTCGGTCAACCGTGCCTCACTGGGCAGCTTTTCACCGACCAAAAACTCACCCGTTTCGATCTGCTCCTTGAGTTGACGGAAAATCTCCGTCGACAGGCTGTCGCCGGTTGGCCGCCGAAGCGGAATGGCATCATTTGGGGTAAGCGCCATCAAATCACCCAGGGCATGTGGAGCCTGCAGATTACGAGCAAACGACTTGTTAGACAAGTTACATTGTCGGCAATCGCCCGGCATTGCCCATACGTCTGACCTGCTGATAAAATCGCACCCATGCCCGGCCTGCGCGCAACTGGTCCTGAAACTGCGCCGGTTGTTGCAAAGCATTCCTGCGCGTTTCGCCTGACATCACACCTGAACAAGCGGCTGACCATACGGAAAAGGCGATCCAATACCGTCAGCGACTGACGGTTGAGGATCTTTCCTCCATACGGCAGCAAAGTATACCGCACATGCCGGCCTTCCCTGACCAGTGGCGTCACAAACTTACCCCACCAACAGTACTCCGGGTTGGTTTGCGATCCGGCCATACGACCCGCGCGGCCGTCGTATCCATCTGGCGTTAAGCCTAAAACCGGTTATTTTCCTGACATGGGCGAACTTCCGAAGGGATGAAACGCCCGGCGCGCGACGCAATCGGCTCGGCAGGCACAGGAGTACCTTCATGACGGAAACCATCTTTGAGATGTTCTCGAAAGCATGCGCGGTCCATGGCAGCAAAGTGCTTTTTGAACTCGGCGACAGGGGCGACATCAGCTTCGATGCGGCGATGGAACAGTCGCGCAGGCTCGCCACGGTTCTCCGCGATCTTGGTGTGCAGCCCGGCGACAGAGTTGCTGTCCAGATCGACAAAAGTCCTGAAGCGGTGCTGCTCTATCTTGCCTGCCTGCAGACAGGTGGCGTTTTTCTGCCACTTAACCCGGCCTATACCGGCGCCGAAATTGACTATTTTCTCAATGACGCAACACCCCGGGTGTTTGTCTGCCAGCCGAAGGCCCTTCACCAGCACTCGGTCAGGCAAACGGGAACAATGTCGACGGAGACGCTCGGGACCCGCGGTGAAGGCTCACTGATGACGCGGGCCGCAAGCGTCCAGCCCCTGCCCCGTCCTGTCACCCGCACCGAAAACGATCCGGCGGCAATCCTCTATACGTCCGGCACGACCGGCCGCTCGAAGGGCGCGGTGCTGACCCACGGCAACCTCGCGTCCAACTGTGAAGCGCTCCTTGATGCGTGGCGCTTCACGCACCGGGACCGGCTCATTCATGCGCTGCCGATCTTTCATACCCATGGCCTCTTCGTTGCCTGCAACATGGCCCTGTCAGCCGGGGCAACAATGATCTTTCTGCCCCGCTTCGATCCGGATCATGTCATCTCCCTGATGAAGGACGCCACGGTTCTGATGGGGGTTCCAACATTTTACACCCGCCTGTTGCAGTCGCCACGGCTCACTCCGGCATCCACGGCATCGATGCGACTCTTCGTATCGGGCTCAGCGCCGCTGTCGACTAGGGATCACACCACATTTTCGGAACGGACCGGGCACGCCATTCTTGAGCGCTACGGCATGACCGAAACCGGCATGATCACCTCCAATCCCTATGATGGCGAACGCCGCCCAGGCGCGGTGGGGATGCCCCTCCCGGGAATTGAAATCCGCATCAGCGCCCGCGACAGGGGCGGGCGGCTGCCGGACGGGGAAATCGGCGCAATCGAGGTTCGCGGGCCGAACGTGTTTCAGTGCTACTGGCATATGCCTGAAAAAACTGCGTCAGAGTTCCGCTCCGACGGCTTTTTTGTCACCGGGGATCTTGGCCTTGTCGACGCCGACGGGTATCTGCGCATCGTCGGACGTGACAAGGACCTCGTGATTTCCGGGGGATACAACGTCTATCCGAAAGAGGTTGAGACCCTTTTGGATGCGCAACCCGGTGTTGAAGAAACTGCGGTGATCGGAGTGCCCCACCCGGATCTCGGAGAAGGGGTTACGGCGATTGTCGTGGCAAAGCCGGGAGCAGCACGCGACGAAAGATCGCTGCTCGCCGGACTGTCCGGCCGGATCGCCCGCTACAAGCAGCCCAAAAGGGCGGTCTTCGTCGAAGAGCTTCCGCGCAACGTCATGGGAAAAGTCCAGAAAGCAGAACTCCGGAGCCGCTATTCCAACCTCTATCAGCATGACGACACGACCGCCGGGGAAAAGGCCTGAGGCCCCGTCACTCCGCCTGCATGGTCATATTGCGCTTGCCCTCAATCTATGTCGCGCCGGTCAACATCGCCCACAATGCGGCTATCCCGTAATGGATGACACATCGAGCATGTAGATCTGCCGCGTGCCGGTGTGGGCGGAATCAATGCTGATCCTGCGACCGTTCCGGTCCCAGCGCGGATGCAGATCACAGCGCAATTCGGCTGAGAACGCCGCCGGCGAATAAAAACTGCCTATGTCCACCCGCCTGCCGGTTTCCATTTCATACAGCATCAGAATCCGGTTGCCGTCCGCATTGGGATAGGTGTCGGTGAGCATCCACTTTCGGTCGGGTGAAAAACTGCAATGCCCGTCCGAACTGAACACTTCGGCGCCGATGACGTGAAACTCCGGATCATCGAGATTGTACAGCGCATATTCCTGCCGGTCGGTACCGGGCGTGCGCGCGTACCCGACAATCGTCGTCTCATCGAAATATCCGAAATGGGAGAAATAGGTGTTGTCATGCACCAGGCGGAGACCCGAACCGTCAGGGGAAGTGCGAAAGAACCGGTCGTTGAATCGAACGTTCGGCTCGAACTGGCAACGGTTGAGAAAAACGAAATTGCTTCCGTCAGGTGCAACGGTCAGGTGGTTCACCCAGTGTGGCCCGTCATTCATCCGCGGCACGGTCTGAAACTCGTACAGCGTCTGCAGTGAGATGATCAGTTCGGCCGCGCCGGACCTGAGGTCTATCCGCCAGATGCCGTCATCGTCCGGATGAGCGGCAGGCAACGTGTTTGCGGCGCCATCGGCATAGCCGTACCCGGGACGCGTGTGATGCAGCCTGGCGAAGTTCAGCCCCACCGCATACTCCTCGCCAATCGCATAGATTGCGTGGTCGAGGCGCTGCTTTTCTCCCGTCTCGATGTTGTGGATGATCCCGTAAAACCGATCATCTTCCCGAATGTTGTAGACGATGGTGCTTTCCGGTTCGGACGGAAGCCACTGAAGCATCGTTCCCTGCTGCCAACACCAGGCAGTGGTTTCCGCGAGCCGGATCCATTCGTTACCGTTGTCCGTGTCAACCATGCCGATTTCGGCAACGTCGTCGCGGGTCGGCTGCCGGTCCGCGAAACCTGTCCGCAGTCCGAGGTGAAACCGCCCGCTGCGGTTCCATGGAAACTTGTCGTAGTACCCGAAAAAGTGGTTCCCGCCAGAGGTGATGGCCTCCGCGGCAATCTTGTTCGTCTCAATCATCTGCTTCGGCCTTCCATGCCATGGCGCGTGGTGAAATCAAGTTCCAGTATCTGCCCGCCGGCTTCCACGCGCATGACCGGGTCTCCGGTATCCATCGAGCACGGCGCGCTGCGAATGTGCCTGCCGGGGCGCCGGTGCCACTGACACGAATCCGGCGACGGGTCCGAGGCTATTTCGGAAAGCATGTCAGGCGGGGCGTAATCGGTTGCCAAGGCAAGCGCCTGGACCGCAGCACTACCGGCCGACGGTGTCCGGAAGAACAGAAGATTCCGCAGCGCGTCGAGTATGACTTTGGCATCGCTCTCCAGCTCGTCACTAAGACTTGCATTACCCAGCGCGAGGCAAAACGCCAGCTTGTCCAACACCGCTGCAGCAAGGTCGGCAGTCCGTGGCGGCGCCAGCATCACCAGCGCACTGAGCGCCGTCACATCGCGCTCCAGTTCTGGTGCGGAAAGACCGAAGCCGTCGGTGCCAAACCGGCACAGCAAACTGTCGAGGTCGGGAGCTGTTTCCCCGCTGAGCAGCGCACACGTCCCGCCGACAAACCCGCTACCTGTGCCTGCAGACATGTCCGGGAGTTCTCCACCGATCCGCTTCGACCAAAGCGCCATCAGCAGCAGGTCAACCGCCCCGGAACAGCCTTCTGGCGCCGCCTCACGCAGCAGAACCTCGGCCCGGCGCCGTGCAATTCCCCCGCCCGAGCCGACGCTGAACGGCAGCCGCAGACTTACCGGCACCACGCCATGCAGCTGATCCAGCGGCGGAGAAACCACAAGCACATGGTTGCCGGCAGACAGGACCGATCCCATGGAAATTTCCCGTGTCGATCCGTCTACCTCTAGACTGCGCTGCGCTTCCACACGGCCCGACGCGTTGACGATCTGCAGACACAGGTCGCATCGATCGGCGGATGGCTCGCGCAGAACGAGACGTACCGGATCCCCACTTTTGACAAATGGTACTTCCAACGCGAGCAGCGCAAAGACCCGCCGGTATTTTTGCATGCGGGAGAGGTTTGGCACCGCAGTCATGCGCTCTTGCCCTGCCGCGAAATCCCGGCAAGATCGAGTTGGCCCGCGTAGTGACAGCGCGCCGTACGGCCGTCGCCGACCGGCCGCAGCTCCGGCAGTTCCGTGCGGCAGCGCCAACCGTCCTCATGGACGCAGCGGGTGTGAAACGGACAACCCGGCGGCCTCGAATAGGGATCGGGGACACTGCCGGGAATCGACATCAGACGCTCGCCGGTCTTGCGTTGACCCAGTCGCGGGATCGAATGCAGGAGTGCGTGGGTATAGGGATGGCGCGGCGCGAAAAACAACTCATCAACCGGCGCCGCCTCGACAACCTGCCCCATATACATAACAGCGACAAACTCGGTCATCTGCGCCACGACTCCGAGGTCATGGGTGACAAAGATGATCGCCATTCCAAATTCTTGCTGAAGCCGTCGCATGAGTGCAAGGATCTGCGCCTGGGTGGTAACATCGAGTGCCGTGGTCGGTTCGTCAGCAATCAGCAGGCGCGGCTCACAGGACAGCGCCATGGCGATCATCGCCCGCTGGCGCATGCCACCCGAAATTTCGTGCGGATACTGATCGACAATCTGTTCGGGCCGCGGCATCGCCACCTTGGCAAGCGTATCGATCGCCAGCCGCCGTGCCTCGCCGCGCGTCACGTCCCGGTGCAGCGTAATCGCCTCGATAATCTGGCTGCCGATGGTGTGGACCGGAGAGAGCGAACTCATCGGCTCCTGAAAAATCATCGAAATTTCGCCACCGCGAATCCGGCGGATCTCCGGCCCGTCCACCGGCAACTGCGCGAGATCGACCTGACGGCCGTCGGGTTTGAGATAGCGGATGGTGCCGGCCACCGTCCTGCCAGGTTTGGGAACAATCCGCATGATGGACCGCAACATCACCGACTTGCCGCACCCGCTTTCACCGACAATTGCAACGGTCTGCCCTTCACGCACCGTCAGACTGGCACCGTCAACGGCACGCACCAGCCCCTGTGGTGTGTCGTAATGGGTTTCAAGATCACGAATTTCCAGCAGTATGCGCGAGGCGGTGTCTTTCATTCCGTTTCCCCGCTGACTGACGCACCGGCAACGCCCTGGAGTTGAAGCTCCTCCGCCCGATGGCAGCGCACGGAATGACCGGAACGCGCTTCGCGCAGTTCGGGCACTTCCGTGCGGCAGACATCGATGCAGTACCGGCATCGGGGGTGGAAATGGCATCCCGCAGGCGGATTGGCGGCGTTGGCGAGTTCGCCTTCGAGGATGACCGGTTCGCGGGACGCCCGCGGATCGGCTTCGGGCACCGCTGACATCAGTGCTTCGGTATAGGGGTGCAGAGGAGCGTTGAAGAGCGTTTCCGTGTCCGCCATTTCGACGATCTGACCGACATACATCACGGCGACCCGGTCGCAGAGATACTCAACCACCCCAAGGTCATGGGCGATAAAGAGATAGGTCAACCCCAGTTCACCCTGCAGATCCTGCAGAAGGTTGAGCACCTGGGCCTGAACGGACACATCCAGCGCCGAAACCGGCTCATCGCAAACCACAATCCGCGGGCTGAGCGACAGTGCCCGGGCTATTCCGATCCTTTGCCGCTGGCCGCCTGAAAACGCATGGGGATATCGCGACATGTGCTCGGCGCGCAGTCCGACCTTTTCGAGCAGTGCCCCCACCCGGTCGCGCATCTCTTTCCCGCGGGCAACGCGGTTGACCACCATCGGCTCGCCAACAATGTCGAGCAGGGTCATCCGCTGGTTCAGGGACGAAACCGGATCCTGAAAAATCATCTGAACGTCCAGTCGAAACGGACGAAGTTGTCGCGCCGACAGGCTAGCAAGATCGACGGGCGGTCTGTCATCGGCAGGGTGATAGACGATTTCACCTCCCGTCGGATCGAGCGCACGGGCAATACAGCGTCCCAGCGTCGTCTTGCCGCAGCCACTTTCACCCACCAGGCCGAAGGTTTCGCCCTCGAACACGGTAAAACTTACGCCGTCGACCGCCCGAACCGTTCCGGCAAAATGCTTGCGCAGCTCCCGCACCTCAAGAATGGGACGCCTTTCAGAATGTTTCGGGTGCTGATTCAAGGAACTGTCCATGTCACGAGAACGGATCAGCCGCGTCGCGCGCACCGTCACCGACAAAATTGAACGCCAGCACAACCATGATCACGCAGACTGCCGGCCCTATCCACATCCAGGGGTAAAACTGGATGATCTGAAACTTCTGTGCTTCCTGCAGCAGAACACCCCAACTCACGGTCGGCGCCTTCAGCCCGATGCCGAGAAAGCTCAGCGCCGTCTCGCCAATGATGATCCCGGGGACCGCGAGGGTAAGGGTGACGATGACGTAACTCATGAGGTTGGGGACAAGATGGCGGGCGATGATGCGGCCGCGGCCTGCGCCGTAGACCTTGGCGGCAACGACAAAATCCTGGTTGCGCAGAGCGAGGAACCGGCCCCGCGCAACACGCGCGGTGCTTGTCCAGGAAATCAGCGACAGGACCGCGAGGATTGCGAAATACTGGTAGAGCGGCGGCCAGTCCCTCGGAACCGCCGCGGCCAGACCAAGCCAGAGCGGGATCGTCGGAATGGCGATGATCGCCTCGATGATGCGCTCCGAGCACCAGACTGATCACCACCGAGAAAAGACCTACCGAGAGCGAAATCTGCGCCCCGTACGCCAGTCTGCTGAATACGTCCCTCCCGAAACTGTCAGTGCCCACCAGATGAACATAACCGCCTTCGGTGCCAAAGAGATGCAGGTCGGAGTCAAACAGGCCGAAAAGCCGGTAGTCATCACCACGCACGAACAGCCTCAATGGGTAGATCTGGCTTTCGTCTCGTGTGTATACCGGACTGAGGGTCTCCAGGTCCCGCGTCATCGAGTAGCCGTAGACAAACGGGCGGGCGTGAAACCGGCCGGACGCATCGAAAAAGTGGATTCCCTGCGGCGGTGCGTAGAGATTGGCCGAACGGGTCGATGTGGCATAGGGCGCGATGAAGCCGGCAAGGGCGGTAGCGATATAGGCCATGCCCAGAAATATCAGCGACGCCACAGCCAACCTGTGCCGGCGGAATTTCCACCACATCAGCCTGCGGGGAGAAATGATCCGCGGCGGCAATTCGACCGCCGGGGAATGTCCGGTGACCACCCCGCTCACAGATCAATCCTCGGATCGGCCCAAACCAGGAGCAAGTCCGACAGAAACGTGCCGATAACGGTCAGGATGCTGAGAATAAAGATGATCGACGCCGCCAGAAACATATCCTGGCTTCGCACCGCATTAAGAAGGAGCGGGCCAGTCGTCGGAAGGTTGAGGACGGTCGCGGTGATCTCGGTTCCCGAGATCAGCGCCGGAAGCGTGAAGCCGATCGTCGACAGCACCGGCGAGAGCGCGACGCGCACGGGGTATTTGAACACCAGACGCCATTCCCCCAGCCCCTTGGCACGGGCGGTTTCGACATAGGCCTGGCTCAACTCATCCAGAAGCATGCCGCGCATCACACGGATCGTCGCTGCAGTGCCCGAGGTGCCTATGATGAAAATGGCAATCGACATGTTGCGCATCATGTCGAGCACCCGCGCGACCGACCAGGGAGCCAGTTCGTATTCCGGGGAAAAGAGCCCGCCGACATTCCCGCCGAAATACTTGGAACTGACGTAGATCAGGATCACCGCGAACAGAAAGTTCGGGATCGCAAGTCCAATGAACCCGATGAACGAAAACACATAGTCCAGAACCGAATATTGCCGGACAGCCGAATATATGCCGATCGGGATTGCAAGCGCGTAGACAAAGATAGCCGTCGGGATCGTAATCGCGAGCGTAAGCGGAAGACGTTCGGCCAGCAGGTCGGCCACCGTGCGCTGATGCTGGAATGAAATCCCCATATTTCCCTGAAGAAGGTTGCCGATCCATTTGAAGTACTGAACCGGAATGCTCTGATCGAGGCCGAACTGTGCCCGCAACGCCTCGACCATGTCGGGCGTCACCACCACTCCGCTCGAGAGCGTGGCCAGATAGGAATTGACGAAGTCGCCGGGCGGAAGCTGGATCACGACGAAGGCAATCACGCTGATCACCGCAACCGTAGCAAGCATCTGCCCCAGCCGTCGCACAAGGTATTTCAACATGCCGACACCACGGCAAACGCGTTGTTCAGGGCCTGACGCCCCGGCGGCGGCAAAGGGGTGCCGCCGCCGAAAAGCACTGTCGTCATCCGCGTTCGCCAGCCCACTTCCCGCCTTCGAAAAAGGCCTGTTCGATGTTGTACATGTAGTTGCCCAGCCAGTCGAAACTCGTAAATCCTTCGGCCGGATAGTTGCGGAAATTGGACCCCAGGATGACCGGAATGGGAATTTCTCCCACGTCGCCGATGTTCCAGAGGTTCTCGATGTTGGCTTCGAGAATGGCGTTGCCGATCTCAAGGCGCCTGTCTTCGTCGATCGTCACTTTCATTTCGTCGAACAGTGTCTGCAGTTCCTTGACTTCCGGTGGCGGCTCCATCCCCGTCGCGCCGTTAGAGGCATACCACTGCGCCCAGGGCATACCCCAGACGACCCATCCGGTCGGGATGTGGGGCACATGCCATTCCGGCGTGTGCGGGAACATTGAATCAGAACATTTGTCGCCGATCCAGATCCCCACTTCCATGTCGTTGTTGTCAAGCAGCGCGCGCACCTGCTCGCGCGAAACCGACCGCACATTGAAGGTGAGCCCGACCTCCCGCAGGAACTCGATCGCGAGTTCCGCTACCGCGAGGCTGCCGGGGTCATCAACCGGAATGTCGAGGTTGAGCGCCAGCGGCTGACCGTCACTGCGCAGGCGCATTCCCTGGCCGTCACGTTCGGTCAAGCCAATTTCGTCCAGCAGCGCATTTGCCGTATCCGGATCATAGGCGGTATCACGGGTGACCCACTCATCATTGCGCCAGCGCGATCCGGGGATCATCTGCACCTGTGCCGGTGCGCCAAACCCCAGATAGACGACATTTGCGATCTGCATTCGGTCCAGCGCGAGGGAAAAGGCCCTTTTGAAACGGATATCGGTGAAGATGTCCCGCAGCCCCTCATCCTTGACCGTGTGATTGAACATGATCGTATGTTCGGCGCAGCGGCTTGTCTTCCAAAGCCGTGCCTCATAGTGACCGGCTTCCTGCCCGCTACGGTACAGCGGCAGATTGGTGAAGGTCGTGTCGGTATTGACCCAGTTCATCTCCCCCGCCGCGATCGCAGCGTCGCGCACTTCGCCGCTTTCGAAGTTGGTCAGAATCACGTCGTTGATGTAGGGGAGCTGCTTGCCGTCCGGATCTACCTTCCAGTAGTAAGGATTGCGGTCGGCAACGAGGATGTTCAGTTCCATCGGCCGGCTGAGCCTGAACGGAAGCAGTGTCGGCATGTCCGGATTGTCGAAGGGCATGCCGTACTGCACGTTGGAACGGTTGTTCAGCAGTTCGTCCCACGAGCCGAAGCCCGAAGCGGCGATTTCCGCCTCGAGCGCTGCTGCATCGGCGGTATCGGGATGAAACCGCGACAGGTAGTGTACGGGCAGCCAACGGACGATGGTAGTTCCCGGAGCGTGGGCAAGTAGTCCGGTCAGGTTCGCGTGCGGCCGCGCGAAGGTCCACTGCACGGTGTGGTCATCGATTACCTCGAAATCCGGAACCTGGCCGTCGACCATGAACTGGCTCATCGGAGACGGACTGATCGTGGTGTTGAGGTTGATCTGGTTCCACCAGAAATCGAAACCTGCCGAAGTCAGCGGCGCCCCGTCCGACCATTTGAGGCCAGGCCGCAGGTGCAAAACGAAGGTCCTGCCATCGTTTGTGTATTCCCAGCTTTCAGCGATGTTCGGCTCAATGGTGCCGCCATCACGGCCGAGCCGGAGAATCGGCTCCGGCCCCCAGGCGGAACGTGCCTGGAAACCGCGGTTCTGAATGATCCCGGTGCGGATATGCCCGCCATAGACGCCGATCTGGTCGATGGGCTGAACCACCACCGGCGCATCGGGAAGGCGCTCCGCGACAGGCGGCAGCTGTCCAGC
>JAUIHM010000120.1 GCA_030432315.1 Alphaproteobacteria bacterium | reverse complement strand
GAGTTGGTGATGACGATGACGCGGACGCCGCGGGCACGGGCGGCGGCCAGGCGCGAGACGAAGTCGCGGTCGGGCACGAAATAGGGGGTGATCAGGATCACCTCGCGCCGGGCCGCGTCGATCCTGGCGAGAAGCTGGCGGTAGAGCGGATTGAGGCCGCTGCCGGTCGGGTAGCTGAGTTTGGCCGGCGGATCGGCGGTGAGAACGGCGGTGCCTTCGGGCGGCTGCCAGGTGCGGGAGCGCAGCCGGCGGAGGATCGGGCTGTCGACGGAGTCGTCGTAGACCTCGCGGGCGCGCGCGAGGGTGGCGGGATCGGTGACCTGAATGTCCCAGGGATTGCCGGTGCCGGTGGCGTCGGGCGGCGGCGTGAGCGCCTCGACCGGGACGCTGAGGCGGCTGTTCCAGTAGAGGTCGAAGCTCTCCGAGACCTGCGGCACCACCGGCCCGACCACGGCGATGTCGAAATCGGCGAATTCGATCTCCTGCTCGACGGCGAAATACTCGTCGGCGATGTTGCGCCCTCCGAGCACGGCCATGGCATTGTCGGCGATGAAGGCCTTGTTGTGCATCCTGCGGTTGGTGCGCGGATAGTCCCGAAGAAAGGCGAGCCAGCCGGGACCGCCGCGCGCCACCGGGTTGAAGATCCGCAGTTCGATGTTCGGGTGGGCGTTGAGGCGGGCGAGATCGCGGTCGCCGACCGTGGTGAAGACGTCGTCGATCAGCAGGCGGACACGCACGCCCCGGTCGGCGGCGCGGATCATGCCGTCGGCGATCAGGCCCATGGAGAGATCGGGTTTGAGGAGAAAATACTGCGCGTCGATGCTGCGCCCGGCCTCCTCCATCAGCCGCAGCCGGGCGCCGAGGGCCTCTTCGCCCTGGGCCAGCGGGACAAAGGCGGAGCGGCCGGACGAACCGTCAAGCCAGGGTTCGGCGGCGGCCGGGATGGTGGCGCTGCGGTCGGGCGGCGATGCGACGGAAACCGTCCGGGGAACGTCGAACGGCACCGGCGCGCAGGCCGACAGCAGCAGGGCCGCGAGGGCCGGCGCGACGGGGATTCCGGCCCTGGGCATCAGAGCAGTTTGCCGATCCGCCGGAGCGCCTCCTCAATGTTCTCCACGGAATTGGCGTAGGAGAAGCGCAGGTAGCCCTCGCCCCAGGCGCCGAAGCTGGTGCCGGCGACGGTGGCGACACCGGCCTCGTTGAGGAAGCGGTCCTGGGCCTGGCGGGCGGTGAGGCCGGTGCCCTCGATATTGGGGAAGGCGTAGAACGCGCCGGCACAGTCGGCGCAGCGGAACCCGGGAAGGGCGTTGAGTTCGCGCACGATGATCTCGCGGCGTCTGTCGAAGGCGGCGACCATGTCGGTGACGGCGGTTTGTGGACCGGTGAGGGCCTCGAGCCCGGCGTACTGGGTGGCGGCGTTGACGCAGGAATGGTCGTTGATGCAGAGGCGGGTGACATCGGCCACGAGGGAGTCGGGCCAGACCGCGTAGCCGAGCCGCCAGCCGGTCATGGCGTAGGTTTTTGACCAGCCGTCGAGCATGATCAGCCGGTCACGGATCTCGGGGTAGTTCAGCAGGCTGACGTGTTCGCGGCCGCCGTAGAGCATCTGGGAGTAGATCTCGTCGGAGAGCAGCGCCACGTCGGGGTGTTTGGCGAGACCGGCGACAAGTTTGTCGATTTCCTCTTTGGGGGTGACGCCGCCGGTGGGGTTGGCGGGGGAGTTGATGATGATCAGGCGGGTTTTGTCAGTGATCTGCGCCAGCACCGCGTCCGCGTCGAAGGCGAAACCGTTTTCCTCCTTCAGCGCAATCGGAACCGGGGTGGCGCCGGAGTATCTGATCACACTCTCGTAGATCGGGAAGCCGGGGTTGGGGTACATGATTTCGGTGCCGGGTTCGCCGAACATCAGCACGGCGAAGAACATGGTCGGTTTGCCGCCGGGCTGAACCACAACGTTGTCCGGATTGACCTCGGCGCCGTGGCGGCGGTGCAGGTCGGCGGCGACCGCTTCGCGCAGGGCCGGGATGCCGTTGGCCGGGGTGTAGCCGTGGTGGCCGTCGCGCAGCGCCTTTATCCCCGCCTCGACGATGTTTTCCGGGGTGCGGAAGTCGGGCTGGCCGATGCCAAGGTTGATGATGTCGCGGCCCTGCTGGCTGAGTTTGCCGGCGCGGGCCAGCACTTCGAAGGCGCTCTCGGTGCCGAGGCGGCTGAGGGATTTGGCGGTTTTGAGCACGGGGAGTCCTCCGGAGGTTTTTTGTTTTTCAGGCAGGTCAGAGCGGGCGCAAACTGGTCCGAAACCGCGTCATGTTCCAGCGGTATTTTTCGGCGGATTTCAGCAGGCCGGCGATTTCGGGCCCGGACAGTGCCCGTTTGACGCGGGCCGGGGCGCCGAGGACCATGGACCCGTCTGGAATTTCGCTCCGTTCCGTCACAAGGGCCCCTGCCCCGATCAGGCAGTTCTTGCCGATGCGCGCGCCGTTCAGGACGATGGCGCCCATGCCGATCAGCGAACCGTCACCGATGGTGCAGCCGTGCAGCATCGCCTTGTGACCGATGGTGCAGTTCTTGCCGATGGTCAGCGGGTAGCCGGGGTCGACGTGGCAAACGCAGTTTTCCTGGATGTTGGAGCCTTCGCCGAGGAGAATCGGTTCGTTGTCGGCGCGGATCGTGCTGCCGAACCAGACCGAGGCGCCGGCATGGAGCGTGGCCTGGCCGATGACATGGGCATCGGGGGCGATCCAGTAATCGCCGTCGCCGGGGACGGTCGGGGTGAGGGCGTCGAGGGCGTAGAGGGGCATGGGGCGGCTCCGGACCTGAACGTGTGCAGACCGGAACAATAGGTATATCGCGCCCGGCGTCCAGTGCGGGCCGGTCAGGGTCCGCCCTTGCGCCGCAGGAATTTGAGGCCGGACCAGTCGGCGTCGACGGCACAGACCTTCACGTCGACCCAGCCGATGGGCAGAATGACCTCGCGCAGGGTGTCTTCGGTGACGTCGAGAAACAGCGGCGAGGACTTTTTCGGCCAGGAGATCCAGAGCATGCCGCCGGGGACGACGCAGGCGAGGGCTGCGGCGATCCCGGTTTCGAGCGCGGCGCGGTTGCGGCAGAAGAGATGGACGATGTCCGCAGGCGCGGGTGTGGCGAGGAAGGTGACGCCCTGCGCACCGTCGACCAGGTCGGCGTAATGGTCTGGAGCGTGGAGCGGCAGGCAGGAGAGGCCGGGTTTGAGGCCGAGTTTCTGCCAGAGCGGTTTGCCGGAATAACCTTGGGTGGGCGGCCTGGTCATCGGTTTTTCCCGGGGCGGTAAGGGTGAGGGCAGCCTGGCATGAAGAGGGCGGGGTTGGGAAGGGGACAGGCGCGGAACCCGATCTGCTGATGATCGCGGCCGTCAGCGGTGAGGTCGCCCCGTGAGCCTTTCCTTGACATTGCGCAACCGCAAATGTTCACGTATTGTTCCTGAGAAACGGTCAAAACGGGAAAGCTGCGTCATGATAGAGGGAAGCTGCTGTTGCGGGGCGGTGAAATTCCGGCTGGCATCTGAACCATCCACAATGGGGACCTGCCATTGTTCGCGATGCCGCAAGGTCGGCGCCAGCACCATTGTCTTCGTCCGGAAGGACGATCTGACATGGGTTGAGGGAAAGGAGCAGGTCGCCCTGTATCAGCCCGATCCGCCCTACAAGTATGGCAGGTGTTTTTGCAGGATATGCGGCACCTCACTTGGTGAAATCCTCTCCGGGGAGGACAGTTTCCCGATTGCCGCGAATGCGCTCGACACGGAAATCGGCCTGCGGAACCAGTTTCACGAATTTGTCGGCGAGAAGCCTCTCTGGTCCGAAATCTGTGACGGCGCTCCCCGGTCCGACGGCCCCCCTTCCCAGTGACCGGACGTTGACTGCTTTGCCGGTGGTGCCGGTCTTAATGGAACCGGTTTCTCCGCCCAATGTCAGTCTCCGGCAGGGTCATGCGACCAGTGCGGCGTCGAGGGCCTGGCTGAGGCGGTCGACGATCAGTGCGATTTCCTCCGGGGTTGTGGTGTAGGCCGGGGCGAGCAGGACGTGGTCGCCGTTGGTGCCGTCGGCACAGCCCTGGGAGGGGTAGCACATCAGGCCGACGTCGAGGGCCTTGCGCTGGAGTTTCGGCGCGAGACCTTTTGCCGCCGGAAACGGGGATTTGGTGCCGCGGTTTTCCACCAGTTCCAGCGACTGGAACAGGCCGCGGCCGCGAATGTCGCCGACGTTGGGGTGATCACCGAACCGGTCGCGCAGGCGCATGTGCAGCAGGTTGCCCATCGCCCGGACGTTTTCCAGCAGGTTGTCCTCCTCGACCACTTTCAGCACCGCGAGCGCACCGGCACAGGCGACGGCGTGGGACATGTAGGTGTGACCGTTCCAGAGGCGGCCGCTGCCGGATTCGATGGCGTCGCAGACGGATTGCGCGGCGATGACCGAGGCGATCGGCTGATACCCGGCACCGAGGCCCTTGGCGCAGGTGGTGATGTCGGCGTGGATGCCTTCCTGTTCGAGGGCGAACAGGCTGCCGGTGCGGCCCATGCCGGACATCACCTCGTCGGCGATCAGCAGCACGCCATGGGTGTCGCAGATTTCGCGGATGCACCGGAAGTAGCCGCGGGCCGCGGGCTGGGTGCCGAGGGTGGCGCCGACCACGGGTTCGGCGACGAATGCGGCGACGGTTTCGGGGCCGAGGGCCTCAATGCGTTCCTCAAGCTGGTTGGCCATGCGCAGGCCGAAATCCTCTTCGGATTCGCCCGCGTGCCGGAACCGGTAGGCGTAGCAGGGATCGATGTGATCGACCTTGATCAGCAGCGGATCGAACGGGGCGCGGCGGCCGGCGTGGCCTCCGGTGGCGAGCGCGCCCAGCGTATTGCCGTGGTAGCTGGAGGTGCGGGCGATGATGCGGGCGCGGTTCGGCTGGCCGCGTTCGAGATGGGTCTGGCGGGCGAGTTTCAGGGCGGCTTCCATCGCTTCGGAGCCGGAGCCGAGGAACATGGCGCGGCCCTTCCCCGTTCCCTGCGGCGCATGGGTCACGAGGTATTCCGCCAGGTCCTCAGCAGGGATGTTGGTGAAAAAGCCGGTATGGGCGAAGGCAACGCGGTTGATCTGGTCGGTGACGGCCTTGATGACGCGGGCGTTGGAATGGCCGAGGCAGGAGACGGCGGCGCCGCCGCAGGCGTCGAGATAGCGGTTGCCGTCGGTGTCGATCAGGTAGTTGCCCTCGCCGCGTTCGATCTTGGGCAGGGTGGTTTTGAGGGTGCGGTGCAGGACGTAGCTGGTGGCGCCGGTCATGGTCTGGGCTCCGTGGCAGGATGCGGTGAGGCAATCATGCCCGATCCCGGCGGCGGAGGCCAGGGGCGGATTGGAAGCGCGGGCCGTCGCCGTGACGGCCCGCAGCGGCGGCAGGGCTAACGAAAGCGCAGATTGCTGCGGGAGAGCTGAGCGATGGAGGTGCGGCCCATCAGTTTCATGTCGCGTTCGACCTCGATGCGCATCTGGTTCAGGGCGCGTTCGACGCCGGGCCGTCCGGCGGCGGCCAGCGGGAACAGGTAGTAGCGGCCGAGCCCGACCGCCTTGGCACCGAGGGACAGGGCCTTGAGCACATGGGTGCCGCGCTGCACGCCGCTGTCCATGATGACGTCGAGTTTGTCGCCCACCGCGTCGACGATCTCCGCCAGCTGGTCGAAGGAGGAGCGCGAGCCGTCGAGCTGGCGGCCGCCGTGGTTGGAGATGACGATGCCGGTGCAGCCGATGTCGACGGCGCGGCGGGCGTCCTCAACCGACATGATGCCCTTGAGGCAGAACTGGCCGTCCCAGAACCGGGCGATTTCGGCCACGTCGTCCCAAGTCATCGACGGGTCGAGCATTTCGGTGAAGTATTTGCCGATCGACATCGCGCCACTGCTCATGTCCACGTGGTCGTCAAGCTGCGGCAGGGCGAATTTTTCGTGGGTGACGTAGTTGATGCCCCACATCGGTTTGATGGCGAACTGCATCATGCCGCCGAGGGTCAGGCGGAACGGGATAGAGAAGCCGGTGCGCAGATCGCGCTCGCGGTTGCCGCCGGTGATGCTGTCGACGGTGAGCATCATCACGTTGACCCCCGCGCCTTTCGCGCGTTCGAGCATCGCCCGGTTCAGGCCGCGGTCCTTGTGGAAGTAGAACTGGTAGCACTGCGGCGTGTCGTGTGCCTTGCGCAGTTCCTCGAGGCTGGTGGTGCCGAGCGACGAGACGCCGAACATGGTGCCCATGGCGGCGGCGGCGGCACCGACGGCCCGTTCGCCGTCGTGGTGGAACAGGCGCTGCAGCGCCGTGGGGGAACAGTAGAAAGGTACGGCGAGTTTCTGGCCCATGACGGTGACCGAGAGGTCGACGTCCTGCACCCCGCGCAGCACGTTCGGCACGAGGTCGCAGGTCTCGAAGCTGGCGGTGTTGCGCCGGAGGGTGGTTTCGTCATCTGCCGCGCCGTCGATGTAGTTGAAGATCGGCGAGGGCAGCCGTTTGCGGGCAAGGGTGCGGAAGTCGTGGAAGTTGTGGCAGTCTTTCAGTCGCATTGTTCGGTTTTGCTCCAGGTCTTCCGGACGGGGGGAAATCCGCATCCTCATCGCAACTGTTTCGGTCGGTGCGGCCCGCATGGTCAAGGGCCGTGGCGGATTTTTCCGTCGGCTCCGCTCCGGATCCCGCGCGGATCGGCTCTGCACGGTCTTTTCATTCCGCCCCCCCTGTGCTTGTGTTGCACTGTTCGTCACACATAGAACGATGACGGACGCGGAACCCGCACCGATCCGATCCGCGTGCCGGGCCCAACCAGCAGTGAGGAAACCGGCATGAAGCCATCCGACTCGATCCTATTGAATTCCCGCACGAAAACGCCGGTACCGGTGACGCGCATGGGCATGGGCGGCGCGCCGCTCGGCAACCATTTCCGGGTCATTTCCGAAGAGGAGGCCCAGGCGACACTGCAGGCGGCCTGGGATGCGGGCATCCGTTACTTCGATACCGCGCCGTTCTACGGGCTCGGCATTTCGGAGAACCGGTTCGGCATCGCCATCAACCGATTCGGCCCGGAGAACCTGCAGCTTTCGACCAAGATCGGCCGCCTGCTTGTCGACTGCGATCCGTCGGAAGTGGAGGGATACGGATTTCTCAACGTGCCGAACAGGAAGGTCGTATTCGACTA
>JAUIHM010000119.1 GCA_030432315.1 Alphaproteobacteria bacterium | reverse complement strand
CGTGGGGCTGGTGCGGCCGGAGGGATTGGCCGAGGGTGCCGCGAGCGGTCCTCCAAAGCTCTGCAGCAGCCGCCGGGCCAGCGGGTGGGCGGGCACGCGGATGGCGACCGTATCGAGGCCGGCGGTGACGAGATCGGCCAGGCCGGCGTCCGGGCGGCGCGGCAGCACCAGGGTGAGCGGACCGGGCCAGAACGCCTGCGCGAGCGCGGCGGCGGGCCGGGAGAACTCCACCAGCGTCCTGGCGGTTTCGACATCGGGAACATGGACGATCAGCGGGTTGAAGGTCGGGCGGTTCTTCGCCTCGAAAATACCGGCCACGGCAGTGGCGCTGCGGGCGTCGCCGCCGAGGCCGTAGACGGTTTCCGTGGGGAAGGCGACGTTCTGCCCGTTTCGCAGCAGTGCCGAGGCGGCACGCAGTCCGCGGTCGCTGCCAGAGAGGATGACGGTATTGTGGTCCTGCATTTCCGCTCCCCCTGGTTCAGATGACGCAGTGTTGTGGTTGTCCCGCTACCGGTGCGGGGCTACACATTGGCTGGCCCTGGCGGTTCGTATTATCCCGCGCGGCCTGGCGGTGAAAGCAGCAATCGACCCCGGACGGTCACAGGAGGAGGTTCCATGGCATATCGCGCGCCGGTTTCCGAGATGCGGCATGTTCTCTGGGAGGTGCTGCACGCGGAGCGGCTGGCGGAAACCGGGCGGTTTCAGGATGCCACGCGAGACGTGATCGATGCGATCCTCGACGAGGCGGCGAAGGTGATGGAGGGGGTGGTTGCGCCGACGCGGCGGATTGCCGATCTCAGGCCCGCGGTTCTGGAGAACGGCGTGGTGCGGACGCCGCCGGAGGTTGCTGCGGCCTTCCGGGCACTGGCGGAAGGCGGCTGGATCGGCATCGCTGCGGACCCGGACCATGGCGGCATGGGCCTGCCGTCAACGGTACTCTGCTGCGTCAACGAGATGATGTCGGCGGCGAACCTGTCGCTGGCGCTCTGTCCGCTGTTGAGCCAGGGGCAGATCGAGGCACTGGAGCATCACGCGGATGAGCGGCTGCAGGCGCTCTACCTGCCGAAGCTGATTTCCGGGGAATGGACCGGGACCATGAACCTGACCGAGCCGCAGGCCGGATCGGATGTCGGGGCGGTGCGCACCAGGGCCGAGCCGAAAGGCGACGGGACCTACGCCATTTCCGGGCAGAAGATCTACATCACCTGGGGCGATCACGATGTCGCGGAGAACGTTTGCCATCTGGTGCTGGCCCGTCTGCCGGATGCAGCACCGGGCACCAAGGGGATTTCGCTGTTTTTGGTGCCGAAGTTCATTCCGGACGACGGGGGCGCGCCAGGGGAGGCAAACGCGTTGCGGGTGGTCTCGCTCGAGCACAAGATGGGACTGCATGGCAGTCCGACCTGTGTGATGGAATACGAAGGCGCCCGGGGCTGGATGGTGGGTGAGCCGCACCGGGGCATGGCGGCGATGTTCACCATGATGAACGCGGCGCGGCTGGGCGTCGGGGTTCAGGGGCTCTCCCAGGCGGATGCGGCGCTGCAGGAAGCGCTGGCCTATGCACAGGACCGGCGGCAGGGGCGCACGCCGATCCAGGGTGTCGAGACCATTGCCGGCCATGCGGATGTGCGGCGGATGCTGCTGACCATGACTGCCTTGACCGCGACGGCGCGGGCCATCTGTCTCGACTGTGCGCTGTCGATCGACATGGCGGCGGCGACCGGGGACGGTGCCTGGGGGGCGCGGACGGCGCTGCTGACGCCGATCGCCAAGGCTTTCGGGACCGACATCGGCTGCGAAGTGTCGGAGATGGCCATGCAGGTGTTTGGCGGCATGGGTTTCATCGAGGAGACCGGCATTGCCCAGTTTTACCGCGATGTGCGGGTGACGCCGATCTACGAGGGTACGAACGGCATTCAGGCGATGGATCTGGTCGGCCGCAAGCTGATGGATGGTGGCACGGCGGCGCGGGCGCTGATCGAAGAAATGCGCGCGACCGGGGTGGAGATGACCGGGCGTTTTGGCGGGGCCCTGTCCGGGGCGGTGGATGAGCTTGCGGCAACGACGGAGTGGATGCTGGCGGCAGAGATCAACGACCGGTTCGCCGGGGCCGTGCCGTATCTGCGGGCGTTTGCCCTGTGCCTCGGCGGGCATTATCTGCAGCAGTCGGCGGGGACGGGAGATGGGCCGCGGCGGCAGGTGGCGGCGTTTCATCTGACGCGGATGCTGCCGGAGGTGCATGCTCTCTGCGCCCAGGCACGGTGCGGCGCGGAGCAGCTTGAAGCCTGGGAGATCGGAGCCTGAATGGACGGGGCGGTTGCAGCAGTCACATATCCGTTTGCGCGGCCGCCGGAGGCTGGCGCTGCGGTTGAACTGGCCGAAGGGGTACTTTGGCTGCGGCTGGCGCTGCCGATGCGGCCGGACCATGTGAACATCTACGCGCTCGACGACGGCGACGGGTGGACGGTCGTCGACACCGGGCTCGGTACCGCAAAGGTTCGTGAGGCCTGGGAGGCGCTGCTTGCGGGGCCGCTGGCCGGAAAACCGGTGCGGCGCGTAATCCTGACCCACCATCATCCCGACCACGTGGGCAATGTCGGCTGGTTCCAGCGGCAGCACGGCGCGGAGCTTTGGGCCACGCGCACGGCATGGCTCTACGCGCGGATGCTGACCCTGGACGTGCAGGACACCATGAGCCGGGAGGCGCGGCGCTACGCGGTTCAGGCAGGAATGCCGCCGGAGATGATCGCGGAGCGGGCCGCAATGCGCCCGTTCAACTTCTCCGACGTGGTGGAGCCGCTGCCGCTGGGTTTCCGGCGGATCGTCCAGGGCGAGGAGATCGTTGCCGGTGGTCGGCGCTGGCGGGTGGAAACCGGTCACGGGCATGCGCCGGAGCAGGCGACGTTTTGGGGTGTCGACCACGATCTGGTGCTGGTCGCCGATCAGGTTCTGCCGACGATTTCGCCGAATCTCGGCGTCTATCCGACGGAACCGGAGGCGGACACGGTCGGTGAGTGGATCGCTTCCTGCGGTCGGCTGCGCGGACTGACCCGCGGCGGGGAACTGGCGCTCCCCGGGCACAAGCTGCCGTTTCACGGGCTGGCCGCGCGGTTGGAGGAGCTTCTGGCGCATCAGCACGAGGTTCTGCGCCGGCTGCTGGATCTGCTTCGCGTGCCGCATCGGGCGGCGGAGTGTTTCGATGTGCTGTACGGGCGGCGGATAGGCAAGGGGGAATATTATCTGGCGCTGGCGGAGGCCGTCGGGCATCTGAACCATCTGCATCAGCGCGGTCTGGTCCGGCGGGAAACCGGACCGGACGGAGCATATCTCTGGCAGGAAGTCGGTGCGGAAGCTCAGATGTAGCCGAAATGGGCCAGCAGGTTTTTCGGCCGCCGACGCTCGAAAAAAGCGAGGTCCTCTTCGCTCAGAACGCGTTTCCAGGTTCCGCGTCCGTCAAAAATCGGCTGGTTGATCTGCCAGTTTCGGTGTTCGCGGTGGGCCTTGCCGTCGCCTCCGTCAGGTTCCGGGTTCAGGCCTTCGGCGCCAAACCAGAGACGTTTGGTTTCGTGAAACCGCAGCATGGTTTCCGACCATTGCAGACCGCTGAAAGCGCAGACCTGGCGCAAGGCGGTTTCCGGTGCTTCGATCAGATCCTCGTACCGCAGGACATGCACGTCCGGGTGCGTCTGTTCGGCGATTGTCACGGTGTTGTCGTCGGTCCAGCGCCGCGCGCCGTGGTTGGCGCGGCCGGTCCGGCGGACGAATGAGGCTGCGACGTCGCGTCCATCCCGCACCATGACGACGAACCGAGCGCCGGGCACCAGTTTGCGGATCAGGTCGAGATGCAGAATGTGTCGCGGGGTTTTTTCGGCGAAGTGGTTTCGGCCGCTGGCGGCTGCCCTGGTGCGCAGGGCCGCCCAGAGGTCCGCGGCGGTGGCCGCGTCGAGGAAGGTGCAGGTTTCCTCGAACGGGATGAACACGTCCGGATGGCTGGCGAACATGTTGGCCAGCAGGGAGGTGCCGCTGTGTCCGCAGCCACAGATGAAGGTGTGGGTTTGCATTGGCGGTCTCATCGGTAACCGGCTGTGAAGCGGCGAAATTCGGCAGGTGGTGCCGAAGGGAGCCGGCAGGGTCCGGATGGCGTTTCGCACATTTTTGACCTGACTTCCATTTTCAATTGATGTATCCAACCTGCGACAGGACGGACCGTGACCGGTCCGGCGGCCAAGCTGAAGCGGAATTGGGCACATGAGTGAAGACTATACCCACGGCGAGATGGACATCACCACACAGGAGAAGACTTTCGAGGGTTTCCTCAAGTTTTTCACCTACCTGTTCGGCTCGGCGATCGGGATTCTGATTTTCCTCGCGCTGTTCAACACCTGACCCCTGGGCGGTCCCGATGGACCGTGGAACGAAGTCTGATCCATGATCCACCGGATAGTCCTGGCGCTGGTCGCCGCCACATTGCTGGCGGGTTGCGAGTTCTACCGGGAGGCCGATCCGGTCGAGGTGGAGCGCGCACGGTACGTCAGTCCGGAACCGCCGTCGATTACCCTGCTGTCGATGGTCGACAACAGCGACGGGCGCTCGGCGCATTCGGCGCTGCTCATCAACGGCTCCGAGCAGGTGATTTACGATCCTGCCGGTACGTTTCAGCATCCCGACCTGCCGCGGCGCGGCGACATACATTATGGCGTGACACCGCGGTTTCTTGACTACTACGAGCGGTATCACGCGCGGTTTTCCCACTATGTCCATGCGCAGAAGGTTCCGGTCTCGATGGAAACCGCCAACCGTATTCTGGCGAACGCCCAGGCAACGGGAAAGACGCCGAAGATGTTCTGTGCGGGATCGGTGACCGGGGTGCTGCAGCCGGTGGCGCCGTTCACCCACGTGCGCGGGTCGCTGTTTCCCGAAACCGTTCGCCGCGATTTCGCCGCCATTCCCGGCGTCGAGGACAGCTATGTGCGGGAGTATGACGAGGGCAAAAACAACGCCTGGGAGCGGACCTCCGCACCGGCAGCCGGCCCGGTCAACTGAATTCACCGCTTCGCGACCATCGCCCTTGCGGGTGGAGCCGCATTCTGTATTCTCCCGCCGACACAATGTGTTGAAGCGAAGCCCGGTCCGGTGAACGGAGGGGCAGGGAGGAAATTGGAATGAAAACATTGACCAGAACGGGGCTGGCGATCGCGGCGCTGTCCGCATCGGTGGCGCTGCCGTTTTCGGCTTCGGCCGCTGACAAGATGCTGAAATGGGCCCATGTCTACGAATCGAGCGAGGCCTATCACACCTGCGCGGTTGCCGCGAACGATGCGCTGGCCACTGCCACGGACGACCGCTACGGCATTGAAGTGTTCCCGGCGTCGTCGCTCGGCAAGGAAGTGGACATCAACGAGGGCCTTGGCCTCGGAACCGTCGACATCATCTATACCGGCCAGCTTTTTGCCGGCCGTTCCTACGGACCGATCGCCATTGGCGGCGCGCCGTTCATGTTCCGGGACTTCGAGCACTGGGATGCGTTCCGCAATTCCGATCTGTTCGAGGAACTGAAGCAGGGATATGAGGATGCGTCGGGCAACCACATCACCTCGCTGACCTATTACGGGGCGCGGCACGTGACTTCCAACAAGCCGGTTCTGGCGCCGGCGGACATGGAAGGGATGAAGATCCGGGTTCCGAATGCGCCGCTCTACATGATGTTCCCGGAAGCCGTTGGCGCCAATCCGGCACCGATTGCCTTCGCCGAGGTGTATCTGGCCCTGCAGCAGGGCACGGTGGACGGACAGGAAAACCCGCTTCCGACGATTCAGGCCAAGAAGTTCTATGAGGTCCAGTCGGACATCAACCTGACCGGTCACATCACCGACGCGCTGCTGACAATTGTCGGCGGGCCAGCGTGGAATTCGATGGATGCGGCAGATCAGGAAGCGCTGACCACGGTTCTTGATGCGGCGGCGGAATGTGCGACCTCGCAGATCATCGACACGGAAGCCGAACTGGTGGCCTGGTTCCGCGACCAGGGCGTGACGGTTAACGAGGTTGACCGGGGTCCGTTCATCGAAGCGGTGAAACCGATGCACAACGGCGACATGGCGACCTGGGACCAGGAAACCTACGACCGGCTTCAGGGTCTGTAACCAGATCAACCCCGCCCGACCGGCAACCGGTCGGGCGACCTCTCTCTTTTCGGAGCGCTGATATGACCGACGACGCCGGTTCGGGTGGACCGTTTGTGCCACCTGACGATGACGCTTCCATGGACCTGTCCGACCTGCGCTGGGAGGATGGGATTGTCTTGGTCGTGTTCTGGGTGCTGGCTGCGGTGGTGTTCCTGCAGTTCTTCACCCGCTACGTGCTCAACGATTCGATTGCCTGGACCGAGGAGATCGCGCGGTACCTGCTGATCGCGGTGACATTCATTGGCGCGGTGATGGCGACGCGCAAACAGAGCCATATCGCCGTGGAGTTCCTGTTCCGTTGGATGGCGCGGCCGGTGCGCCGTGCGGTTCAGACCCTGATCGACATTGTCTGCGTCTTGTTTTTCGCGGCGCTGGCGGTCTTCAGCGGCCAGCTGGCGATGCGGACCGGGCAGATGATGGTGTCGCTCGATATTCCCAAGTCGCTGGTCTACTGGACGGTTTCCGCCTGTTTCGCGGCGATGACGGTGCATGCGCTGATCGTGGCCTGGAACCACTGGCGCAGCGGGACCAGCCGGTTGATCGATCCCGAGAATTTCAGCCAAACCAGCATCAACCTTTAGCAGGAACGCTCCATTGGACATCTTATTTCTGTTTGTCGCGCTGTTCGGGATGATCGCGCTCGGCATTCCCGTGGCGATTGCGCTGGCAGGATCATCGGCGCTGTTTCTGCTGATCGACGGCTCGGTGCCGGAAATGGTTGTGGCGCACCGGATGATAAACGGGGTGGACAGTTTTCCGCTGCTGGCGGTGCCGTTTTTCATTCTCGCCGGCAATCTGATGAACACCGCCGGGATCACCGAGCGGATCTTTGATTTCGCCAAGTCTATTGTCGGCTGGATGCGCGGCGGCCTGGGCCATGTGAACATTGGCGCTTCGGTGATCTTTGCCGGCATGTCCGGGGCCGCGGTTGCAGACGCCGGCGGGCTGGGGGCAATCGAGATCAAGGCGATGCGCGATGCGAATTACGACCCCGGTTTTGCGGTCGGAGTGACCGCGGCCTCTTCGACCATCGGGCCGATCATTCCGCCGTCGCTGCCGATGGTGATTTAC
>JAUIHM010000018.1 GCA_030432315.1 Alphaproteobacteria bacterium | reverse complement strand
TCCCACTGGCCATTGGTCATGGCCAGCACGATGTCGAAGATCTTCAGCACGACCAGGGTGATCGTGGTCCAGACGACGACGATCGTGCCCATGATCTGAGGAACCTTGATCTTGAAGAAGATCTGGAAGGGGCTGGCACCGTCGATCAGGGCCGCCTCGATGGTTTCCTCGGGGATGCCGCGCAGTGCCGCCGAGAGGATCACCATGGCAAATCCGGTCTGGATCCAGACCAGAACCGCCATCAGCAGGAAATTGTTCCAGGGAATCAGTGTCAGCCAGGTTTGCGGATCGCCGCCGAACCAGACCCAGACCGCATTAAGCACCCCGATCTGGTCCTGGCCTTCGGGGCGGGTATCATAGATCAGCTTCCAGATCACCGAAGCGCCGACAAACGAAATGGCCATTGGCATGAAGATCATCGATTTGGCGATGTTGCCCCAACGGATGCGGTCGGTCAGCTGCGCGGCGAGCAGGCCGAAGGCGGTGGCGAGGCCGGGAACGATCAGCAACCAGAGAAAATTGTTGCGAAGCGCCTCCCAGAACTTGGGTTCCGCCATCATTGACTGGTAATTCTCCAGCCCGACGAAGGCCCCGCCGGCATCGCGGTCGGTCACGGAGAGCCAGAAGGTCGCCACCACGGGATAGGCGAGATAGATGCCAAGGGCGAATACCGCGGGAAACAGAAACAGCCAGGGTCGGACCATGTTGGCCCGGTTGATGTTGCGGCCGGCGTGTTCGCCCCGCGCCGGAAAGATCACCTTGTCGAGAATCTGATTGGAAAAGTAGAAGTATCCGATACAGCCACCCACACCGAGGATGATCGTCAGGATCCCCTGAAATGCCGGATTCATTGGCCCCTCCCCTGAATTGTTGTGAACGGCCCCGCGGGTGGCGGGGCCGTTCATATCTCGGTTATTTCAGGCCGTCCCAGCTGTTCTGAATTTCACCAGCAACGTCGGCCGCGCTCTTGGTGCCGCCGGTATAGTCGACCATGCCGGTCCAGAAGGTTCCCGCGCCGACCCCGGCCGGCATCAGATCCGACCCGTCAAAGCGGAAGGTGGTGGCGTCAAGCAGGATCCCGCCCATTTTCTTCAGGGTGGAGTCGCCGTAAAGCTCGACGTCAACGGATTTGTACGGCGTCAGGAAGCCGGTTTGCGCCATCCACAGTTCATGCGCGATTGGAGTTTTCAGGAACTCGATGAAGGTCCGGGCCGCTTCGCTGTCTTTGGTGATGAACGCCAGCGTACCGGCGCCGAGCACAGGATTCCCAAGATCCTTTTCCGCATAGGACGGGAAGTAGAAGAAATCCGCGTCAACACCGAGCTCCGTGCCTTCCGGGAAGAACGAGGGAATGAACGACGCCTGTTTGTGCATGTAGCACTGCGGCGGCGAGGAGAAGAGGCCCTTCGGGCTGTCGCGGAAATCGGTCGAGGCCACCGCGCCCGCACCACCGGCGACGTAGTCGTCGTTCAGCGCGAACATGCCGAACCCGTCGATGGCGGCAACCACCCGTTCGTCATTGAAGGGGATCTCGTTGGTCACCCACCCGTCATAAACTTCCGGCGGCTGGGTACGCAGCATCATGTCCTCGACCCAGTCGGTCGCCGGCCAGCCGGTCGCACCGCCCGAGCCCAAGCCAATGCACCACGGCGTTCCGCCATCGGCGACGATTTGGTCGGAAAGTGCAATCAGTTCCTCCATGCTGGTCGGAACCTCGTAGCCCGCGTCATCGAAATTGTCCGGCACGTACCAGACCAACGACTTCACGTCGATCTTGTAGGGAAACGCATAGAGGGCATCGGTACCGTCGGGTCCGGTATAGGTGCCGAGACCGACCCAGCTGTCGCCGGCGGAATAGTTTTCGGCGAGCCAGGCGGCGGTCTCTTCACCCAGCGGCTCGACAAAACCCTTGGAAACCAGATTCTGGATCAGACCGGGCTGCGGCAGGACCGCAATGTCCGGCGGGCTCCCGGCCTCGGTGTCGATGACGATCTGCTGCTCATAGGATTCCGACGAGGAGTAATTGACGGTCGCACCGGTCGCCGCCGCAAAATAGGCCCAGATGCTTTCGGCCAGCGCCTGGTCGTCGCCGCGCCACGGGCCAAAAACGTTCAGCGTTTGGCCGGACAGATCGTGCGCCTCGGCAAACGCGTTGTAGCTGTCCCAGTTGAACCCGCCCTCACCCGGCGGAAACTTGAGGTCCTGCGCATGAGACATGCCCGCAACGAGGGCAATCCCGGCGACCCCGGCATAAATCGGAAATTTCATCAAAAGCCTCCCTGTTGTCGGCCGTATGACCGGCCCCACCCAAACACGCAGCAGCAAGACTCATCAAGCCTCAAACCGCTTTGAGATGTCGAAGCATCAGTCAGGGAAACAATACTGTCAAGCGGGAATAACTTCCACGCAACAATAGCAATTGCATCCGACGACGAAACCCGGCAAAATTCAAAGCGGTTTGAAAGCTGGGGCCGGAATGAACCTCAAGGAACTCTCCAAACTGCTCGGGTTGTCGCCTACGACTGTCAGCCGGGCGCTGAACGGCTATCCCGAGGTCAACGCAGCGACCCGGATGCGGGTGACCGAGGCGGCGCTGAAGCACGGCTATTCTCCGAACCTTCTGGCAAAACGTCTGGCGACCGGACGAACGCTTACCATAGGTCACGTCGTACCGCTCTCGGTGCATCAGATGATCAACCCGATCTTTGCGGATTTCATCGCCGGCGCCGGGGAGGTCTATTCCACGTCCGGCTATGACATGCTGATCTCGGTGGTTCCGCCCGAGCAGGAGCACGCGGCCTACCGCAAACTTGCAACCCAGCGCGGCGTGGACGGATTCATCGTTCACGGGCCGACCGTCACCGACCCGCGGATCGCGCTGCTGCAGGAACTCGGAATCCCGTTTCTGGTCCACGGGCGTGGCGGCCCGTCGGAATCCAACTACTCCTGGCTCGACATCAACAACCGTCGAGGTTTCCTGCGGGCGACGGAACTGCTGCTGGACCTCGGACACCGCAGAATCGCGTTGCTGAACGGGCATGAGACCATGTCGTTCGCCGCGCGCCGCCGCCAGGGTTTCGACACGGCAATGGCGGAGCGGAACGTTCCCGTCGACCCGGCACTGCTGCGCAGTGAGGAGATGATCGAACCCTTCGGGTTCGAGGCCGCACGCCAGATGCTGTCTCTTGATCGGCCCCCCACCGCATTCCTGGTCTCATCGATGATGATCGCACTCGGCGTGCTGCGCGCGGCGCAGGAGCGGGGTCTCGAACCCGGCCGCGACCTGTCCATCGTCACCCATGACGACGACCTGTCGTTCCTGCCCAATCACGGTGCGATTCCGCTGTTCACCGCGACCCGATCCTCGATCCGCGAAGCAGGGCGGCGGGCGGCGGAAATCCTCATTGAGATCATGACCCATCCAGGCACCGGTCCGCGCCAGGAACTCTGGGAATCGGACCTGACAATCGGGCTGTCTACCGGCCCCCGACCCAAGGAGACCTGAGGTGACGGACCATGACCGTTTTGATTTCTCGCGCGGGGATTTCCCGGAAGGCTTCGTTTTCGGAGCCGCGACTTCTGCCTATCAGATCGAAGGCTCATCCTTTGGCGGCGCCGGCGCTTCGCACTGGGACACCTTTGCGGCAACACCGGGAAACACCGTGCGGGCGGAAAACGGTAGCATCGCCTGTGACCACTACCATCAATGGGCAAGCGATCTCGATCTGGTCCGGGACGCCGGGTTTGACGCCTACCGGTTTTCCCTGTCCTGGGCGCGGGTGCTTCCGGAAGGGCGGGGGCGCGCCAATCCCGAGGGACTCGATTTTTACGAACGGCTGATCGACGGCATGCTGGAACGCGGCCTGCAACCCTGGGCCACGCTCTATCACTGGGAGATGCCGGCGCCGCTGGCGGATCTCGGCGGTTGGCGCAACCGCGACGTGGCCGGCTGGTTCGCAGATTATGCCGGCGTGATCATGGACCGGTTCGGCAACCGGATTCACGCCACTGCCACCGTCAACGAACCCTGGTGCGTCGCCTGGCTGAGCCATTTTCTCGGCATTCATGCGCCGGGCCTTCGCGACATCCGGGCAGCGGCACGGGCGATGCATCACATCCTCCTCGCCCACGGGACGGCCGTCGCCGCCATGCGCGCGGCGGGTCACGGCAATCTGGGCGCGGTTTTCAATTTCGAGTATTCCGCGCCCGGTGACGACAGCGCCCCGGCGCGGCAGGCCTCGGCGCTCAACGATGCGATCTACAACCGCTGGTTTGTCGAGGCAGTGTTCAGGAAGTCCTATCCGGACGAGGTGCTGAACGGCCTGGAGCAGCATCTGCCCCGGGGCTGGCAGGACGATTTCGAGGTGATCGCCACGCCCGTCGACTGGGTCGGCGTGAACTACTACACCCGCAACCTGACCGTGGCCGATCCGGAAACGCCTTGGCCTTCAATGAAGCAGGTGCCCGGGCCGCTGCCGAAGACCGACATGGACTGGGAGATTTATCCGGAGGGGCTGGGGCATTTCCTGCGGCGGCTGAACGCGATCACGCCGGACGGGCTGCCGATCCTGGTGACGGAAAACGGAATGGCGGACGGCGAACCGACGCAGGACCGCACCCGCATCGACTTTCTCAACCGCCATTTCGCCGTCGCCCGCCGGGCGATCGCAGACGGCGTGCCGCTGAAGGGTTATTTTGTCTGGTCCCTGCTCGACAATTACGAATGGGCGATGGGATATGACAAACGCTTCGGCATGGTGCACGTGGATTTCGATACCCTCAGACGCACACCCAAATCGAGCTGGCACGCGATGAAGGCGGCGCTCAGCCTCACGTAGCCCCCGCGGCACGCGCAAGCCCGGCGGATTCGGACACGAGGCCGAACCGCCGCTGCCTGCTTCGGTAGTCCGCAACCGCCTCTTCGAGGCTGGCAGCGCCAAACTCCGGCCAGTTGATTTTCGGGAACACGTACTCGGCGTAGACCGCCTGCCAGAGCAGAAAATTCGAGACCCGCGTTTCGCCCGAGGTGCGGACGATCAGATCCGGGTCCGGCAGCGCAGCCGTATCGAGGGCGCGCGACATCATCGCTTCTGAAATGTCTTCGGCCTGAATGGTTCCGGCCTGGAGGTCCTTCGAGATCTTCCGCACGGCCCGGACGATTTCATCGCGTCCACCGTAGTCAATGGCGATGGTCAGGCAGAGGCCCTGGCAGGAACGGGTCCGCTCTTCGAGGTCCTCGATCAGGTTCTGCAGCCGGGGCGGCAACCGGTGGCGCATGCCGATGAACCGCACGCGCACATCGTGGGCGTGCAGCGATTCCATCTTGTTGCGGATGTACTGGCGAAAGATGCGCATCAGCCCCTCTACCTCGGCCAGCGGCCGCTGCCAGTTCTCGGTGGAGAAGGCGAACAGGGTCAGGTGGGTAATTCCGAGGTCGGGACAGGCACGAACGATTTCGGAAACGCGCCGCGCGCCGCGGGAATGCCCGGCGATCCGGTTCAGACCCCGCTCCGTGGCCCAGCGACCGTTTCCATCCATGATTATTCCGACATGGAGCGTTCGAATATCACTGTGCTGCATGTACCACCCACCCAAACGAGAGATGGAGATAGACACTTGCTTCGATCATGACAACCGGATCGGTAAAAACGTCAGGAATTGCGATGATTCAGTCACAAAACGTGAAAGCCTCTATGACCGCATATTCCGCACACGGGACAGTTGGGCCAGTCAGAACCGGAGAACAAACCGAATCACCTGTGGCGGGGCCAAGGCTGCTCCAGCTGCCGCCCCGCGCTCCCGATGGCGGCGCTGTTCGCAGTTGCACCGTCCCGTTGTTGACAACCGTACCCCGTGGATCAGAGCAGACGGGATAGCGACATCGACAGCCGCGGGCCGTTGAGGGACATGACCCGGTAAACTTCGTCATAGACGATCACCGTCAGAAAGAAGAACGCCGCACTGAGCCAGGCGTTGTCATAACTGAGCACCGCCAACACGGATGTGAGCAGCGGCAGGAACCACGTCACGACGCTGGTGACCGGATTGCGCAGGTGCCGGTTCGGCCCGACCTTCACGAAGCGCCGGGCATAGCGGCGGTAGGCCAGCATGTGAAAATGCACCCGGTCCGGTTTGCCGACGCTGTGGCCGTCGCGATGGGACTTGCGCCACATCGAGGCGAGCGTCTCGATCACCGGGTAGCCGCAGATCAGAATTGCCGTCCAGGATGAAATCTCCGGATTGCGCATGGGCAGAAGCACACCGAGCGTCGCAAGCAGGAACCCGCTGAAATAGGCACCGCCATCGCCGAGGAAAATCCGCCCAAGTGGGAAATTCACCACGAAAAAGCCCAGAATCAGGGTGGAAAAGAACGTCGCGAGGCAGAAAACCAGCATGTCGTCGACCAGCCACGCAACGGCTGCAAAGGTGCCGAACATGATCAGCAGGGTCCCTGCCGCAAGGCCGTTGAAGCCGTCGATGATGTTGATGGCATTCGCGACGCCGCCGACGGCAAACGCGGTAAACAGCAGTGCCAGAGGATAGAACTGCAACAGCAGATCAACTCCGGGAAGGTCGACCTTGTGCATGGTATAGCCGGTCAGAACCGCCAGAATCAGTCCCGACGCCATGGTCGCGAGCAGTCTGGTCCTGATACCGACATGACGCGTCAGATCTTCGCCCAGCCCCGCGACCAGCGCGGGTATGCCCGCAAGACCGATCATTGCCCACATGCCGCGGATGTCCTCGGGCACAAACGGCCAGACCATGGCATAGGCGATGGCGATTGCCGCACCACCGATGCGGGGGGTCGGCATGACATGAAATTTCTGGACACCGTTGTGATCATCATGGGTGAAATGGCCGTGCAGATGCTGTGTCACGACCAGTGCAACACAGACGATCAGCGATATGGAGAAGCCCACCACTGCCGGTGCAATCAATGCCTGCCAGTCCATTCCGCCCCTGCCCCGTCATTTGCCGGCCCTGTTTTGGTTCAGGTCGGCAAAACCCGTTAACCACCAGTCGCCATACAGGAAATCCGCTTCGGGCGCGACAGGTATTTTTCGCAGCGGCAGGCATCAGCGGGAAGGTGCCGCGCGGCCGGGCTTTCGGTATCCCTCAGGATTGAGTTGCGCCCAGGCCCAGGCCGAACCGCAGGCCTCTTCGAGGGACAGACTGGCGGTCCAGCCAAGCACGGCATTGGCGTGACCGGGGTTGGCGAAGTTGGCACTGACATCCCCCTCACGCCGGGGACCCTCCATGACCGGAATACGCCGACCGGTGACCTGCTGAAAGGTGCGGATCATCCGGCGCACCGATACGCCCTCACCGGTTCCGAGGTTGAAGGTGCCGATTGCGCTTCCGTCCGCGGTCCATTCCAGAGCCGCCAGATGTGCCCGGGCGAGATCGGTTATATGCAGGTAGTCGCGCAGTCCGGTGCCGTCGGCGGTCGGGTAGTCCGTGCCGAATATCCGGACATGGGACCTTTTTCCCAGAGCAGCTTCAAGCAGGATCGGCATGAGGTTGGCCGGAGGTCCGGAGGGATGCTCGCCGATGTTTGCCGAAGGATGCGCGCCGACCGGGTTGAAGTAGCGCAGAATGGCGATGGCGCGGTCGGGGGCGGTCTCGAAACGGGAATGCAGGGCATGTTCGACAGCGAGTTTGCTGGCGCCGTAGGGCGTCGACGGGTGCGTGGGATGGCTTTCGTCCACCGGCAGATGAACCGGCGGGCCGTAGACCGCGGCGCTGGAGGAAAACACCATTCGCAGACAGCCGGCCCGATCAAGACAGTCGAACAGCACCTGACTGCCGGTGACATTGACCGAGTGGTAGAGATCAGGCACGGCCAGTGACTCGGTCGGCGATTTGAGACCGGCCAGGTGGATGCAGGCGTCGGGGTGGAAGGCGGAGACCGCCGTGTAAACCCCTGTTTCATCACGAATATCCACTTCGGTCAGCGGAATTTCACCGCCGGTGAGGGTCCCAACCCGCCGCAGGGCCTCGCGATGACCATGCGAAAGGTTGTCGAGCACGTGAACCTGGTGGCCGGCATTCAGAAGTTCGACGAGCACATGCGACCCGATATAGCCGGCACCGCCGGTCACCAGTACCCGCATCAGCGGCCGGACCCCTGTGACAGACCGGCCACGTCAGGCGGCCAGCGGTGCGGACGTCGCCTGGCCAACCCGGCGTTCATCGAGCCAGGCGTTGATGCGCCACGCCAGCGACCGCCAGTTCGGGTCCAGCGGCAGACCGTGGCCCATACCGGAAAATGCTTCCATTTCAGCGTTGTAGGCGAACCCCAGAGACCAGAAATCCGTGGTCGGAACGAAGGCGTCGAGGCGGCCGTGGAGGGCGAGGGTCGGGGTGAGGCGGGCGAGAGGCCAGGCGGGGAGATGCCAGGTCATGGCATCGAGCAGCACCCGGGGGCTTTCCTGACGGGGTTCGGGCAACACGTCGATGATCCATCCGTCGGGCGTATCGGGGGCGAAGAGCGCCATGCGCATCAGGTCGATGCTCAGCAGATCGGCGGCACCGGCCTGGATCGCCAGCGCCGCGGCCAGCACCTCGGGCGAGCGGGAGGACAGGTTCCAGAAGGTCGGACCCAGACCGAACGGACCGGGCGAGGCGAGAAGTGCCATGCCGCTGGCTTTTTGCCGGGCCGCAAGATGTTGTGCCACAAAGCCGCCAAGCGAGTGACCGACCACCACCGGTCGTCCCCCCAGGGCATCTGCAGCATCACAGGCGCGGCTGATGTAGTCCCGCAGACGAACCGGCCCGGACGCGGGTCCGGCAAGGTCCGGGGCCAACACCCGGTGACCGCGTGCCGCGAACCACGGCGCCAGAAACTTCTGCCATGTTTCGGGCCCTGCAAAGGCGCCGTGCAGAAACAGAATGGGCGGTTTGGAACTCATGGCACACCTCCGCGCCCAGTTTTGCCGCATTGCAGCGCCGCTGTCGAGAACCCGCATTAACCATGTGGCGGCGGCGTACCCTACCCGTACCCATTCGATACCCGGATGATACCTACGGATTTGAAAGCAGCGGGAAGTGTTAACGCACCACCGCCGCCCGCGCGAGACCCGCCGGAAGCCCTTCAGACGTTGCTGCCGTCGACCTTTGCCTTCGAGGAGCCGAGCCATGTCGCAACCGCATTGTAGGGGGCAGTGACGACCGACCAGGCCCAGCTGCCGGCATTGCCGGAAGCGGGGCCGGCGGGGACCAGGCTCGGCGGGCTGTCATCCACGTCAATGACCGCGTCGCCGCCCGAGTCCGACCGGGAAGCCGATGCGCCGGATCGGGAGGATAGGGACGTGGATCCGCTTTCAAGCGCGGCGGCAGCGGCTGGCAGCCGGTCGTCGGAGGCGGCGCTGCTGTCCGAGCCGGAACTGTAGGAACTGCTGCTGCCGGAGCCGCTGGAACTGGAGGAACTGAAAGAGCTGGCAGAACTGCTGGAACTGGAGGAACTGAAAGAGCTGGCAGAACTGCTGTCGTCGTAACTGGAGGAACTCGACGACCCGGTGTCCGAACTGCTGTCAGTGAAAGAGTCGCTGGAGCTGGAGGAGCGGTCGAAACCGGAGAAACTGCTGCTGTCGGAACCACTGAAACCGGAAGAACCGTCATCGACGAGCGGACCGGGCGCCGCGGCGGCCAGAGCCACAGTGACATCGACGTCAAAGAACTTCTGCGGCATCTGCGATTTCGAAGTTGCGAGCGCATCGAGGGACTTTTGCGCCATCGGCATCAGCAGGGTCAGGATGCCCAGAACGGTGGTCCAATCCGGGCCGAACTGGGTTTGCCAACTGTTGTGCTCGGCAGCGAATGCAACCACGTTGCCGCCGGCGAGCATCAGACCGGCAAGGCTCGCCACGATTCCGGCGTTAAGCGCCCAGTCGCTTTTTACCAGTGTGTCGAGTTCCGAATAGAGCCTCTGTGCCCGTCGCTGGACATTGAGCAGCATGGCAATGTTTGCGGGCGTTGGTTGCGCGCCACAGGTCGTCAGGGCGTGTTGCCAGGCGCCGGCGCAGGCAATGTATTCCTGACGCTTGGCGTTGACGCGCGTTCTGGACGTGATCGCGCCTGCGAGGTTCTTGGTAAAGTACGCCAGTTGCGCGGCCATGGCCAGAACATGCGGAATGATGGTGTTCGCGCCCTCGTCACTGTTCGCCTTCCAGATCGCGATCTCGATTGCCGTACCGAGATAGGTGGCGGTGTTGAGCACGGCGCCCGCGATCTTGGAAAATAAAGCCACCCTGCCATATTCCGCGATTTCCTGGAATGAACCGAAGATCCGGCCGAAAAACCCGGCATCTTCGTCGCCAACCCGCTGAATCACCTGACCGACGCCGCCCTGGCTGTGGATGGTACCGCCGAGAAGTACCGCCCGGCGGGACCGCTGCACCGGCGAGAACGGACGCGTCACCGGATCGAGCGCCAAACGCAGTCCGATGCCGCGCAGTCCATCAGCCTCGCGCTGAAGGGTCAGGGAGGACCGCATGGCGTGACCGGATGCACTGGAATGCATCTCGGCCCCGGCGGGCCTGGGCCGCGCGCCGGCCCACCGCGCCGGTGCGGCGGGTCCAGCCGGGGAGCCGCTTTCTGCCTCGTGTTTCCCGGCGTTGGCGGCGGCCTGAAGGATGGCCAACCGCTGCACCGACGGACTGCGCCCGACCAGCGACTGCACCGCCGCCAGACGGACCGGCGCGAAACCCGCTGCGGCGCGGTGCCCCGTGCCGACCACCGGGCTGGACACGGACTCACGGTGTTTTGCGTGGACGGTCATCGCCTTCCCAAGTCGTTGCCAGTGCCACCAGCAAACAGCGTAAACGCAATACGATCAAGCCTTGTGATCCGGACACCGCCGGTGCCGGCACGGCAGGGACTGCACATCGGCGGGAAACTGTGATAGAACCGACTCCCAAAGTTTCCGAAAGGAGAACAGCATGGACATGCATCAGATCGACGATTACGCCAACCGGCTCTATTCGGCACATGGCGACCGGGCGGAGTATGAGGCTGCCCAGAAAGCCAAAACCTGCGCTGACAACGGTGATGAGGCGGCGGCCGACCAGTGGCGCCGGGTACGGGAAAAGATCCGCATTCTGCGTGGTCCGAACGCCAGCTGATCAAGGCTGTTCCGGGCAGGGCCGGCCCCGTACTGCCAGGCCGGCCGGGGATCGGATACTGAAGAGCTCAGCGCCTGGTGCCGAACCTGCGCGGAAAGCCAGATCCGGTACGCCTGTCCCGTTGCTTCAGGACAGGCGGAGCCCTCCGCGGGCGCGGATGCAGCACCGCTTGCCTCAAAGATCCTTTGCCAGGGTTTCGAGTTGACCGATGGCGGTCGCCCAGCCGCCAAAGAACCCCATCTCCTCGTGCTTTTTCCGGTCGGCGGCGTCACGGTGCTGCACTCTGGCGGTGTAGCGGGCGCCGGTTTCCGTCGGTTCGATGGTTATTTCGGCAGTCATGAAAGGTTCCGGTTTTGGCCGCCAGCCTTCGGACAGGGCGTCGGTAAAGACGATGCGGCGCTGCGGTTCGATGGCAAGGAAGCATCCCTCGTTGGGATATTCGCTGCCGTCCGGGTCGACCATCACCGTCATGAACCGGCCGCCGGGACGCGGCTCGATCACCGCCCGGCTGACCGTCCAGGGTTTCGGGCACCACCATTGCCGGAGCAGGTCCGGTTCCGTCCAGGCGCGCCAGATGCGGTCGGGTGAGACGGCAAGTTCGCGCACCAGTTCGAGGTCGAGGTCAGGATTGTGCGGCATCGTCGGGATCCTTCGGGGTTTGGGCGGTGAGAAAACTGTCGAGACGGTCGAGACGGCGTTCCCACAGGCCGCGCTGGGTGCTCAGCCAGTGTTCAGCCGCCTGCGCCGTTTCCGGTTGCAGGGCGCAGGTGCGCACCCGGCCGGTTTTCCGCGTCACGATCAGGTCGCAGGCTTCAAGCACCTGGAGGTGTTTGAGAAAGGTCGGCAGCGCCATCGCATGGGGTTCGGCCAGGGTCTTGACGCTGGCCGGACCGCCGGTCAGCTGCTGCACCACCGCGCGGCGGGTGCAGTCGGACAGGGCGTGGAAGATCGAATCAAGGTTAGCCATATGGGTAAGTATCCTGACGGCGCGGCGGCGCGTCAAGATACTTAGCCAAATGACTAACCTGTTTCAGGCATTCCCGGCTGATCGCAGAGGCGGCCCAACAGCCTCAGCCGGGTGAGGATGGCGTCGAGCTTGCGGGCGACGCTGCCGTTGCCGACGGTCGACCACTGATGCTGGCGCAGGGTCCAGTAGAGGCGGTTTTTCAGCCCGAGCGGGGCGAGTTCGGCCTGGGAGAGCAGGAAGTCGCCGGTTTTGCAGAATTCATAGGGGTGCAGGTAGATGTGCGGCTGCATCCCTGCGGCTTTGGCCCCGGCGATCAGGCGGTCGGAGATCGCGCCGGGGAAGAGTTTGAAATACGAGCCGCCGAGTTTCATTGCCGGAAGGCGCGGATGCGGCCTGCCGGAATAGATCGGCAACAGGGCCAGCCGGGTCAGGCCCATGCGGGCGCGGAAGGCGGCGAGCCCGTCGGGGCGGTCGGTGAAATACGAGGAATCGTAGTCGAAGAGGCGTTCCAGCACCTGGTACTGGGCCGGATCGCGCTTTTCGATGCGGAATTTGGGAGCGCGGAAGCCGCGGACCGGGGCGCCCGAGGCGGCGGAGAGCAGATCAATCGCACGGCGCAGGTTGCACTCGACCTCCGCCGCGGTCTGGCGGTCCATTTCGTCGTGCATGTGGTAATGGCAGGCGACCTCGTGGCCGTCGGCGGCGATGCGGGCGATCAGGTCGGGCAACCGTTCGGCGACGATGCCGGTGCAGAAGAAGGTGATCTTCGCGTCGTCGTGGCGGGCAAGAAACCCGGCGATCTCCTCCCAGGCCCGCCAGAGCGCATCGCCACGCAGCGGCCCGGTGTCCCAGAGACCGAGATCGCGTTTCAGGTCGTGGCTGAAATCCTCGAAATCGACGCTGAACAGCAGGCCGTCGGCAACGGGTGCGGTCATGCGAGATCTCCGCGGCGGATGATGTGCGGGCCGATCGCCAGCGCATCGACCCCGGAGCGCCGGAAGGTGGCGAAGGCCTCGGCGGGCGAATAGACGATCGGCTCCTGGATGTTGAACGAGGTGTTGAGCAGCACCGGCACGCCGGTCGCGGCACCAAAGGCGGTGAGCAGCCGGTGATAGCGCGGATTGGCCTCCGCCGACACGGTGTGGACGCGGGCGGTGCGGTCGGTATGGGTGACGGCGGGAATGCGGGCGGCATGGCTTTCGCGGACCTTCGCCACCACGTTCATGTACGGGCTGTCCTGGGCGAGTTCGAAAAACTCCGACGCCGCTTCGCGGGTGACGCTGGGGGCGAAGGGGCGGAACAGTTCGCGTTTCTTGATCTTGACGTTGATCTGCTCGCGGATGTCGTCGCTGCGCGGATCGGCGAGAAACGACCGTGCGCCCAGCGCCCGCGGGCCAAACTCGGCGTTGCCCTGAAACCAGGCGACGATCAGCCCGCTCGTCAGCAGGTCGACGGTCCCGGCGATCAGTTCGTCCTCGGAAAGCAGCGCCGGCAGGGTGGCGCAGTGGTTCCGTGCCTCGGCGAGGATCTGGGCGTCGGTGAAGGCCGCGCCAAGATAGGGGCTGCGCACGGCGGGCTTCTGGCGCGGGGTCAGCGACCTTCCGGCCTCCGACAGCCGCACCAGCACCGCGCCGATGGCGCAGCCGGCATCGTGGGGCGCGGGCGGGATGATGATTTCGTCGAACAGCCCGTCCTGGAGCAGCCGGCCGTTGGCGGTGACGTTGAGCGCACAGCCGCCGGACAGCACCAGCCGGCGGATCTGCGGATGCGCCTGCCGTACCGGTTCGAGCACATGCTGCTGCGCCAGTTCGAACACGCGCTGAACACTGGCGGCGAGGTTGATCTGCGCCCCGGTCGGTTCGGCATCCGGGGCGCGGCGGGGGCAGAGCAGGACGTCGATCTCCGGCGAGAACGTACCGTTCATCGCTGAATGGTAGTCGCAGCGCGCGGTATCGAGACGGTAGCGCCCGTCCGGCAAGAGCCGCAGCAGGGAGTTGAGAAGCACGTCGGCATAGACCGGCTCGCCGTATGGGGCGAGGCCCATCATCTTGTATTCGCCTTCCAGCATCTGAAAGCCGAGGAAGCCGGTGAAGAAACTGTAGAAATGCCCGAGGGAATTCGGCCAGCGGTGTGGCGGGAAGTGGCTGCGCCGGCCGCCGCTCACCACCGAGACGACGGTGGAATTGGTTTCGCCGCCGCCGTCATAGGACATCGAGACATAGTCGTCCCAGTCGCGCATCGCCTCGGCATAGAGCATGTGGCTGTAGTGGTGGTCGACGAAATGGATGCTGCCGGTGAAGCTGCCGAACTGGGTCGTCAGGATCCTGCGGATCGAGAACAGGTCGGCCCAGGCGCCGGTGTCTTCCGGGCGCGGGTTCGGACCGGGGCGGCGGAGGAAGATCTTCGACACCCGCGCCCCGACATTGCGCGCAGCGGAGCGGGTGGCCAGCGCCTTGCGCAGGGTGCCTCGGGCTCGGGTGCCGATCGCCCAGGGCTTCCAGTAGACACAGACCTCGCCGACCTGACCGATGGTGATGCCGGCCAGCTTCAGGCATTCGGCAATCGCCAGCAGCGGAAACGCGCCGTCGTTCTTGATCCGGCTGAGTCGCTCCTCTTCGACCGCCGCAATCAGGCGGCCGTTCCTGAACAGACAGGCCGCAGAATTGCCCATCGTCGTGAGGCCGAGACTAAACATATGAAATCATTCCAAAAACCAACAACCCGACGGTTCAGGTTTAACCTCATTGCGCCGGCATTACAACCGGCACGACCGCGCCCCTGTGCAGATCACCACCGGGTCGGCCCCAGCCGCTGCGTCAGCCAGGTGCGCAAAAGCGATCCACCGCCTCGGGGGTGGTCAGGCGGATCACCGTGCATCCTTTCGCCTCATGAAGGTCACAGAGCCGGCGCAGACGCGGCATCCACTCCTGGTCGACGGTCCAGATGATTTCGAACAGCCGTCCGGTCGGCGGCATGTCCACCCCGCCGGCGGGCGGATGGTCGAGGGTCCCGGTCGCCCAGGCGAACTGGCGTTCCGCCGCCCGCCAGTAATGCACCCAGAGCGGTAAATCGATCAGGATGATTTCCGTGGCCCGGTCGAGCCGCGCCTCGATCGAAGGCAGGTCGCCGCCACCGTCGATGATCCAGCGCGCGCCGGCAACGGCCTCAGCATGCGCCCGCTGATAGTCCTCCGCCGGCGCAAGCGACCAGTCCGGCTGCCAGTAGAGTGCGTCGATCTCAACGTGTGGCAGATTGCGCGTGGCGGCGAGACGGCGGGCCAGGGTGGATTTGCCGCCGGCGGTATTTCCAAGAATGACACTCCGTTCCATGCCCTGCCCCCCGTACGCGCCTGACCGAATCGCCGGACCGTGGCATTCTCCCGCCGAACGGGCAATGCGGTTTCACCCCGCGCGAGGATGGTGGACGGGTTACCTGAAACAGGATAGGAGGCGGCGACACCCCTTTCAGAATGTCCCCCCGATGTCCGAGACCACCGCTTCCGACCGTTCGCGCCTGCTTTCGCTGCAACTGGTTTTCGCCCTCAATGCGCTCGGGTTCGCCGTCTGGTTTCCGCGGATTCCGGACGTGAAACAGGCGCTCGACCTCGACGTGATGACCCTCGCCTTCGCCCTGTTCGGCATGCCGGCGGGAACGATGCTCGGGTTTCTGACGGTGGGCCGGCTGACGGCGCGGATCGGCACCAAAAACGCCACCACGCTCGGCGGTGCGGCGTTTTTTGCCTGCTTCATCGGCCCGGGTCTGGCGACCAACGCGGTGTGGCTGATGTTTTCGCTGTTCTGTTGCGGTCTGACCATCGCCACCATCGAGGTGTCTATGAATGCCAAGGCCAGCCAGACGGAAACCGCGCTGGGGCGGCGGATCATGACCCGCTGTCACGGCTTCTGGAGCATCGGCACGGTGGTCGGCTCGCTGATCGGTGGGGCCTTCGCCCAGGCGGAGATCAGTTTTCTCACCCAGCAGCTGATCGTGCAGCCGCTGTTCATCCTCGCCCACGTGCTGTTTTCACGCCGGCTGCTGGCCGACGATCCGGCCGAAGAGCCCGAGCCGGAAGCCCCGGTCAAATCGCGCGGCTTCAGCCTGCCGCCGGCGGCGCTGCTGCTGCTCTGCCTCGTGCCGATCGGCTCGCTTCTTACCGAGGGGGCGATGATGGAATGGTCGGCGCTGCTCCTGCGCGAGAATATCGGCGCCACCCCCTTTGCCACCGCCGCGACCTTCGCGGTCTTCGCGGTGTCGATGGCGATCACCCGGCTGTCCGGCGACCGTCTGGCGGAAATGTTCGGGCCACAGAAGGTGATCTATGCCTCGGCGGTGCTGATGGCAGTCGGGATTTTCACCTTCGGACTTGCGCCCGGACTTCTGGTCGCAGTTCCCGCTGCGTTTGTCGTCGGGCTGGGCTGCGGCAACATCTATCCGCTGGCAATGTCGATGGTCGGGCAGATGGGCGGCGGGCGACGGCGCGAGCAGAACGTGGCGACGCTGGCGCTGATCGCCTTCACCGCGTTTCTGATCGGTCCGCCGCTGATCGGTATTTCGGCGAAGTTCTTCGGCCTGCCTGTGGCGCTGGCGATGCTGGCGCCAATCGGTCTGCTGCCTCTGGTGCTGGTGCGGCGGAACGTGTCCTAGCCGCAGTAGACCTGGGTAATCCGGTCATCGGTGCCGATGGCGATGTTGAGCCGGCCCGGATTGACTTCCTGGGAGACGGCGGCACCCGGGAACAGAACCCGCGCGGTTTCCGGCAGTTCGGCGTCATTGAGCACGGTGACGCTCTGGCCCACCAGATCTGCCCGCTGGGTGGCGCCGCAGCCGCCGCCGGAATCGCTCAGCGCCGCTTCGGCGCCTTCCTTGACGTCGGTCGCCATGTTGCCGGCGCCTTCCATCAGCGATGAGGTACAGCCAGCGATGCCGACGAAAAAACCCAGTGCCGTCAGGCGGGCGAAATTTGTCATGTTCTATCCCCGTTTGGATGTCAGTTGCGGTATTGCAACCATGACCGGCCCGGATTGGCAAGAAAAAGCGCGACACCCTTCATGGCAACGCAAAGCGCCCGCGCGGGTTCCCGCACGGACGCGTCTTTGAGGTCTGCGGACGGTGCCGCAGCGGTCATTCGGCGACGATGGCGTTCAGCATCCAGATCGCCTGTTCGTGGAAGGCCATGCGGCCGTTGGCTAGGTCCTCGCTGGCGCCGTCGCCCTGTTCCGCGGCCTCGGCGGCCAGTTCGCGCAGCCGGCGTGCCAGTGCCTCATGGTCGTGGAGCAGGTTTCGCACCATCTCGCCGGCGTTCGGCGCACCGGATTCCTCGGAGAGCTGGGTCTGGGAGATCATGTCGGTGAACGACATCGGCGCGATGTGGCCGAGCGCCCGAATCCGTTCGGCGATCACGTCAATCGCCGCGAACATGTCGTTGTAGTGTTCCTCGGTAAGCTTGTGCAGCGGGAAGAACAGCGGCCCGGTGACGTTCCAGTGGTAGCCCTGGGTCTTGATCATCAGCACGAACGTATCGGAAAGAACCCCGGTCAGCCCGTTGGCGATCTCAGGTTTCGAATCGATGCCGGTGCGCGGTTTTGCCGGGGTCGGACGGGTTTTGAGAACGGAACTTGTCATGTCTGCCTCCTGTATCTGTGTGCACGGGGATATCTAGGCAGTGTTCGGTTTTTATCAAGTTTTTTCATATACTTGACCTGCGCATGTCATGACGCTGACCGAAGCGGCGCAACCCCGGTAACGGCAGTGTCCTGCCGAAGGCGTGCAGGTGGTGGAACCCACGCAGCTGTCGTATGTTATGTCAGTGGAGTAAGTAACGCCGGATATTGCGCAGAGATGACCGAACAGCGACCGCCGAAACGGACCGAAAAACTGCAGCTGATGCTCGACCTCGACGAGTTGCAGGCGATTGACGACTGGCGTTTCGAGAACCGGATGCCGTCGCGTGCCGCCGCGATCCGCGAACTGCTGCGCCGCGGCCTCATCGCACCGGGCTTCAACGACCCCGACAGCGATGCCGCCTCCGGCGAATTCCGGGTGGTGGACGGGGACAGTGACTGAGGAGGCCAGACCGCCCCGGGCGCAGGCCGTCAGGGCAAGACTTCCGACAGAGGGGCGCAAACCAGAAAGGGCGGGGCTGATGCCCCGCCCTGTTCCATGTCTGCGGTTCAGGGACGGTCAGTCCCGGTTCATCCGGTTCTCGATCAGGTCGTCGACCACCGACGGATCGGCCAGTGTCGAGGTGTCGCCGAGGGCGGCGAAATCGTCCTCGGCGATCTTGCGCAGGATGCGGCGCATGATCTTGCCGGAGCGGGTTTTCGGCAGGCCGGGCGCCCACTGGATCAGGTCGGGCGAGGCGATCGGACCGATTTCCTTGCGCACCCAGAGCCGCAGTTCCTTGCGCAGTTCCTCGGTGTATTCCTCGCCGGCCATCAGCGTGACATAGGCATAAATGCCCTGGCCCTTGATGTCGTGCGGGTAGCCGACCACGGCGGCCTCGGAGACCTTCGGATGGGCGACCAGCGCGCTTTCGACTTCGGCGGTGCCCATGCGGTGGCCGGAGACGTTGATCACGTCATCGACCCGGCCGGTGATCCAGTAGTAGCCGTCCGCGTCGCGCCGGCAGCCGTCGCCGGAAAAATAATAGCCCTTGTACTGGCTGAAGTAGGTATCGACGAAACGGTCGTGATCGCCAAAGATCGTCCGCATCTGGCCCGGCCATGAATCCGCCAGCGCCAGCACGCCCTCGGTCTGGGTTTCCGGGATCGGATCGCCGGTCGTCGGTTCCAGCACCACCGGCTGCACCCCAAAAAACGGTTTGGTGGCGGAACCGGGTTTGGTGGGGGTGGCACCGGGCAGCGGCGAAATCAGGATGCCGCCGGTCTCGGTCTGCCACCAGGTATCGACAATCGGACAGTTCCCCTTGCCGACCACCTCGTTGTACCAGTTCCAGGCTTCCGGATTGATCGGCTCGCCGACCGACCCGAGAATGCGCAGACTTGAGAGGTCGTGCTTCTCAACCGGCTCCGTGCCCTGGGCCATCAGTGCGCGGATAGCCGTCGGCGCAGTGTAAAAGATGTTGACCCGGTGTTTGGCGCAGACCTGCCAGAACCGCCCCGCGTCGGGCCAGGTCGGCACGCCCTCGAACATCACAGTCGTCGCGCCGTTGGCGAGCGGGCCATAGACGATGTAGCTGTGGCCGGTGACCCAGCCCACATCGGCGGTGCACCAGTAGATGTCACCGTCATGGTAGTCGAACACATACTGATGGGTCATCGACGCATAGACGATGTAACCGCCGGTGGTATGTACCACGCCCTTCGGCGCACCGGTCGAGCCGGAGGTGTAGAGAATGAACAGCGGATCCTCGGCGTTCATCGCCACCGGTTCGCAATGATCGGAGACGCGCTCCATTTCCTCGTGCAGCCAGACGTCCCGGTCCTCGTTCCAGGCAATGTCGCCACCGGTGCGGCGCACCACGAGTTGCCGCACCCCGTCCAGACCTTCGAGCGCGCGGTCGCAATTGGTCTTCAGCGGCGTGTTGCGTCCGCCGCGCGGTGCCTCGTCGGCGGTAACCACCAGTTTGGCCCCGGACCCCTGAATCCTGGCCCGCAGGGCATCGGATGAGAAACCGGCGAAGACGATCGAATGCACCGCACCGATGCGGGCGCAGGCCAGCATCGCGTAGGCGGCCTGGGGGATCATCGGCAGATAGAGAATGACCCGGTCGCCCTTTTTCACGCCGAGCGAATGCAGCACGTTGCCGAATTTCGAGACCTGGGCGTAAAGTTCCCTGTAGGAAATGTGCTCGCTCACTCCCGGATCGTCGCTTTCCCAGATGATCGCCGTCTGGTCGCCGCGGTCTTTCAGGTGCCGGTCGATGCAGTTGGCGGAAACGTTGAGCTTGCCGTCCTCGAACCATTTGATCGAAACGTTGTGGTAGTCGAAACTGGTGTTCTTGACCTTGGTGAAGGGCTTGATCCAGTCGATGCGCTTCGCCTGTTCGCCCCAGAAGGCGTCCGGATCGGCGACCGAGGCCGCGTACATTTCGTCATATCCGGCTGCGTCCACATGGGCATGCGACACGGTCTGCGCGGAGGGTTCATAGATCTGGTCTGACATCGACGTTTCCACTCTTTGGTTTTTCGCGGGCCCTGTCGGGCAAATCTGTCGAAGGCTAAGCGAGCGGACGACGGAAGGCCAGCACCAACGCGTCGTCACATCTTCACCTGCCGCGCAGCTTTATGAAATATTGGCGCGCGTTTGTAAAATATAATAATTGCTGCACTGCACAATTTATTTCCCAATCGAATGACTCAGATCATGGCCATTGCCGTGCGGGGCGCGCTAAGCCGCCTCTTCCATGCCGTTTCGCCGGATTCGTGCGGCTGAAACCACCAGTTGTTTGCCGGGCGGTTCCGCAGCTAGACTGTGGAAAAAACCGGCGCAGCCGGAGCAGGAAAATCGGTGGAGGAGCACCGCAGATGACCCAGCCCGACACCGACCGCGACCCGGAGCCGCAGCTGGGCCCGGACGGCTACGCGCTGCAGGACGACGCGCGGGCCCGCTCGATCCGGGCACTGCGGGACCGGGCGCGCTGCGTGCCGCTGGCCGGGGCGTTCCTGCTGCTGTCGCCGCTTCTGAATGCAGTCAGCGGCGCGGGCACGATCGCCGGCGTGCCGGTCAATCTGCTCTATGTGTTCGGTGTCTGGTTCACGCTGATCTTCATCACCTTCCGGCTGGCGTCCGGGCTGGAGCACGACGATGGAGAGCATTGAGCCGACACTCCGCGCACCGCTGAACGGCGACATGCTTGTCACCGCCAGCCTGTGGTACGTCGCGTTCCTGTTCCTGATCGCCTTCTGGGCCGAACGCCGCGCCGGTCAGGGCCGCGCCGCCTGGCTGCACTCGCCCTATGTCTATACCCTGTCGCTGTCGGTCTACTGCACGGCCTGGACGTTTTACGGCGCGGTCGGCACCGCGGCGCGGGGCGGACTGGAATTTCTGCCGATCTATCTGGGGCCGACGCTGGTGTTCATCGGCTGGTACTTCCTGCTGCGCAAGCTGATCCGCATCGGCCATGCCCAGCGCATCACCTCGATCGCCGACCTGATCTCGTCGCGCTACGGAAAGAGCCGGTCGCTGGGCGTCGTCGTCACCCTGCTCGCGGTGATCGGATCGACCCCGTACATCGCCCTGCAGCTCAAGTCGATCACGCTCAGCTTTTCCGCCTTCGCCGGCGCCGTGCCGGCTGACGCACCGGATGGCAGCGGCCGGATCACCGCATTCTGGGTCGCGGCGGGGCTTGCCGCCTTCACCATTCTGTTCGGCACCCGAAACATCGACGCCAACGAGCGGCACACCGGCGTGGTCATGGCCATCGCCGTGGAGGCCGTGGTCAAGCTGGTGGCGCTGCTGACGGTCGGGGTGTTCGTGGTCTGGGGCCTGAACGACGGCCCCGCCTCGGTCTTTGCCCAGATGCCGCCGAACCTGTCGCAGATCGAAACCGTGTTCACCCCGCGGTGGGTCACGCTGATGTTTCTCGCCGGAACCGCCGTGTTCTGTCTGCCGCGGATGTTTCAGATCGCGGTGGTGGAAAATTCCAGCGAGCATCAGCTGGCAACGGCGGCCTGGGCGTTTCCGCTCTACCTGGCACTGATCTCCCTGTTCGTTTTCCCGATCGCCATCGCCGGCCTGGCGCAGTTCGGCACCGACACCAACCCCGACCTGTTCGTGCTTACCCTGCCGCTGGCGGCGGGGCAGAACGGCATTGCCCTGCTGGCGTTTCTCGGCGGTCTGTCGGCGGCAACCTCGATGGTGATCGTTGCCACCATTGCCCTGTCGACGATGGTCTCCAACCACATCGTTTTGCCGATCTGGATCAGCTACCGCAACATCCAGACCACCGGCGACGACGTGCGCGGCGTGCTGCTGACCAGCCGGAGGGTTTCGATCATCACCATTCTGATCCTCGGTTATCTCTATTTCACCGTCAGCGAGCCGCGGGCGCTGGCAGCCATCGGCCTGATATCCTTTGCCGGCATGGCCCAGGTCGCGCCGGCGCTGATCGGCGGGCTCTATTGGCAGGGTGCGACCCGGGTCGGTGCGCTGGCCGGGATCGGTGCCGGGTTCCTGCTCTGGGCCTATACCCTCCTGCTGCCGAGTTTCGAGGGCGGCTTTCTGCTCTCGGAGACGGTGATCGCCTCCGGACCGTTCGGCCTGTCGGTGCTGCGGCCGCAGGCGCTGTTCGGCCTGGAGGGGATGGACACGCTGGTGCATTCGATGTTCTGGAGCATGAGCGTCAACATCGGCCTGTTCGTCGGCGGATCGCTGCTGTCCTCGGCGCAGCCGCTGGAACGGGTCCAGGCGCGGCAGTTCGTCGACGTATTCCGCTCGCCGGACACCGCCGCCGCACCGGTGGCCCGCAATGCCCGCACCAGCGACCTCTACCACCTGGCCAGCCGCATTCTCGGTCTCGACGCCGCCAACCGCCTGTTCGATGTCGAAACCCGGGCCCAGGGCAAGGTGGTCGGCCTTCCGGAGGCCAATGACCGGCTGATCCAGGCGCTGGAACGGGAACTGGCCGGATCGGTCGGTGCCGCTTCGGCTCATGAACTGGTCGGCCAGGTGGCCGGTCAGTGGAACGTCACCGTCGCCGGGCTGATGCGCATCGCCGACGAAACCTCACAGCTGATCGAGGCCAAACGCCGGCTGGAACATCAGTCGTCGGAACTGGAAAACACCGCGCGGGCCCTGCGGGACGCCAATGCCCAGCTCAAGCACATGGACGCGATGAAGGACGCGTTTCTGAGCAAGGTCAGCCACGAGTTGCGCACGCCGATGACCTCGATCCGGTCGTTCGCGGAACTGCTCAGCGACATGGACGACGTATCGAACCAGGACGCCAAGCGCTTCCTGCGCATCATCCGCGACGAATCCGTACGGTTGACGCGGCTCCTGGATGAAATCCTGGACCTGTCCTTCCTCGAATCCGGCCGGGCGACCTTCAACATCGCTCCGGTGCAGCTCGCGGAGGTGATCGAAAGGGCGATTGCCAGCAGCGAAGGCCTGATCGGCACCTCCGGCATCCGCATCGAAACCGTGATCCCCGATCCCTGCATCAGCGTCGATACGGATTTTGACCGGCTGGCCCAGGTGATCATCAACCTGATCTCCAATGCAGTGAAATACGGACGCGGCACAACCCCGCAGATCACCATCACCACCGGAAACGATGCCGTCGGCGCGTATATCGACGTCAGCGACAACGGTCCCGGCGTGCAGCCGGACCGCCGCGAGGAGATCTTCGAGAAATTTGCCCGTCTGGGGGAAAAGACCATCGTCGGGAGCGCCGGGCTTGGCCTGCCGATCAGCCGCGAGATCATGCGCAATCTCGGCGGCTCGCTGGTGCTGCTGCCCGGCGGGCCCGGCGCGACGTTTCGGATTGGCCTGCCAACGGCTGAAATGGCGGCGGCGCATGCCGCGTCCCGCTGAAGCCCGGACAATCCCCTGCACCATCGCGGCCTCAGCTACCTTGCGGATGCAGCCACACGCAGGCCGGTCTGCTGCGTCTCCAGCAGCGCCCGACCGAGTTCCGCCGCCCCGGCCCTGGTCAGGTGGCCGCCGTCATAGGAGATCAGCGCCCCGTCGGGGGTCAGCACCGGACAGTGGGTTTCCGACCGGCAGAGCAGCCAGGAGACATCGACGAAATGCCGCGGATCCAGCAGCGCCTTCATGTGCCGGTTGGTCTCGACGTGATAGGGGGCAAGTTCGTTTCGCCGGGTGCGCAGTTCCGCCTCGGGCTGATGCAGAAGCCTGGCAATGTTGATGTAGCCAAAGTTTTTGCGACCGAACACAAGAACCCGCAGGCCGTAGTCGGTTTCGAGACTGGAAATCGTCTCCGGCAGATACTGTACCTGCCAGTCGCGCCAGCTCGAGACCAGCCACACCTCATCGGCCTCCTGCAGCCGCGCGACCAGGTCGTCGTTGCCATAGCGGCGGAACACCGAACAGTCGATGCCGCGCTCCGTCTCGATATGTGCGGAGAAATCCGCGGTCACGTCGAGATTTCCGCATTCGGCGGGGATGTAGAAGCTTGAGAACTGGAATGCGCGGTCCTCGCCGGCCTCGTACACAGCGTTGATCAGGTCCTTGGCATAGCTGTCGCCGACCAGCACCACCCTGGTTGCCGGATCAGCCGGATCGAACGGCGCGTTCACCCGGGCATCGAAGCGCCGGACCACATAGGAGCCGCCGGTAAACTCCGCCTCCGCGATGTCCCGCTTGATCCCGGTGTAGCGCCCGACAAAACCGTTGCTGACCGATCCGGTGACACCGAACACCACAAGCAGCGCCCCGAAGGACAGGGCCAGCACCGGAATGCGGCGGGAGGGAACCGACACGCCTCTGCGGAACGGGGTTTCGACGTATTTCCACGTCACCCAGGCCAGAACGAATGACAGAAGCGCAAGCCCCAGCATCGACAGCGTCGTGACCGGGGCGACGTCGCTGGCGCGATAGAACGCGAACAGAGGCTGGTGCCAGAGATAGGCGCTGTAGCTGATCAGGCCCGGGAAGACCAGGGCACGGATCGACAGCAGCCCATGGGCAAAGGTGCCGGCCCTGGCGTAGAGCAGCACAAGGCAGGTGCCGAGGACCGGAACCGCCGCGTAGATCCCGGGATAGGGTGTGTCCCGGTCATAGAGCACGACGGCAAGGGCGATCAGCGCCAGGCCCGCCAGGCCCGCCATCTGGCTGCCGCGCGGCACCTCCGGGGCGCCGATGCAGCGCAGAGCCACCAGAACGCCACACAGCAGTTCCCATCCGCGGCTGGGCAGCAGGAAAAACGCGGCTGAGGCGTAGCGGGTGCTGGCCCATTCCGCGAGGGCGAAACTCATCAGCGCGGCAAGAACCAGCGCGGGGACCAGCAGGCGGCGCCCCCAGCGCCACAGCGCCGCAAGAAACAGGGGAAACAGCAGGTAGAACTGCTCCTCCACCGCCAGACTCCAGGTGTGCAGCAGCGGTTTGAATTCGGAGGCGCGTTCAAAATAGCCGCTTTCGCGCCAGAACAGGATGTTGGAGGAGAATATCGGCACCGCCGCGACGCTGCGGGCGAATTCCTTCAGCGCCAGCGGCGAGAGCGTTATCCAGGCGAGCGGCACGCAGACCGCGACGACAAGGAACAGCGCCGGCAGGATCCTGCGGGCCCGGCGCTCGTAGAAATCCATCAGCGAGAAATCGCCGGCCCGCAGATGCTCGAGGATGATTGAGCCGATCAGATAGCCGCTGATGACGAAGAACACGTCGACCCCGACGAAACCGCCGCGGAACCAGTGAAAATCGGCGTGGAAGAGGATGACGGGAACCACCGCAACCGCGCGAAGCCCGTCCACCTCCGGGCGATATTTCATGACGGCCCCCTGCAAACGGACACAAATCGACGCAAGACGCGCCGTTCGGGCAATTCAGCCACCCGGATCACCCCCCTGGCATCCCGGTTCCGACCGGAACGCGCCGACCGTTAACCATTTGCCTAGCAGACGCAGCATGGGGCAACAAGATTTATCCCGTCCGGCGCCGGATCGGGCCGAAACTGCCGCCATCGGGGCAACGGTAACGCGATATGGTCGCGGAATGTTGTCGCAATGCGTGTGTCTGTCGACGTGATGCAGCGGATTTATGCCGCCGCGCGCCGCATCCGGAGCGATACGCGCGATCCTATGGAAATACCACTCACCCTCCAGTTGACACCCGCGCACGCAACATGCGACCCCTTCGCAGAAGCAATACGGATGGCGCAATGACCGCAGATCTGATCGTCACGAACGCAACGCTGGTGACTGCTGACGCGGCCGGAACGGTGCTGCACGGTGCCGCACTGGCGGTTGAGGGCGGGCGCATCGTCCGGATCGGCAGCGCTGGAGAGATCGGCACCGCCGCCCGCGACGTGCATGACATTGGCGGTGCCATCCTGATGCCGGGCCTGATCAACACCCACTGCCATGCGGCCGACAGCCTGTTTCGCGGGCTGGTGGAAGACCTCGCCCTTGAACCCTGGCTGCAGACGGTCTGGAAGGCCGAAGGCGCGATCCTGACCCCGCAGACGGTGCGTCTCGGCGCAGCCCTCGGCCTGGCGGAACTGCTGCTCGGCGGCGTGACCAGCGTCATGGACATGTTCTGGTACCCGCGCCAGACTGCCCTTGCCGGAATCGAACTCGGCATGCGGGTGGCAACCGGGGGCATTTTCATCGACGGTCCCGGCGTCGACGGCGGCAGCCCCGAACAAAGGATCGCCGACGCGACGGCGTTCTTCGACGAATTCGGCGGTCACGAGCTGATCCTGCCCGGCACCTTTCCGCACGGCACATATACCGTCGCACCGGAGAGCATGCGCACGTCCCGGGACCTCGCCGATCGACACGACGCGCTCTGGTCGACCCATGCCGCCGAGACCCGCGCCGAGGTGGCCGACATCAGCGCCCGTTACGGCAGATCGGTGATCCGCCATCTCGACCAGCTCGGCCTGCTCGACACGCGCACCGTCCTTGCCCACTGCGTCTGGATTGATGACGAGGAAATCGCGATCCTGGCGCGGAGCGGCGCGAGCGTGGCGCACAACCCGGTGTCAAACCTCAAGCTCGCCAGCGGCATCGCCCGCATTCCGGCGATGCTGGCGGCGGGCGTACGCGTCACCCTCGGCACGGACGGGGCGATCTCCGGCAACGATCTCGACATGTGGCTGGCGCTCAGGCTCGCGGCAACGCTGCACAAGGGGTTCACCCTGCAGGCTGACGCGGTGACCACCGGACAGGCCCTGAAGATGGTTACCCAGGCCGGAGCCGACGCACTGGGGGTCGGTGACCGGCTCGGATCGCTGGAACCGGGCAAGCTCGCGGACATGATCGTGATCGACATCGACCGGCCTCATGCGGTGCCGATGTTCGATCCGCTTACGCATATCATATATTCCTGTACGAAATCCGACGTCCGTGACGTATACGTGGGAGGCCGCCAGGTTGTGAGAAACCGGGAACTGACCGGCATCGATCTTGGTGGCGTTCTGAAAGAGGTAAGCGCCCTTGCCCCGTCCATTGCCCGGAGTATTGCCGGATGACCAGGCCGATGCGTGAAAGGGTTGAGGTGGCCGCCGCCGCCCTGGCCGAACACGGGCTTTCCGCCGTGGACACCGCGATCATCCTCGGAACCGGCCTTGGTCCGCTGGCCGAACGCACCGTCAATGCAACCACCATACCCTACGACAGCATCGAAGGGCTTCCCAGGGCGACCGCGCCGGGACATTCGGGCCGGATGATTTTTGGCGATCTGTTCAAGCACCGCTGCGTCCTGATGCAGGGCCGGTTTCACCTCTACGAGGGGCACTCAGCCGCCGATGTGGCGTTTCCGGTCTATCTGCTGAAGGCGCTGGGGGCAAAACGGCTGATCATCACCAATTCCGCCGGAGCGCTCAACGACCGCTATGTGCCGGGCGATGTGATGCTGATCGAGGATCACCTGAATTTCACCGGGGCGAATCCGCTCACCGGTCCGAATGAAAACGCGCTCGGACAGAGGTTTCCCGACATGTCCCGTGCCTATGACCTGCATCTGCGCGACATCGCCCGGGGCGCGGCCCTGCAGGTGGGGGTGCCGCTGCGCGAGGGGATCTACGCCGGCATCGCCGGGCCGTCGCTGGAAACCTCGGCGGAACGCCGGTTTCTGCGCAGCGCCGGTGCCGATGCGGTCGGCATGTCCACGGTGCTCGAGGTGATCGCCGCCGCCCATGCGGGCCTGCCTGTCCTTGGTCTTTCCGCAATCACCAACGCCGCGACCGGCGGCAGCGACCAGAAACCGGACACGATCGAGGAGGTTCTCGACAACGCGGCAACTTCGGGGATCGGCATGGCGATCATCCTCGAACGGTTTTTCGCCATGCTGCAGGCCGAAACAGGGCGGAGAACCAGGTAGTTCGGGCGAATCACCCACCCTGAACGGCGCGGCGATCCAGGGATTTTCCGCAGATTCCCGACAGATCCGCCGGCGGGCGGCGCCGGCTCCGCTGCCGGTTCGCAAGGCGCCTGTGGCAAAACTGCCCGGTTGGCGGGCAGTTCGCTTGTGATCCTGAGTGTTGCGTTTCGTCCGCTGCCCATCCGGTGTTCGAATGATCACAAAACAACCTGAACGAGAGTTTTTTACATTTCACGACATTTTTGGCTACGCAAGACGGTAATAGTCGGTTAACACATTTCGACGCTTAATGAGTATCCAATCCTCCCGCCGTTGTTTTGGCACCGTCGTTCGGAAAGACTCAGATGCTCGCTGCACAGCTTCTCCTCTCGGTACTCGTTGCTCTCACCACCACGGCCGTGTCGGTGACTGTCGGCAACGGCGTCCTGTTCAGCCTCGCCGTCTACGTTTTTTCCGGCATGCTGACGCTGATCCTTCTGAGCACATGGGACTGGGTGCGCGCCGACATCTGAATCGGCCGACACGCCTCTTCCCTTCTTCCGGCCTGCCCGGTCAGAGCACGTAACGGCTCAGGTCCGCATTGGTGCTCAACTCTCCCAGATGCTCGGCCACGAACGCGGCATTGACTTCAACCGCGTCGCCCGACCGGTCGGGAGCGGTGTAACTCAACTCCTCAAACACCCGTTCCATCACCGTATAGAGCCGTCGGGCACCGATGTTTTCCACGGCAAGATTTACCTCGGCGGCGATGCGGGCGAGCGCCGAGATCCCGTCGTCGGTGAATGTCACCCCGACATTTTCCGTCTGCATCAGCGCGGTATACTGCCGCGTCAGCGCGTTGTCGGTTTCGGTGAGGATGCGCACGAAATCCGCTTCGGTCAGCGCGCGCAGTTCCACCCGGATCGGCAGACGCCCCTGCAGTTCCGGCAGCAGGTCCGAAGGCTTGGCGATGTGGAACGCGCCGGAAGCGATGAACAGCACATGGTCGGTTTTAACCGGCCCGTGCTTGGTGGACACCGTCGTGCCCTCGATCAGCGGCAGCAGATCCCGCTGCACCCCTTCGCGGCTGACATCCGCCCCGCGCGCCTCGGCCCGCGCACAGACCTTGTCGATCTCGTCGAGAAAGACGATGCCGTTCTGCTCCACTGCCGTGATCGCCTCCCGAGTGACGATTTCGTTGTCGATCAGCTTGTCCGCCTCCTCGGTGATCAGCAGGTCGTAAGACGCGGCCACGGTCATGCGCCGGCGCACCTTTCGGCCACCAAAGGCCTTGCCGAATATGTCGCCCAGGTTCATCGCCCCCATGCTCATCCCGGGCTGGCCGGGAATTTCAAACGTCGGCATCGGGTTCGAGGTATCGGCAACCTCCAGCTCAATTTCCTTGTCATCGAGCACGCCGTCGCGCAGTTTCTTGCGGAACATGTCGCGGGTCTGGTCGCGGGCACCGTCGCCGGCCAGGGCGTCGATCACCCGGTCCTCCGCCGCCTCATGCGCCGCCGCCTTGACCCGCTCGCGCATGTCCTCGCGCACCATGACGATCGCGGCATCGACCAGATCGCGCACGATCTGCTCGACATCGCGGCCCACATAGCCCACCTCGGTGAATTTCGTCGCCTCGACCTTGAGGAACGGCGCTTTCGCCAGCCTCGCCAGCCGGCGCGAAATTTCGGTCTTGCCCACCCCCGTCGGCCCGATCATCAGGATGTTCTTGGGATAGACCTCGTCACGGATGTCGTCGGCCAGCTGCTTGCGCCGCCAGCGGTTGCGCAGGGCGACCGCCACCGCACGCTTGGCATCGTTCTGGCCGATGATGTAGCGGTCAAGTTCGGAAACGATTTCCCGGGGCGTGAGATCAGTCAAGGTCTGTCCTTTCAGGGCGGCATGTCGGCATCTGTCGCACGTCACGTAAGCGCGCCGGCGAAAAACGCAACCTCGTTTCAGTCCGGATCATCCCGAACCGCTCAGTAGCGGGCCGGTGCTTCGAGGAGCCTGCGCAGCCCCTCGCGGTCGACGATCCGGACCTCGCCGTAACCGAGCGCCACCAGACCCCGGTCCTGTAGCCGGCGGAGCACCCGGTGCAGGGTCGGCGTCGACAGCGCGAGCAGTTCGGCCAGCTTGGTTTGGGACATGCTGAGCGCCCCGTCGCCACGGTCCTCGTCGTGCATCAGCAGTCGGGCGGCCACCCGCGAGTCGGACGAGGCAGTCGCCAAATTGGCCATGATACGGAGCGCCAGCGCCATGTTCCGGTGCGAAAGTTCGTAGAAGTCGCGGATCAGCGCCGGTTTTTCATCCAGCAGCCGCCAGAGTCCCTGGCACGGCAGATGCACGGTCACGGTCGGTCGCGCCGCGATCACCGAAACCAGCCGGGTTTGTCCCGCCAACAGCGCCGAATCTCCGACCCAGTAGCCCGGATCCGCCTGATGCACGGTGACTTCCATACCGTCGGACCGCGGAATCGACACGTCGAGTGCGCCCCGCACCAGACCGAAAACACCATTCGGCCTGTCACCAAACAGATAGAGCGGTTCGCCCGACGCAAAATGCTTCACACGGGCGATCCGGGTCAGCGCGGAGCGGGTCTCGCCGCTGCGTTCGGCGAACCAACCCCGCCGGGAAACAACCTCCACGGCCGCATCCAATTCTGTCTTCTCCCGGTCCGTAACGTCGACTTCCTCCACGAAACCCATCCAATGCCATCATCTGATGAAGTCACCTGCAATGGTGCAGGTTATGATCGCGGACACCGTGGCATCCAGGTTGATTCCCGCGAGGGTACCGGCTGTCACACAACATCCCATTGGAGGCTACTATATGCGACTGACAGTTCTTGCAACGGCCGCGGCCGTTGCGGTCTGTGGCGCCGCAACCGCGCAGGAGGCGACCGACGCCACACGCGCGGCAAATGACGCGCTGCTCGACTACCTGCCATTTGACGACCAGACGGATTTTGAGAACGCAACCCGCGGCAAGATTGCCGAACTGGACGGCACTGCGGTTTCCGGGGCCGACGGCACCGTCATCTACGATTATTCACAGTTCGATTTCCTCACCGGCGACGCCCCGGATACGGCGAACCCCAGCCTCTGGCGGCAGAGTGCACTCAACGCCGTTCACGGTCTCTTCGAAGTGGTGCCGGACGAGATCTACCAGTTCCGCGGCTACGATCTGGCGGTGATGAGTTTCATCCGTGGCGAAACAGGCTGGATTGTCGTCGATCCGCTGACGGCCAACGAAACCGCCGCTGCCGGAATGGCGCTGCTGCGGGAGAATGTCGAGGATCTGCCGGTGACCGGCGTCATCTTCACCCACAGCCACGTCGACCACTTTGGCGGCGTCAAGGGCGTGATCACCCCCGAAGAAATTGCCGAACGCAACGTGCCGATCATCGCCCCTGAAGGTTTCTTTGAGGAAGCCGTGAGCGAAAACCTGATCGCCGGCAACACCATGAGCCGCCGCGCCTCCTACATGTACGGCAACCTGATCGGCAAGGGTCCGGATGGAACGCTCGGCTCCGGCCTCGGCACCACAACCGCCGCCGGAACCGTGACGATTGTCGAACCCACGGAGATCATTTCGGAAACCCCGACCGAACTGGCGGTCGACGGCATCGGCATGGAGTTCCTCTTCACGCCTGGCGCCGAAGCCCCTGCGGAACTGATGTTCTGGATCCCGGAATTCAGGGCACTGATGCAGGCCGAGGAAATCAACCATACGCTGCACAACCTCTATACGCTGCGCGGCGCCAAGGTCCGCAGCGGAGACAAATTCGCCAAATACATCAACGATGTCATCAACCGCTACGGAGACGAGGTGGAGGTCAGCTTTGGCAGCCACCACTGGCCGACCTGGGGCAATGAGGAAATCGTCACCTTCTGGAAAGGCCAGCGCGACCTCTATCGCTATATCCACGACGAAACCCTGCGCCTCGCCAACAGGGGCCAGACCATGCTCGAGATCGCCGAGGAACTGACACTGCCCGACAGCCTCGCCCAGACCTTCTCCAACCGTGGTTACTACGGCTCGGTCAGCCACAACGCCAAGGCGCAGTACCAGCTCTATTTCGGCTGGTTTTCCGGCAACCCGTCTGAACTCAATGAACTGCCACCGGTTGAAGAGGGCAAAAAGTTCGTTGAATACGCAGGCGGCGCCGACGCGGTGATCGAAAAAGCCCAGGCGGATTTCGACGCAGGCAACTACCGCTGGGTCGCGACGGCCCTCAACCACGTGGTTTTTGCCGAGCCGGACAACCAGGCCGCCCGCAACCTTCTCGCCGATGCGCTGACCCAGCTTGGCTATCAGGCGGAAAGCGGCCCATGGCGCAACTTCTACCTCTCCGGCGCCAAGGAACTCCGCGACGGTGTCGTCGAGGCGACCACGCCCGATACCGGCTCGGCCGACGTGGTGCGCGGTCTGCCGCTCGACATCTATCTGGACTACCTCGCGGTACGCCTGAACCACCCTGAAGCCGCCGGCAGGGAAATTGCCCTGAACTTCACCATGCCCGACGTCGATCAGCAGTTCTCGCTGACCGTCACCAACGGGGTGATGAATTATACGATCGGCGACCAGGCCGAGACGGTCGATGCCACCGTCACCATGGACCGCGCGGTTCTCGACAGCATCAACCTCGGACAGACCACCCTGATCGACGCGATCTCCGACGGCAGCGTCACCGTCGACGGCGATCAGGCCAAAGTCGAGGAATTCGTCGGCCTGCTCGACACGTTCGGGTTCTGGTTCAACATCGTGACCCCCTGAACCCGTGACAGACAGGCGGCCGGCACCGAAGCCGGCCGCCGCGCCGCGGACCGGGCGGAGCGGTAACAAGCCATTAAATTTTCGTGAACGGAGAACCAAAGCGCCGTCTGGTGCGTACTGGATCGTATAACAGCTGAAACGAACAGGGACATCCGATCATGAGAACCCGCCGAGCCGCACTTCGCACCTTCGCCGCCGGTCTGACCGTATCACTGGTACCCCTGCCCGGAACTTTGCGGGCACAGGAAAGCAGGATCGTCAAACAGGGCCGGTTTACCGGCGAAAACACCCATTCGGCGTCCGGAACCGTCGCCATTGTCGAGCACAACGGCCGGTTCCACATCAGCATCGGCGGCGATTTCGTCGTCGACGGCGCGCCGGATCTGAAGATTGCCCTCAGGGCCGACGGCTTCGACGGTGTGAAAATCATCGGCCCGCTCGAAGGTACGGTCGGCGCGCAGTCCTGCGCCTTACCCGCCGCGCTCGATCCAGCCCCCTGCAACGAGGTCTGGATCTGGAGCGGGCGGCTCAACCTGCCGCTGGGCCGCGCCACCCTCGCCTGAGCCGCTTCAGCGCGCCCGATGTGCCCCGGACTTGGCGCCGGCAAAGTTGCGCGTACCGGCATAGGCATTCGGCCCGCGTTTGAGTTCCGCGCCGGGATCGAACCGGCCCGGATCGGCAGCTGGCTCCGTCGCATTGGCGGCCTTCCTGCGTTTTTCCATCGCCTTGGCTTTCGCCCGCGCACTGGCCTTGGTTTTCGTCATATCTGTTGGTCCCGTTCAGGTTTCCGCCCGGGCCGGCGTCCGCTGACGCCCCCGGGCGGGGTCAAGTCATACAGCCACCGGCCTGCGCCGTGACGCGGCAGATTACGCGTCCCGGCTGATCTTTTCCACTGTCATGTTGCCGTTGGTATAGACGCAGATTTCCGCCGCGATTTCCAGCGCGCGCCGGGCGATCGCCTCCGCGTCCCGGTCGGTGTCGTACATCCCCCGTGCCGCGGCAAGGGCGAAATTTCCGCCCGAACCGATCGCGGCAATGTCATTCTCCGGCTCCAGCACGTCTCCCGCGCCGGTGATGACATAGAGTTCCCGCCCGTCGGTGACGATCAGCATCGCTTCGAGATTGCGCAGGTACTTGTCCGTGCGCCAGTCCTTGGCCAGTTCGACCGCCGCCCTCTGCAGCTGACCGGGCGAAGCCTCAAGCTTGCGTTCCAGCCGCTCCAGCAGAGTGAACGCATCCGCCGTCGATCCGGCGAAGCCGCAAACCACAGGCTGGCCGCCGGGGTTGAGCCGGCGCACCTTGCGCGCGGTGCCCTTGATGATGGTCTGGCCCAGACTCACCTGACCGTCTCCGGCCACCACAACCTCCGCGCCCTTGCGCACCGCGACGATCGTCGTGCCGTGCCAGCCGGGAAACCTGTCTCTATCGCTCATGCCGCCTCCGTAGTCTGCAGGCCTGATATAGGTGCCCCGGCAACGCGCCGCCACAGTCAAAATTCCGCTGACCGGTCAGCGGCAGCTTGCATCACCGACAATTCATGCCAGGGTGAGCGTGTCCGCAGCACCGTCACCAGGGAGCTTACACATGGAATACATCTTCGGCCTGATCATTCTGGCGCTCGACATCTACGCGATCATCAAGGTCCTCAACAGCGGCGCCTCCACCGGCGCCAAGGTCGGATGGATCCTGCTGATCCTGATCCTGCCGCTCGTCGGTCTGATCATCTGGTATTTCGCCGGCCCCAAATAGCGGGCCGGGTACGGGCAGCGGCCGGTCCGGCCGCTGTCGGCGACGCGTGGGCCGCACGCGTCCGCCCGGACCGGTACGGACCGGGCAAAAACGTTTCTGCCACCCGTGCGGTCACCTGACCGGCGCGGGAAGGCCGTTCGTGGATATTGGGAATGCAGAATCAGCCGAGGCCGACGAAGCTCAGAATGGCCATGACAATAACGACCAGGCCGACGAGATAGATGATGCTGTTCATGATTTCTTCCCTTTTTCTCTTGTTTCAGTCCGGTTGCGGGAAATTGACGCCGGGGGGGCGGTTCTGCCCCCTCCGGCGTCTGTCGTCAGGCTTCGGCGAGCCACTCTTCGACCGCCTGGTGCGCCTCGGCCCTGCTCTTGCCGTAGCGCTCCTGGACAAGGCCTTCGAGCCGGTCAAGGTTGCCGTCGATCTCGGCAATCTCGTCGCCCGTCAGTTCGCCCCATTTCTGCTGAATGGAGCCGGTCATCTGTTTCCATTTGCCTTCGATTTCGTCGCGGTTCATGTCGCGTCCTCCTTTCGGGCTCTGGTTATGCACCGCCCCGGCGTCGGTGCCGTGGCGCGTGTACGTGGGACATATGGGGAGATTCTTCCGCCGAACGAGGCCTGTGCGCAGAATGGGCAGATTTTCGCCGCCCCGCCGCCGGGCGGCCGTTGCGGTCCTGGGTGGGTTCAGCGTCCGGGTCCCGACCGGTGACGCCGCCAGCCCTCACTCCGGACGATCTTTCGGCCCTGCGGCAGCTGCGCCGCGATCTGCACCGGCATCCCGAGCTTTCAGGGGACGAGGCGGAGACCGCGCAGCGCATCGCCGCGGCACTCGCGCCGACCGGTGCCGATGAAACCGTCACCGGTCTGGGCGGCCACGGCCTCGCCGCGGTCTACCGGGGCCGCGCCGCGGGGCCGACGGTGCTGCTGCGCTGTGAACTCGACGGCCTGCCGATCGGGGAAATGCCGGGTCCTGCGCATGTGTCCCGGCGCAGTGGCAAGGCGCATCTCTGCGGACATGACGGCCACATGGCAATCCTGTGCGGGGTTGCCCGGGGCCTTGCCCGCTGGCGGCCGGAGCGCGGCCGTGCGGTGCTGCTGTTCCAGCCGGCCGAAGAAACCGGCGCCGGAGCGCGGGCGGTTCTGGCAGATCCGAAATTCCGCCCTCTCGCCCCCGACTGGGCGTTTGCCCTGCACAATCTGCCGGGGCTCGAAACCGGTCATGTACGGCTGCGCAGCGGCACGCTGACCTGTGCCTCGCGGGGAATGCGGGTGGGGTTCGCCGGCCGCACCGCCCATGCCTCGCAGCCCGAAACCGGTCTTGCCCCGACCCGCGCGGTCTGTCGCCTCATCGAAGCGGCTGAGGCCATGTCGGCGGGGGATGTCAGCGATCCCGGCTTCATTTTGGTCACGCCGGTCCACGCACGGATCGGTGAACCGGCCTTTGGCGTCGCCCCCGGCGAGGGTGAGGTGATGCTGACCCTGCGCACCGCCACGGACACGGCCATGTCCGGCCTGGCCGCGCGCTGCGAGGCCCTCGCCCGCGATCTTGCCGCCGCCGACGGTCTGACCTGCACCATCGGCTTCGCGGACATTTTTCAGGCCGGAAACAACGATCCCGCAGCGGTGGCGATGCTCGAGCAGGCCCTCAGGCACGAAGGCATTCCCTTTGCCACCGCCGCCGCACCGATGCGCTGGTCCGAGGATTTCGGCGCCTTCGGGGCCGGATGCCGCGCAGCGATGTTTCTGATCGGCTCGGGCGCGGACACCTCCGACCTGCACAACCCGGATTACGATTTTCCCGACGTCCTGATCGAACCGGCGTCGCGGATTTTCCTGCGCCTGCTCGCGAACCTTCCGGAACCTGCTCAGACCGACTGACCGCGCCTCAGGCCTGGGCTTCGACGTGCCGCCGGAAACGGTCGAGGATCGCCTGCCAGCCCGACCGCTGCATCTCCACCGGGTGGGTATCTTCGGCGTCGAATTCCTCCCGCACAAGCACGGACCCGGCGCGCTCGATGAACTCGACCCGCAGGAACCGGCCGCCAAATGTCGCTTCGATCACGGTCGGTTCGGCAACGCGGGTGTATTCGCCGGTGAAATCGAAGCCCATGCTGCCGTCCCTTGCTTCCATTCGGGACGAGAACACCCCACCCTCGCGCAGATCGACGGTGGCAGCGGTTGTGTGCCAATCGTCGGACGCAGCGTTCCACTGCATGATGTCCTCCGGCGTTGTCCAGCATTTCCAGACGGTCCCGATCGGCGCATTGATCTCGGTTTCCACCTGAATTCGCATCGAAAATGCCCTCCCGACCCCGTGCGGTCTCTGCCGCCTACTGACGCCCATCCTACCGTGCGCAACGGCCTGGTCAATCACGGCACGGGCCGGAGCCACGCGCAAAAAAAAACGCCCGGCGGGAACCGGGCGTTTCCAAAATGTCCCGCGTCAGGGATCAGGCAAGGGTGCGGACGATCTCCTCGGTCTCGAAGATTTCGATCACGTCCTTCTCGCGGATGTCCTCGTAATGTTCAAAGGCCATGCCGCATTCCTGGCCGCCCTGCACCTCGCGGACCTCGTCCTTGAAGCGCTTGAGCGTCTTCAGCTTGCCCTCGTGGATCACCACGTTGTCGCGCAGCAAACGCACCCCGGCGGATCGGCGGGCAACCCCTTCGGTGATCCGGCAACCGGCGACCTTGCCGACGCCCGACACCTTGAAGACCTGGAGAATCTCGGCATAACCGATGAACTTTTCCTTGATCTCCGGGCTGAGCATACCGGACGCCGCCGCCTTCACGTCATCCACCAGATCGTAGATGATCGAATAGTAGCGGATCTCGACGCCCTTCTGGTTGGCGCTTTCGCGGGCCGGCGCATTGGCACGGACGTTGAAGCCGATGATCGGCGCGCCGGAGGCTTCCGCCAGCGTCACGTCGCTTTCGGTGATCGCGCCGACACCGGAATGCAGAACCCGGATGCGGATCTCGTCGGTGCTGATCTTTTCCAGCGCCTGAACGATCGCCTCGGCCGAACCCTGCACGTCCGATTTCACCAGAACCGGCAGTTCCTGCACGTCCTGATCGGCCTTGGCCTTGGCCAGAAGCTGATCGAGCGTCGCCGCGGACCCCGCGGCGGCGCGGCGGTCGCGGGAAATGCGCTCGCGGTAGCTGGAAATCTCACGGGCCTTCGCCTCGCTCTCCACCACGTTGAGCACGTCACCGGCTTCCGGCGTGCCGTTCAGGCCCAGCACCTCGACCGGAACCGACGGCCCGGCCTCATCGACGCGTTCGCCCTGATCGTTGATCAGCGCCCGCACCCGGCCCCACTGCTCGCCGACGACGAAAATGTCGCCGCGGCGCAGCGTTCCGCGCTGCACCAGAACGGTGGCAACCGGACCGCGGCCAACATCGAGCTTGGCCTCGATCACCGCACCCTCGGCCTGACGGTCGGGATTGGCTTTGAGGTCGAGAATTTCCGACTGCAGCGCGATGTTCTCCAGCAGAGTGTCGAGACCGGCACCGGTGAGGGCCGAAACCTCAACATCCAGCACGTCGCCGCTCATCGCCTCGACCACAACCTCGTGGTTCAGCAGTTGCGTGCGCACCTTGTTCGGATCGGCGCCCGGCTTGTCGATCTTGTTGATCGCCACGATCATCGGCACCTTAGCCGCCTTGGCGTGGTTGATCGCTTCAATGGTCTGCGGCATCACGCTGTCATCGGCGGCAACCACCAGCACGACGATATCCGTGACGTTCGCACCGCGTGCCCGCATCGAGGTGAAGGCGGCGTGGCCCGGCGTATCGAGGAAGGTAACCACCGAACCGTCCGGCGTCGCAACCTGGTAGGCACCGATGTGCTGGGTGATACCCCCCGCCTCGCCGGAGACCACGCTGGTCTTGCGAATCGCGTCCAAAAGCGAGGTCTTGCCGTGGTCGACGTGGCCCATGATGGTCACGACCGGCGGCCGCGGCAGCTGCTTGGACTCGTCCTCGTCGTCGGCGGCGGCCTGGACAATCACGTCCTCGACGTCGGCTTCCGAGACACGGCTGACCCGGTGACCGAATTCCTCGACGATCAGCGTCGCGGTATCGGCATCGATGGTCTCGTTCTGGGTCGCCATCATGCCGTTCTGCATCAGCGCCTTGACCACCGCTGCGACCCGTTCGGCCATGCGGTTTGCCAGTTCCTGAACGGTGATCGCATCCGGCAGCTTCACGTCGCGCACGACCTTTTCGCGCTCGCCGCTCTGGCTCATCATCTTGCGTTTTTCGCGCTCCTGACGGCGCTTCATCGCCGCCATCGACCGCTGGCGTCCCTCGCCGTCAGCACCGGCGCTGGTAATGGTCAGCTTGCCCGAGCGGCGGCGTCCGTCATCGGCACCCTTGCCACTGCGCGGCGCCCGCTTGTCTTCGGGGGCCGACTTGGTCTCGGTGAACTTCTTCGGCCCGACGGGGCGCCCGGCCTCGGCCCGCGCGGCCTGGGTCTGGGCAGCGGCCGGGTCGATCGGCTCATCGACCTTTTTCGGCGCATGGGCGTGGCTTGCGGCCTTGGCCTGGCGGCGTTCAGCCACTTCCGCGGCCTCCCGCTCGGCAGCTTCGGCGGCATCCGCCGCACGCTGTTCTGCGATCTCGCGTTCCTTGAGGGCACGCTCTGCCGCTTCCTTCTCGGCGCGAAGGCGGTTGAGTTCCTCCTCGCGGGCGATTGCCGCCTCGGCCTCGAGCTTCTGGCGCTCCGCTTCCTGGGCCTTGGCAGCCATCAGCGCCCGGCGGCGGCGTTCGACCTCGGTGTCCGAGAGGTTCTTGCCCCCGGCGCCGTTGCGCGCGGTCACGGTTGTCGCGCCGGGCGCTCCCGGCTTGGTCACAACGCGCTTGCGCTTGTGTTCCACGGTCACGGACTTGCTCCGCCCGTGGCTGAAGCTCTGCCGCACATGGCTCGTCTCGGTTCCGCCACGCAGACCGAGCGTGTTACCTTTGCGGTCGCTGTCCTTGGTATCCGTCATTCAGTCTCTTAGCCTTTCCCGCGGGGGCCTTCCCCCGCCTCACTTACGTCAGCTCCGTCGCCGAACGCCTGACGGTGTTGTTCACACCTCACGCCCGAAAGCCGAAGTGCCTCCACTTTGACCCGTTCAGCCAGGCCACCCGTCAACACGGCGGCATGTACCACACGATCACGTCCGAACGCCATGCCCAATTCGGCCCCGTCGAGGCAGAGGACATGGCTATTTTCACTTTCCGGCGGCCTTACCCCGGTTCTTTCGCGCGCCGACCCGTCCGAGGCCTGCAGCAGAACCGCCGCATCGCCGGCAATCAGGGCTGTCAGGACCTTCTCCCGCCCGGCCAGTGCCCGGCCCGCCTTTCGGGCAAGAGCAATCATCTCGATCAGTCTCTGGGCGAGCAAATTGCCGACCAGATCCGCAAGATCCGGATCAACAGTCACTTTTTGTCGTGCCGCCCGGGAGAAATGGTTCTTCCGGACCGCTTCTTCAAGGCTTTTCCGCGCCGCCGTGACCCATATTCCGCGTCCCGGCAACCGCCCGGCCAGATCCGGCACCACGTCACCGCCTGGTCCGACGACGAACCGGATCAGCCCGGCCGCCGGGGCGGTTTCCCGCGTGACGATGCACCGGCGCTCCGGTTCATCACCGTCCCTGGGACGCCCGCCGCGCGCCACGAACCGGTCAGCCCTTCCGCCCCGATGCCGAATCACTGAACGCGGCTTCGGCTGCGGCATGGCCTTCTTCAACAGCCTCTTCCGTTTCGGCTTCCGACTCCGCCTCGGCGAGTTCGTCCTCGGTGACCCAGCCCATCTTGACACGGGCACTCATCACAAGACTCTGCGCTTCCTCGAGACCGACGTCAAATTTCTCCAGCAGGCCCTCGTCCTTGACCCGCTTGCCGTCGACCGTGGTGTAACCCCCGGCCAGTTCCCAGTCGGCGCAGCGGGCGAATTCCTCGAGCGAGGTCACGCCATCTTCCGCCAGCGCCTGGATCATCTGCGGCGAGAGCCCCTCGAAATCGAACAGCGACTGATCGACACCCAGTTCCCTCGCCCGTTCGATCGCCTTAGCATTCGCCTCTTCGAGGCTTTCCCGGGCACGGGCCTGCAGTTCCTCGGCGGTGGTGGCATCGAACCCGTCGATCGACGCCATCTCGTCGAGATCGACATAGGCAACCTCTTCCAGCGTCGCGAAACCCTCGGAAACCAGAAGCTGGCCGACCATCTCGTCGACATTGAGACTGTCCATGAACAGTTTGGTACGCTCGGCGAACTCGGCCTGCCGGCGCTCGCTTTCCTGGGCTTCGGTCATGATGTCGATGTCGAACCCGGTCAGCTGGCTGGCCAGCCGAACGTTCTGGCCGCGCCGGCCAATGGCCAGAGAAAGCTGCTCGTCCGGTACCACAACTTCGATCCGGTCGGTCTCGTCGTCGAAGACGACCTTGGAAACCTCTGCCGGCTGCAACGCGTTGACGAGAAAGGTCGCCGGATCGTCATTCCACGGAATGATGTCGATCTTCTCACCCTGCAACTCGTTGACCACCGCCTGAACCCGGCTGCCGCGCATGCCGACGCAGGCACCGACAGGATCAATGGAATTGTCATAGGAAATCACGCCCATCTTCGCGCGCGAACCGGGATCGCGGGCCACGGCCCGGATCTCGATGATGCCGTCGTAAATCTCCGGCACTTCCATCTTGAACAGTTCCGCAAGGAATTCCGGCACCGTGCGGCTGAGGAAGATCTGCGGGCCACGGGTTTCGTGTCGCACATCGCGAATGAGCGCCCGAACCCGGTCGCCGTTGCGGAACGCTTCGCGCTGAATCAGCTGGTCGCGGCGCAGGATCGCCTCGCCCCGGCCCACGTCGACAATGACATTGCCGTATTCGGTCCGCTTGACGATGCCGTTGATGATCTCGCCGACGCGGTCCTTGAATTCCTCGTACTGACGCATGCGCTCGGCCTCGCGGACCTTCTGCATGATGACCTGCTTGGCCGACTGGGCGGCGATGCGGCCGAAATCCATCGGCGGCAGATGGTCGATGATGTCGTCACCCAGATCGGCGTCCTGCTTGAAGGCGCGTGCATCCTCGACCGTCAGTTCGGTGAAGTGGTTCTCGACCTCCTCGACAACGTGGCGGTGACGGGTCAGTTCCAGCTCACCCGACTTGCGGTCGATCTTCGCGCGGATGTCGTATTCGGCACCGTAACGGGACTTGGCAGCCTTCCCGAGGGAATCCTCCATCGCCTCGATCACCAGCACCGGGTCGATCATCTTTTCACGGGCAACGGCATCGGCAATCTGCAACAGCTCAAGCCGGTTGGCGGAGGTAACGCTCATTTTCTGTCCTCACCCATATCTATGGTGTCTGTGTCGGTTTCATCTTCTGTGTCAGTCTCGATCTCGTCGAAGCCGTCGAGTTCGCCGGGCTCGAATCCGTCCGCCCTGCGGGCGGCGAGGCTCTCGGCGATCAGATCGTCGGTCAGCACCAGCTTGGCATCGGCGATCAGGTCGAAATCCAGCCCGATGGTACCCTCGGGAATGGTAATCAGAACCTCGTTGTTCTCGACCCCTTCGAGGATGCCGCGAAACTTGCGGCGGCCGTCGATCAGTTCCGTCGCCTCGATCCTCACGTCATAGCCCTGGTAGCGCTCGAAATCCTTCAACCGCGTCAGAGGCCGGTCGATGCCGGGCGATGAAACTTCCAGCGCATATTCCCCGGCAATCGGGTCCTCGACGTCGAGCACCGCCGACACCGTGCGGCTGATCCTGGCGCAGTCCTCGACCTCGATCCCGCCTTCGGGACGCTCGGCCATGATCTGCAGCGTCGTGCGTTTGCCGCTCATCAGGCGGATGCGCACCAGTTCGAACCCCAGCCCTTCGATGGACGGGGTAACGATACCGGCCAGACGGCGGTCCATGGCTGCCTTTGCAACGAGGTCTGCCAAAACTCTGCTCCCTGAGACAAAAAAAACGGGCCAGCGGCCCGTTCCAAGTATCCGGTGGAGGGTCGATACTAGGTCAACCCGCCGCTTTGAAGCTGCGTATAGGCAAGCGCGTCAGGCTATGCAAGCGGAAATATTCCGCACCCGACCGGCGCCGCGCCAACTCAGGTGCCATACTCGCGCACCAGGTCCTCGGCGCCGATCTTCTGGAACAGCACCACGCTGCCCTCGGAATGGCGCGGGTCGTAGACGAATCCCTTCGCCGCCAGGGTGGCAAACAGCCGGCCGATGCTCAGCATTCCGGTGACGTGATCGTGCAGTTCCAGAAACAGCCGGTCCACGCCGGAGAGGTCCGCGTCGTCGAACAGAAACGACTCGAGGTCGAACAGGCCCCGCCGGAGGGCGAACTGTGATCCAGTGCCGCGACCTCGCTGCCGGAGAAACCGTGGGTTACGGCAACAGCTTTACCGCCAGCCGCGACACAAGGATCGCGACCATCTCAAGCGGCTATGCCGACGGGATCATCCGCGCGATGGGCCCCAAGACCATGCTTTGGGCCGAGGACACCCCCTGCCCTGTTGCCGGGCGTATTTCGATGGATTTGATCGGCGTCGACATCACCGATCTTGGCTATGATCCGAAGACGCTTGAACTTTTGGGCCGCCATCAGTGTATCGACACGCTGGCCGATAACGCTGGCACGATCGGCTATGAAATTCTCACATCTTTGGGGGCACGCTATATGCGGCGATATCTGGGCGGATGACCGGGGTCATGTCATTCCTGGCCGCAATCGGGCGGTATGTGCTGACCGCTCTTGCGATCGTCGGGCGGATCACGCTGTTTGCCACCCAAACCATCAGCCACCTGGCGCGTCCGCCGTTTTACTGGCGCGAATTTGGCCAGGCGCTGGTTCAGGTCGGCTGGCTGTCGCTTCCCGTGGTGGGCATGACCGCAATTTTCACCGGCGGCGCGCTTGCGCTTCAGATTTACGCCGGCGGTTCGCGGTTCAACGCCGAAACCGTGGTGCCCTCGATTGTCGCCATCGGCCTTACGCGCGAGCTTGGACCGGTTCTTGGCGGGCTTATGGTGGCGGCGCGCGTCGCCTCCTCTATCGCGGCCGAGATCGGCACCATGAAGGTTACTGAACAGATCGACGCGCTGACCACACTGTCGACCAACCCGATGAAATACCTCACCCTGCCCCGCGTTCTTGCGGCCACTCTGGCGGTGCCGCTTCTGGTGGGAGTGGGCGATGCTCTCGGGATCATGGGCGGCTTTCTCGTGGGCATCGGACGGCTTGATTTCGGGGCGGCGACCTATCTTCACAACACGATTGACTTCCTTGAAAGCTGGGACGTCATTTCGGGCATGATCAAGGGCGCCGCCTTTGGCTTTATCGTCGCGCTCATGGGGTGCTATTACGGGATGAACTCGGGCCGCGGCGCACAGGGCGTCGGCAGCGCCACCAAGGCCGCCGTAGTGGCCGCCAGCGTCCTTATCCTTGCGTCCAACTACCTTCTGACAGAGTTGTTTTTCTCGGCATGATAGAGCTCAAAGA
>JAUIHM010000118.1 GCA_030432315.1 Alphaproteobacteria bacterium | reverse complement strand
GCTACGGCATGCTGACCTTCGGATACAAGAAACAGCTGGTACTGCCGATCCACCTCACCCCAAGGAATCCCGCCGCGCCGGTTTCGGTCGATTTCGAGATGGCCTACGGGGTCTGCGAGGAAATCTGCATGTTGGCCGTATCGGACTTCGACGAGACCCTCGCCACCGGCACCCCGCCCGAAGCGCAGCCGGAAATCCTCGACGCGCTGTCGAAACGTACCCTCAGCGCCACCGAATCCGGTGTCACCGCCGCGACCTGCTCCTTCGCCATTGACGGAAAATCCGTGGCGATGGACACCACCGTCACGTTCGCCGCCCCCCAGGCCCCGGGCCAGTACACGGTGATCGAGAGCGGCAATCCCGGCCTGTGGATTTCCCTGCCGCAAAGCTGGAACAGCGGCAACCAGGTCCGCTCGAAGACCCGGATCGACGGCCTGCGCGGCAGCGGCATGATCGACCGCCGCGGCCTGACCATCACCGTACTCGACGCCGCCCGCTCCGTTCAGGTCAACGGCTGCACCGGCGCCGGCTGAGGCCGGCCTTCCACCCCTGTTGCTGCATCATGGCGTCCGGCCGGCGCGCGGCGCCGCCAGCACGCCAATCACCGCGAAACCGGCCAGCAGGCCGCCCACCAGCGTCAGCATCGCCGCCTGACCAGGCCCCAAGGCGGGAATTGCCCCCGCAAGCCATGCCGACGGTCCGGCAAGCCCGCCGGTCACCACCAGCGGCCCGACCGCGACCCCAAGCCAGACCAGCGCGACGAGCACCGCCAGCCTTACACCCCGCGCCAGTCCCCGCGCCGGACCGCCACGGCGCAGCGAACGGCGAAACCCCGAAAGCATCTGCGAAAAGTCGCGCTGGATCACCACCAGCGCCGGCACCAGCAGCAGAACCAGCACCGCACCGATCCCCAGACCATAGACCAGAGTAATCACGGTCGGCTTAAGAAACAGCGCCTCCTGGCTGCGCTCGAACAGCAGCGGCGCGAGGCCCAGAAGCGTCGTCAGCGAGGTCAGCAGGATCGGCCGCAACCGGTCGCCGGCCGCCGCAACCACCGACGGCACCGTTGCCCGCCGCACCCCGTGCTCGTCAATGGTGGCGATCAGCACGATGGCATTGTTGATGATTATGCCGGTCATGCCGATCAGACCGATCACCGTGAACATGCTCATCGGAATATCCCACTGCCAGTGGCCGAAGATCGTCCCGATCAGCCCAAGCGGAATGATCGCCATCACCACCATCGGCCGGGTCCAGCTTTCGAACACCCAGGCCAGTGTCAGGAAGATGCCGCCAAGGCAGATCCAGAACCCGGTCATCGCATCGTCGAGGAAACTGCGCTCCTGTTCCGCCAGCCCGCGATAGGCGTAATCCACCCCATAGCGCTCGGCGATCGCCGGCAGGATCGAGGTTTCGATCTCACCCACCAGCGCTGCCGCCGCTTCCGGATCATCATCGGAAATGTCGCCGGTCACCGAAACCACCCGAAGGCCGTTTTCCCGCTTCAGACTGGAAAACCCCAGCCGGCTCTGAACCGAGACGATCTCTTCGAGCGGCACCTGTGCCCCGTCCGGCGCCTGAAGCCGGGTCCGGCTGAGGAAATCCGCCGTCACCTCATCCTCTGGAAGCCCGACCCGCACCGTTGCCGTGCGGGTGCCGACGGCGAAATCCGCCGCTTCAATGCCGCTCAGACGCCCGAAAAGCTCCTCACCCACCTCGTCAATCGAAAAGCCCAGACGTGCCCCCAGCGGGGTCAGTTCCAGCACCAGTTCGGTCTTGTCGTAGGACAGCGTATCTTCCAGTCCGGAGACGATGGCCCGCGGAGTCAGCGTCTGCTTTAGCGCCTCTGCAGCGGATTTGAGCGCCCGGATGTCACTGCCGTAGAAACTCACGTCGAGGGAATCGCCGCCCGGCCCGCTGCCCCAACTGCGGAAACTGAGAGTCTCCAGCGCCTGGGTCCGCACGACCTCGTTTTCCAGTTCCTGCAGGAACTGCTGACTGGAATAGGGCCTGAAGTCCGGACCGATCAGCTCGATGTCGATGGCGCCAAGCTGATCCGCGTCCTTGGCATCCGCGCCGGACAGACCGCGCCCGGAGGTTCCGCCGACCTGGCTCAGCGCCGATGTGACCGGCGCCCGTCCGAACTCCGCCTCATAGCGGTCATTGACCGCCGCCGTCGCCCGCTCCAACTCGCGGATCATCTCCAGCGTGTCGCTGCGCCCGGCCCCGGGCAGCATGGCGATGTTCGCGGTGATTGACCCCTGCTCGGGCGAGGAGAAAAACCGCCAGGTCACGTCGCCACGGATGAACATCGACACCGAAAGGCTGACCAGCAGCACCGCCGCCGCCACCGCAGGATAGCGCCAGATGACAATCAGGCGAACCAGCGGCTCGAACACCCGGACCCGGAACCGGTCGAGCCCTCGGTTGACCGCCCGGCTCGGCGCGTCGTACCAGGCATCGCGAAACTGTCCGGCCAGCGCGCCCGCCATGTGATGCGGCAGGATCAGAAAACATTCGACCAGGCTGGCGATCAGAACCACGATCACCGTGAACGGAATGTCGGCGATCAGGGTTCCGAACCGGCCGCCGATCGACGTCAGGCCGAAAAAGGCGATCACCGTGGTGATCATTGCCGAAAACACAGGCAGCGCCATGTGCCGGGCGGCGGTCTCCGATGCGACCGCGGGCGATTCCCCCCGGTGCCGCCGGCGCCAGTCCGCGTGTTCCGCGACGACAATCGCATCGTCCACCACCAGCCCGAGGCACAGGATCAGACCGAACAGCGACATCATGTTGAGCGTCAGGCCCGAAGCATACATCAACCCGACCGCCGCCGACATTGCCACCGGAATCCCCGCCGCAACCCACATCGCCGTCCGGGCGTTGAGAAACATGAACAGCAGCCCGACCACCAGCGCCAGCCCCATCAGCCCGTTGCGCAGCAACAGATCGAGTCGGTTGGTAATCGCCTCCGCCCGCGTCCGGACCAGCTCGATCACCACGCCGTCCGGCAGCGTCCCGGCCATCTCCTCTGCCACCCGCTGCACCGTCGCCTGCATGTCAATCGCATCGCCCCGGTCACTGCGGTCGACGCGTATGCTCACCGCCGGCCAGCCGTCGAGGAAATAGGCCCGGCCCGAATCCGCGCCGTCCTCCGACACCCGGGCCAGATCGCCGACCTCAAGCTGGGTGCCGTCCGGATCGGAGCGCAGGACGATCTGCGAAATTTCCTCCGCCGCCCGCCGCTCACCGCCCGCGCGCAGCCGCTTGCTGTCCGCCGCCACCTCGCCGGCCGGCGACCCCGCGCTGCCCGCCTCAATCGACCGCGCAATCTCGCGCAGCGAGATGCCGTGCCGGATCAGCTGCGCCTCCGGCACCGAAACCCGGATCACCGGATCGGCGACACCCTGGATCGTGGTCCGGGTAATGCCTTCGCGGTAAAGCCGCGTGGTGAACTCATCCGCATAGCGCCCCAGCTGCTCCACCGCCACCGGGCCATAGATCACCACGTCGGTCACCCGGTCGCGCCACGGGCCGCGCCGGATCACCGGATCCTCCGCCCCCTCCGGCAGATTGGTCACCCCGGCCACCGCCGTCTCCACATCGGCCATCGCCCGGGTCATGTCCCAGTCGGGCTCGAAATCCAGACCGATCGTCGCCCGCCCCTCGCTGGCGCTGGCATCCGTCGCCTCAACCCCCTCGACCACCATCAGCACCGGTTCGAGCAGCGCGACGATCCCGTCGTCCACATCCTCCGGCCCGGCGCCCTCCCAGCGCACGGTCACGTTCACCGAATTGATCACCACATCGGGGAAAAACTGGCTGCGGATCTGCGTCGCCGCCCCGATCCCGAACAGCAGCATCAGCACCATCAGCAGGTTCGCCGCCGTCGGATGCCGGGCGAAATAGGCAAAAACCCCCTGACCCGCCGCCCGGACCCGATCGCCGATCGCCATGCCTCAGCCCCCCTGCGAACCGGATTCCAGCCGGTCGAGCATCTGCTGCGGCACCTCGTCCGCCTCCAGCGCCGTCAGAATCCGCTGCTTCACCGCCTCGGGCATCCGCGCATTGCCCGACACCTGCGCCACCAGCACCGCCCGCCGCTCCGCCGACAGCGCCACCATCGGCTCCGGCGCCGCCGCACCCTCCGGCCCCACCGGCCGCACCCGAACCCCGGGCCCCAGCTGCGGCAGCCGCTCGGTCACATAGGTCCGCCCGAACGGCACCTCGCCGACGATCACCTGGTCGCCCTGCCGCCGCAGCACCGCCACCTGCACCTCCTCCAGCCGATCCTCCCCGCCCAGCAGCAGCAGCGCCCCGGCCGCATTCACCGCCGTCGACGGCACCACCGCCACGTTGCGCAGGCTCGGCTCGGTCACCCGCACCTGCATGAACGCCCCCGGCCTGAGCAGCCCCGGCTGCCCCGCATCGAGCCGCGCATAGACCAGCCGCCCGGACTGCCCGGAGCCGACCGCGCCGCCCGCCCGGTCCAGCACCCCGGTCACGCTCAACTCGATCCCGTCCACCTCCAACCCCGCCACCACCTCCAGCGGCAGAATGTCGCCATCCCCGTCCGCCAGCCGGGCAAACTCCGCATTGGAAATCCGGAACGCCACCTCCAGCGCATTCGGATCGATCAGCAGGCCGAGCTTCTCGTTGACCGACACCAGCCGGCCGAGCACCCCGTCCACATCGGTCAGCACCCCGGAAAACGGCGCCACCTCCACCGTATTGGCCAGATCCCGCGCCGCCTCGTCCCGGGCGATCTGCGCCCGCGCCGTCGCGATCCCCGCCCGGTTGATCCGCGCCTCCGCCTGGGCAATCGCCAGCCGCCGCCCGGTCAGCGCCTGCTCCGCCGAGGCCAGCGCCAGCTGCGCCGCCTCCAGATCCGCCGCCGTGCCGACCCCGCGGGTGCGCAGATCCTCCGACCGCGCCAGCGCCGCGCGCCGCAATTCCACCTGCCGCTCCGCCGCCGCCATCTCCTCGCGCGCCAGATCGAGGCCGATCGCCGCCTCCTGCTCCTCCGCACGCGCCGCGTCGAGGTCGCTCTCCGCCAGCGCCAGATCTGTCTCATAGGCCGCCGGATCGACCCGGAACAGCACCTCGCCGGCGCTTACCCGGCCTCCGTCACGAAAATCCGCCGCCAGTTCCTGCAGCGTCCCGCCGGTGGCTGCCCTGAGTTCCAACTGCACCGCCGACTGCAGATCGCCATACGCCGTCAGCACCGGCCGCACGTCCTGCGGCTGCAGCACGTCCACATTGACCGCGAACACCCGCTCCGCCGCCGGCCGCCGCGCCGACTGCGACGCCTCCCGCACCCGCCCGGCCTCGAGGATCGTCGCTACCGACACCCCGAGCAGCCCCAGCGTCACCGTCAGCAGCATCAGCCCCATCAGGCTGCGCATCAAAAACCGCATATGGCCCGGTCCCTTACCCGCGGCATTCCGAACGCCGCATCTTCACTCAATACAATATTCCGTGTGCCCGGGAGTCGGAAATCACCCCCGTCGCACCATCGTTACCGTCTTGAACGCAGGCCACATCACTTTCCGGCGGCAAAATCCCCGCCGCGCCCGCGAAAATCCCCATACCCCTCGACTTTTGCCGCAATCTCAGGCAGGAAACACCTAAGCGTTACGTCACGCACCCCCCGCAGGAGCGACGCGATGCACGAAACCCCCACCGAGATCTCCCCCCCTCGTCCGCAACGCCCTCGACAGCATCTCCCGGCAAAAAGCCCTCAAACCGCTCGAAAACTTCCACAACAACGTGATGAAGCATCCCGACATCACCGAGGAGGAACGCGAACTGCTGGTCGAAACCATCATCCAGCGCCTGCGCAAGGTCTCCCCCGCCACCGCCACCCGCCGCTTTGGACCCAAGGACGCCGACGCCCGCGACTTCCTCAAAGGCATCCAGACCAAGCTCGCCCGCACCATCAACCTCTCCGGCAACCGGCTGAAAAACGACATCAAGACCGGCCCCGCCATGGTCTCCGGCAAACGCCAGATCGACACCTACATCTCCTACAAGAACCCCGAAAGCTGGACCTGCCGCCTCTCCTGGCTCCAGGACGACCCGGGCGAGCCCCACTACCTCAACGTCCAGCTCTTCCGCTTCGGTCAGGACCACGAGGTAGGCCGCGTAGAACAGCGCTATGAGGCAGGCAGCGAGTCCGCCGCCGTCGCGGCGTACCGGGTGCATTTGAAGAAGCTGGTTGGGAAGAAGGGGTGACTTGCTCGCGCGACTTGGACATATTGGCCGGAAGCCGGTTGATACAGAGTCCAGTCCAAAGGCACAGGATCTCCGAGGTGCACCAACCGAATAACAAACAATTTCATTACAAACAGCTTCTTCGGAATACTCCGCTTCGCGCACTTCGCCTAAACTGTCTCGACTTTACCAAACTCAGGATCCAAGCTCCAGTTTCCCAAGATCCTGCAGATACCTTTGTTTATATTTGCCAAGGTAATCTTTGCGTCCGACCTGTCCAGCTTCAGGGTAAAATCTGGCGGGTTTGTCCCCACGGGAATACCAATAGACGGTCCGTCAGGCGCGAACTCAGATCTTGGCACATCCGCCACCTGCGAAAGAATTGTGCTGGGTATCTCAACTAGTTCGTAGAAGGCTTTTTTCTTGAACAAACGGAGCTGAATAATGCTGTCAACCATGCCAGTATATTCTGCAAACAGACGTTTTGTAGCGTCTTCCCTTTGCGCCGCACCCCGCATATCTTGGATCCAAGCAGCTTCACAGAGCTTTGAGATGTGCAGTTTGCCCATCGTTAAATTTGACGCCGATGTGGACTTCAAGCTGATTTTCTTTCCATCAACTTCTACGTCCCAAAAGCGTGTTCCGTCCGGCGCGGCGGCCACAGTATGACCCGTTGCTCTCGCAGCACGAATAAAAGCAGCCTCAAATGAATTTGTCGCCAGCGGTGCCTTCAAGAAATAGTGATGTATCAGAAGAGTTGGCCGAAACTCCTGCGCAAACTTTGAGCCTACAACCTTACCAGAGTTTGGAATGCTTTCGATGCAGTGCCCCCGCATCGCAACTAGAAGATCATTCAGATACCTTTGTTCAATCGGAGTTGGATCTGTCATGCAGCGTCCCGAACAATATCAGATGAGCGAAGACTAGTGCCGGAAAGCACAAGCTCTTGCATGCCTGGCTGTTCGTTTGTGAGGATCCATTTACAGAGATGGGCTAGCTGATAAGAAATCAGAGGCGGCACCGCATCGCCAATATGCCGGTAAATATTAGATAACGAAGCGCCAGTAAACTTATAGTAGTGCGGGAAGCCATTGAGGACAGCCATTTCGGCAACCGTACAAAGACGATTCTCGACTGGGTGTGCATACCTTCCATTCCCGATGTGTGCACATTCTCGTTTTATGGTTGGCGCCGCACGATCCCAAGCCATACGCCCATATACATCGGGATAAGAACCGAATTTTCCGGCCTTCGCGATACGCTTCATTGATCCCGTCATTAGTTCGTCCGCATCCGGATGTTCGACCAAATCCATCCAAGATCCACCATCCTGTGGAATTGCTTCCAGCCGCT
>JAUIHM010000017.1 GCA_030432315.1 Alphaproteobacteria bacterium | reverse complement strand
AAACACGCCACGGAGCCGCAAGAACCTCCCAGCGAATCCCCCAAAACGCCAAGCAGAAGCCCCGCCGGAATCAGCTCCCCAAACCATCCAGCCAAACACCCCGTTAACCCCCGGCATCCCGATACCCTACCAATACCCAACCAATACCCTACCGATACCGACAGTTCCCGCCCGTACCGAACACGTTAACGACCAATCCGTACGGCGGGGTCCGGCACGATGACAAAACCGAAATTCTCCTCATCGCCGTTCACCCGGTCGCGCACCATGCGGCAGACATCCATCTTCACCGCACCCGGCGCCGAAAACTGAAACCCGGCCAATGCCTCCAGCGTGGGATCATGGCTGCCGCCAGCAGGGCAATTGCAACATCGCGCGGCTCTGAGCCGACATCAAACCGCATGAAGGTCCGCAGGTTGTTGATCGCGCCATGGGCTCCGATATTCAGATGGCTGACGCCACCGGGACGGTCTGCTGAAAAGGACGCCCGGCAACAAGATGCGTGCAGGACCATAACCGGACCACGTCGGATAACTCCCGTTCGCCAGCAACCTGCAACGTCAGGCTGACCGCGACCGGGCAGCGCCGGGGCCGGGGCGCAGGAGGCGGACCCGGCCGCGAAGCGCCCGGTAGGACAGCAGCAGCACGACGGCGAGACCGTAGGCCAGCGGTTCGGGCGGCCAGGCCTTCACCAGCCAGATGAAATGCGCCGCCGCCAGCGCCGCCGCCGGATAGACCAGCCGGTGCAGCCGCCGCCAGCGCAGCGGGCCGAGCCGCCGCAGGGCGCGGTTGGTCGAGGTGACCGCCAGCGGGATCAGCAGCACGAAGGCGCTGAACCCGACGATGATGTAGGGCCGCCTCGTCAGATCGGCGATGATCCGCGCCGGATCCAACTGCCGGTCGAACCAGAGCCACACCGCCACGTGGCAACAGGCATAGAAAAACGCCATCACGCCGACCAGCCGCCGGAACCGGAGCAGGTTGACCCCGGTCAGGTCGCGCAGTGGCGTCACGCAGAGGCCGGCCACCAGAAGCTGCAGCGCCAGAAGCCCGTACTGATGTTCGAGCGCCGCCACCGGATCGGCACCGATCCGACCGGTCAGCGCCTGCCAGTACCACCAGCCGGCGGGCAGCATCCCCATGAAATAGAGCGGCACGGTGGGCACGCGCCGTGCCGCGCGGTTGAGGCGGTCGGCCAGGCCCATCTCAGTGGAACTTCCGCAGATCCATGCCGGAATAAAGCGATGCGACCTGGTCGCCGTAGCCGTTGAACATCTCGGTATCGCGCTGCGCCCCCAGTCCGCCGCCGATCACCCGTTCGACGGCCTGGCTCCAGCGCGGGTGGTCGACTTCCGGATTGACGTTGGAATAGAAACCGTATTCGCGCGCGTTCTGGATGTTCCAGGTCGTCGGTGGCTGCTCCGCCACCAGCGAGATCCGCACGATCGACTTGATCGACTTGTAGCCGTATTTCCACGGCACGACCAGCCGGAGCGGCGCGCCGTTCTGGTTCGGCAGCGTCTCGCCGTAAAGGCCGATCGCGAGGATCGTCAGCGGATTGGCGGCTTCATCGAGGCGCAGCCCCTCGACATAGGGCCAGTCCAGCGGCTGGAACAGGCCGGTCTGTTTCGGCATTTCCTCCGGCCGGACCAGGGTTTCGAACGCCACGTACCGGGCGGAGGACTGCGGCTCGGCCATCGCCAGCACCTGCGACAGCGGGAAGCCGATCCAGGGGATCACCATCGACCAGCCCTCGACGCAGCGCAGCCGGTAGATCCGTTCTTCCAGATCGCCGGGCGCATAGAGGTCCTCCAGCGCATAGGTGCCGGGGTTTTCCACCAGACCGTCGATCACCACCGACCAGGGTTTGGTGGTCAGGCGTCCGGCATATGCCGCCGGATCCTCCTTGCCGACACCGAATTCATAAAAGTTGTTGTAGCCGGTGACGTATTCCCGCGGCGTCAGTTCAGCATCGGTCGAAAGCGGGCTCCTGGCCGCCATCAGCCCCATCGCTCCGGCGGAACCGGGCAGCAGCGCCGAGGCCGCCGCCGCCCCGAGAAACTCCCGGCGCCGCAGCCAGTCCCGTTTCGGTGTCACGTCGGAGTGCTTCAGTGTGGTTCCGGAGCGGATATGCATTGCCATGGTCTCCCGTGTTTTTTCGCGCGGCCCAGGCCGCTTCACCGTGCCGCGTTTGTCTCAAGTCCTACAGGTACTTCGGTCGCAGCGGGTAAATCTGTTACGCCAGATAATGGAAATGTTACCGAAATCCGGGTTTTTGCCGCCGGTCGGGCCTGATTCCTCTGCCGACCCGCGCGCCGACGGTCACATTTCCGGTTTCCCTGAAACTTTCCCCCTCCCGCGGCCGTGACTTCTCCCGCGTGCGGTTCTGCGCGCATCAACGGGAGAACCCCTGAAATGTCTCGACCCACAATACGGATCGTCCTCGTCGCTGCGGCGCTGGCCCTGCCGGCGACGGCGGGTGCGGAAACCTTCAACTACTTTGCCGATCTCCAGGGCCTGAGCGGCTCCGGTGTCTCCGGGCGCACCGATCTTCGGCTCGACACCACCGCCAACACCCTGTCGGTCCATCTCAGGGCCACCGGTCTCGATCCCGACCAGGTGCACGTGCAGCACATCCACGGCACGTTCGGATCGGACGGCAAACCGTCGCAGGCCCGCACCCCGAGCTTCGCCAACGGGGCGGATACCGACGGCGACGGCTTCATCGAACTGGCGGAGGGCGTGCCCTTCTACGGTCCGGTGCTGCTCTCGCTGACCGATGATACAAAAACCGGCCTCGACGGATTCCCGACCGCGCCGGGCGGGACAATCGACTTTTCCTACACCTACAACCTCGGCACCACCTCCGCCTGGGGCGCCAACGTGCTGACGGCCGACCCGGACGACAGGTTCTCGGCCGTAGACCTGCTGCCGCTCAACATGCGGGAGATCGTCCTGCACGGCCGCACTCTGGCCGCGGGTCAGGGCTTTGGCCCGGGCGAGGCCGACGGAACCGCCGGTTACAAGCTGACCCTGCCGGTAGCCGCCGGCGTGATCCAGGTTGCCCCGGTGCCGCTGCCGGCCTCCATCTGGCTGCTGGGCGCGGGGATCGGCGGTCTCGGCCTTGCCCGCAGGCGCCGCGCCGGCAAAACCGCGGCCTGAACGGACCAGGGCGCCCGGTGGAACTCCGGACGCCCCCCGTGCGTACGCGCGGACCGCGCCGCAGCGGAAAATTCACGCTGCCGTGAACGCGGCGACCAATCATGATCCGGAATGCAGATGCCTGCGTAACCCCTGTACGGACGCCACGACGGCGCCGAAAGCAATAACTGGAGACCGGACATGTTTCGCACTACCGTACTTGCAGCCGTAACCACCGCAGCCTTCGCCGGGACCGCATGGTCCGCCGACATCGTCGACACCGCCGCGGGAGCAGGTGACTTTACGACGCTCGTCGCAGCCGTGGAGGCCGCCGGCCTTGTCGACACGCTGAAAGGCGAAGGCCCGTTCACCGTGTTCGCACCGACCGACGCCGCCTTCGCCGCACTGCCGGAAGGCACGGTCGAAACACTGCTTCTGCCGGAAAACAAGGATCAGCTGACCGCAATCCTCACCTACCACGTGGTGCCGGGCAAGGTGATGTCCGCCGATATCGCCGGCAAGGAAATGATGGCCGCCACGGTCAATGGCGCTGAGATCGACATCAACGCCATGGACGGCGTCATGATCAACAACGCCACGGTTGTGACCGCCGACATCGAAGCCGACAACGGTGTCATCCATGTGATCGATACGGTCCTGATCCCCGAGTAACCACCCAGGGCGGGTGCCGCACCGGCGGTGCCCGCCTTCAAGAAACCTGACAGGAGGACAAACAGTGAAACGCAGAACATTCGCCACGATCGCCGTCGGAGCATTCGCCGGCCTCACCCTCTCCGCCTGCTCCGGCATGGGCGGAAAATCGACGGAACCAAGCATCGCCGGTGTCGTCACCAGCAATTCACAGTTCAGCACCCTTGCCGCGGCGGTCACGGCCGCCGATCTGGCGGGAACGCTGGATACGGGCGGACCTTTCACCGTCTTCGCACCGACCGACGCCGCGTTCGCGAAACTGCCCGCCGGCACCGTCGACAGCCTGCTGCTGCCGGAAAACAAGGGCGCATTGATCGACATTCTGACCTATCACGTGCTTGAGGGCGAAGTGACCTCCGCCGACCTGGCCGCGGGGCCGCAAAACGGCAGCATCACCATGCTGAATGGCGACACCCTTCGGTATGATCTGTCCGACGGTGTCACGGTCGGCAATGCGAGCGTGACTCAGGCCGATGTCGACGCCTCCAACGGCGTCATTCACGTGATCGATACGGTTCTGATTCCGGAATAGCGCCGGCTTCACACAAACGATTCAGGCCGCGCGGAAGCCGGCCTGCCTTTCCTCCCCCCTTCACCCCCCGGGGGGCACTACGGCGGCCCAAACCGGCCGCCGCTTTTTTCTTTTCGATAGCCTGCTTCGCCGGCTCCGTGACCGCAGGCACCGGAAACAGAAGATCGTAGATCCAGTTGTAGACAAACGCATGGATCATGAAAAAGAGTGCGAAGGACATGTCCATGATCAGCGCCTGCCACAGGCTGATCCCCAGATACCAGGCAAAGATCGGCAACAGAACCGTCAGCAGACCGACCTCAAACAGGACGGCATGAACAATGCGCAGAAGCGGCGTCTTGCGCGCATGACCCGCCACGCGGATCAGTAACATGTCGAACAGCAGGTTGTAGGCATAGTTCCAAAGCATGGCGAGGCTCGCGCTGATAACGGCGATCGCGCCGATGTCATGCACCGGCATGCTGAACAGCCAGACGCCGAGCGGCGTCACCAGCAAAAGTCCCAGCATCTCGAAACCGAGGGCGTGTCTTATGCGGTCCCAGGGGGTGCGCATGGGCTCCTCCTTCAGAAGCCCGGGCCGTCCCGGATCGCATGCCCACAACGGGGAGGTCGTCCTCTGAGAGCCGAGGTATGGTGCCCACCGGCCCGAAACAAGGCTCAGGCGCATATTGGCGTGCAATTGCGCAAAAAAGCCACACCCGTCCGCCGACGGACACCACCGCCCGAAATGACGGGACTGCAGACGAAACGGCCCGCCGGGATCGGCGGGCCGCTGCATTCGGTCATGGCACGGGGGTCAGTGGACGACCTTGGCTTTGGTTTCGCTGGTCTGACCCTCGGCCCAGACCAGCAGGTTGCCGTCCGGACCCACGGTTACCGGCACCGACGAGCCGTCCTTAACATGGCCTGCGAGAATTTCCTCGGCCAGCGGATCCTGAACCGCCTTCTGGATCACCCGCTTCAGCGGACGTGCCCCGTAAACCGGATCATAACCCCGGTCGGCCAGCCAGGTCTGCGCGCTCTCATCGACGTTGAGCGTAATCCCCCGCGACGACAGCCGCCGTTCGAGAATACCCAGCTGGATGTCGACGATCCCGTCCATGTTCGCCCGGCTCAGCCGGTCAAACAGCACGATTTCATCGAGCCGGTTGAGGAACTCGGGCCGGAAATGCCCGCGCACCGCCGCCATCACCTGATCGCGTGCCGATTCCATGTCGCCGCCTTCCGGCATTGCCGACAGGGCCTGGGAGCCAAGGTTCGAGGTCAGCACGATCAGCGTGTTCTTGAAATCGACCACACGCCCCTGCCCGTCGGTCAGCCGCCCGTCATCCAGCACCTGGAGCAGCACGTTGAACACGTCCGGATGCGCCTTCTCGACCTCGTCGAACAGCAGAACCTGATAGGGTTTGCGCCGCACCGCTTCGGTCAGAACGCCGCCTTCGTCATAGCCGACATAGCCCGGAGGCGCGCCGATCAGCCGTGCGACGGAATGTTTTTCCATGAACTCGCTCATGTCGATCCGCACCATCGACTGGTCGTCGTCGAACAGAAACTCGGCCAGCGCCTTGGTCAACTCGGTCTTGCCCACCCCGGTCGGACCGAGGAACAGGAACGATCCCAGCGGCCGGTTCGGATCGTTGAGACCCGCCCGCGCGCGCCGTACCGAGTTCGAGACGGCTTCCACCGCCTCGCGCTGGCCGATCACCCGCTTGCCAAGCTCCTCTTCCATCCTGAGCAGCTTCTCGCGCTCGCCTTCCAGCATCCGGTCGACCGGAATGCCGGTCCAGCGCTCGACGACGCTCGCCACATGCTCCGGCGTCACCGCCTCCTCGACCATCACGTCGCCAACGTCGGCGGCTTCGGCCTCGGCAATCTGCTTTTCCAGCTGCGGAATGATCCCGTAGGCCAGTTCCCCGGCCTTCTGCAGATTGCCCGAGCGCTTGGCGATCTCCAGATCGTTGCGCACCTGGTCGAGCTGTTCCTTGAGATCCGCCGCGCCGCGCAGCTTGTTGCGCTCTGCGGTCCACCGCGCCGTCATCGCCGCGGATTCCTCCTCCAGCGCCGATATTTCCAGCAACAGCTTCGCCAGACGGTCCTGGCTCGCCTCGTCCTTTTCCTTCTTCAGCGCCTCGGCCTCGATCTGCTTCTGCAACAGATCCCGGTCGACCGCATCCAGCTCCTCGGGCTTGGAATCCACCTCCATGCGAAGCCTTGAGGCCGCCTCGTCCATCAGGTCGATCGCCTTGTCCGGCAGGAACCGGTCGGAAATGTAGCGGTGGCTCAGGGTCGCGGCCGCCACGAGCGACGAATCCATGATCCGAACCCCGTGATGCACCTCGTATTTCTCCTTGATGCCGCGCAGGATCGAGATCGTATCCTCGACCGTCGGTTCGTTGACCATGACCGGCTGGAACCGGCGGGCAAGGGCCGCATCCTTCTCCACATGCTTGCGGTATTCATCGAGCGTCGTCGCCCCGACGCAGTGCAGCTCGCCGCGCGCCAGCGCCGGTTTCAGCAGGTTCGACGCGTCCATGGCGCCATCCGCCTTGCCCGCACCAACCAGCGTGTGCATCTCGTCGATGAACAGAATGATCTCGCCGGCCGCATCGGTGACTTCATTGAGAACCGCCTTCAGCCGCTCCTCGAACTCGCCGCGATATTTGGCACCGGCGATCAGTGCGCCCATGTCGAGCGCCATCAGCCGCTTGTCGGCAATGCTTTCCGGCACGTCGCCGTCAATGATCCGGAGCGCAAGCCCCTCGGCAATCGCCGTCTTGCCCACGCCCGGTTCACCGATCAGCACCGGGTTGTTCTTGGTCCGCCGGCTCAGCACCTGCATGGTGCGCCGGATCTCGTCGTCACGCCCGATGATCGGGTCGATCTTGCCCTCGCGGGCGGCTTCGGTCAGGTCCCGCGCATATTTCTTCAGCGCGTCATAGCCTGCCTCGGCGTTGGAACTGTCCGCGGTACGTCCTTTGCGCAAATCGTTTATCGCCTCATTGAGTTTCTGGGCGGTCACCCCGCCCTCGCGCAGCGCATCATTGGCGCCGGATTTCGTCACCGCCAGCGCCGTCAGCAACCGCTCGACGGTGACATAGCTGTCTCCCGCCTGCTCCGCCAGCTTTTCCGCTTCGGCCATCACTTTGGCCGTCTGCCCGTCAAGATAGATCTGATCGCCGCCGCCCGATACCTGCGGCAGCTTGCCCAGATTGGTCTCGACCGCCGATTTCACCCGCGCCGGATCGCCGCCGGCCCGCTGGATCAGCCCCGCCGCCATGCCCTGCTCATCGTCGAGCATCGCCTTCAGAATGTGGTCGGGCAGGAACCGCTGATGGTTCTCGCGCAGGGCAATGGTCTGAGCCGCCTGAATGAATCCCCGGGCGCGCTCGGAAAATTTCTCAATATTCATCACCGTCTCCTCTCAGCACTCCGTATCTGAACGCCCGCCAGTGCCGGCACGTCCGCTGGAGCCTCACCGGAAAGATAGGAAGCCGGGTGCGCCGTTGCAAGAATGTCACAGCCGGTCGCGAAACGAATCTTTGCCGCTGCAGCCCGGCCACAGGCCGCGGCCGGTTTCGCGCCTCGCGCCCCGCATGCGCCCGTGATACCACCGATTGCACCACGCCACCCGCTCCCGCCGACCCGACGCAGGATGACCCGCCATGACCGAACCGCAGGCCGCCACCCTCTCCCTCGCCGACCTCACCGCCCTCGTCACCGACATCCTGCACCGCGCCGGCTTCGCACCGAACCAGGCCGCCGCCCTCGCCCGCACCATCGCTGCCGGTGAGCGCGACGCCTGCAAGTCCCACGGCATCTACCGCATCGAAGCCTGCCTGCGCACCCTGAAGGAAGGCAAGGTGGCTGCCGACGCCGTCCCGACCCTGACCGTGGACGACAGCGCCATCGTCCGGGTCGACGCCATGGGCGGCTTTGCCAATGCCGCCTTCGAAGCCGGCGCGCCGGCGCTGGCCGAACGCGCCCGCGCGCTTGGCCTCGCCGCGCTCGTCATCAACGACTGCAACCACATCTCCGCCCTCTGGCCCGAGATCGAAACCCTCACCGCCGAGGGCCTTGCCGCCATCGCCATGTGCCCCAGCTACGCCACCGTCGCGCCCACCGGCGGCAGTCAGCCGCTGCTGGGCACCAACCCCTTCGCCTTCGGCTGGCCACGGCCCGGCAAACACCCCTATGTCTTCGATTTCGCCACCAGCGTTGCGGCCCGTGGCGAGATCGAACTCCACCGCCGCGCCGGAACCCCGATCCCGGAGGGCTGGGCCGTCGACGCACAGGGGCATCCAACCACCGATCCCGAAGCAGCCCTGGCAGGCGCCATGCTGCCGTTCGGCGGTCACAAGGGCTCGGCCGTTTCCACCATGATCGAACTGCTGGCCGCCGCCATGATCGGCGACCTCACCAGCCCGGAAGCCCTTGCCTTTCTCGACATGAAAACCACCATCGCCCCGCGCCACGGCGAACTGATCCTCGCCTTCTGCCCGGAGAGGTTCGCCGCCGGCCGCAGCGGCGATCCGTTCGCCCGCGCCGAAACCCTGCTCGACGCCATTGCCGGCCAGGGCGCGCGCCTGCCGTCAGGGCGCCGCCATGCCGCGAGGGAAACCGCGCTGAAACAGGGCATCCGCCTCACCGCCGCCGAAATGGCACAGCTTGACCGCCTGCGCAGGCACGGGCTCGACGCAGTCAGCTGACCCGTGCCGCGGTCAGCCCCTGGTCATCGGCGTCACCGCCGATCCGACCGGCAATCGGTTCATCGGTCGCGGCAATCCGCAGGTGGTGGGCAATCCGCCAGACGTGATGGGCGACCCGCTGCAGCCAGCGCCCGGCATCGAGCCGCAGCGCCACATCCCCGCCGGAAAAGCTGCCCCGCGCCGTCGCATCGAGCACCGCGGCGCGGTCGCTTTCCCGCAGGGCATGGAGGTCCCGCCGCAGCCCGTCGCAGCGCGCCACCGTCGCCGCGTCGGCGGCGAAAACGTCCGGGGCCACCGCGGCGAGCAGCGCGCGCGCCGGCCCGGACAGTTCAGGCGTTTCCCGCACCGCCCGCGCCCGCTCCTGCTGAGCGCAGCGGTGCCGCAGCCGGTCGAGATGGTCGAGCGCGTGGAGCAGCGCGACCTGGTTTTCCAGCACCGCCGCGCTGTCGGCCCGCACTTCCTGCAGATGCGCCCGGGTTTCGGCGGTTGCATCGCGCAGTTCCGCCATGCGGGGCTCCACGCCCCGCGCATCCTCCGTCAACCCGCGCCGGATCAGGTCGAAATGCGCGCCCGCAAGTTCCGTTACCGTGGCGGTCGCCGCATCGAGCGCCGCCACCGGCTGCACCAGCAGCCGCCGGTCGAGCCTCCGGGTCAGACCGCCGCGCCGGTCCGGGATCAGCCATTCGACCAGCCGGGCGAACTGCGCCGCGACCAACAGCACAAGAACCACCCCCAGAATATTGAAAAAGCTGTGAAACGCGACCAGCGCGATCTGCGGATCGCCGACGGGAAACGGGGCTTCCGGCCCTTCGGTCAGCCAGCCGAGCGGCCAGAGCAGCAGAAACGCCATCATGCCGGTCAGGCCGTTGTAGATCACATGCGACCAGCCGGTGCGCCGGACGGCGGTCGATCCCCCCAGCGTGGCGAGCGCGGCGGAAAAGGTCGTGCCGACGTCCATGCCGATCACCAGCGCCGCCGCCTGGGGAAAGGTGATCGCTCCGGCGGTCAGCGCCGCCAGCGCACTCGCCACGCCGGCGCTCGACGACTGGGTGATGATGGTGACGACGATGCCGATGCCGACCAGCTGCAGCCGCCCGAAGAAGCTGTCGGCAGGAAAGCGGTCCGGCGTCACCACGTCCTGAAACGCCGCCATGCCCGACTGCAGCGCGTCAATGCCGAAAAACAGCACGCTAAAGCCGGCGAGGCTCCAGCCCACCTCTTTCCAGCGGCCCGGGGCGAACATCCGCATCATCACCCCGATCAGCGCCAGCGGCATCGCCACGGTGCCGATCTGCAGTTTGAACCCGAGAATTGCCACAAGCCAGCCGGTGACCGTCGTGCCGATGTTGGCGCCGAAGATGATCCCGAGCGATTCCTGGAAGGTCATCAGGCCCGCGCCGACGAACCCGACCGCCGCGACCGTCGTGGCGCTGGAAGACTGCACCATCGCGGTGGTCACCGTTCCGGCGACCGCTCCGCGCAGCGGAGTCGCGCTGTATCTGCGCAGGATCTGCCGCAGCGAATTTCCGGCAAGCGCCCGCAGGCCCTCGGTCATCATCCGCATGCCGATCAGAAACAGGCCCAACCCGCCCGCGGCGGTCAGAAGGTCTTCGGTCATCGCAGCCCCTCACACAGCCGCGGGCGTTGTCCCGCTGCCCCGCCGGTCACCCCTGGTTCAGGCTTTCCGGCCGATAGCGCATGAAGGCGAAGGCGCTTCCATCCGGGGACCAGCAGGGCACGTTGATCGCACCCTGGCCGCCAAACACCTGAACCACCGTCCGGATGTTGCTGCCGTCGACATCCATCATCCGCAATTCCGAGGGCAGGTCACGCGGATGCTGCCGCGTCCCTTCCGGATAGGCGAGGTACAGGACATGCCGGCCATCGGGAGACGGATGCGGGAACCAGTTGACCCTGTCGTCGCTGGTCATCTGCTGCGCGTCCGAACCGTCGCGGCGCATCTTCCAGATCTCCGCGGTGCCGGTGCGGTCGGAATTGAACCAGATCCATTCCCCGTCGGCACTGAAATCCGGTCCGTCGTTGTGCCCCATGTCCCTGGTCAGCTGCCGCTCCTCACGGGTGGCGAGATCCATGGTACAGACCTCGTACGCCCCCTCCCGCCGCGCGCAGTAGGAAATTACCGCTCCGTCCGGTGAAAAACCATGCCAGTAGGACGGATTGACCCTGGTAATCCGTTCCGGTGCCCCGCCCTCCGACGGCACCATGTAGATCGTCGGTCCATCGACGGTCCGGTGGGAAAAGAAAATCCGTTTTCCGTCGGGCGAAAACCCGTGGTCGTTGTTGCAGGCATCGGCAAATCCGATGTCGATCGGCTGCATGCCGCCCGAGCCGTCGATCGGCACCCGGAACAGGCCGCCTTCTCCGTTGATCAGCAGCGACCCGCCGCGCGGGTCCCAGTTCGGCGCCTCGATCAGCCGGTCACTCTGCAGGACCACATCCGCGAGACCCGTCGCGAGACGGTAAATCTCCAGCGAACTTCGAAAGCCCATCCATTCCCCCAAATGCCCTGAACCACACCGCCTTCCCATCGCAGCCCCCGCGCTGCCGCGCAACACACGTTACACGAATATGCAGAGACCCGCCTGGCTATTTTCTGGGCTTGGGCGTCACCAGCAGAGCCGGTCGCGCCGCTTCCGCCGCCTTGAACAGGCTGAAGGTCTGATTGACGTAATTCGCCGCACCGCTGATATGCTCGATATAGCTCAGCGTCTCCGGCGTGCGCTCCGCCTCGACCATCTGCACCGGCCGCTCCGGCCCCACGCCCTCGAACTGACAGTAAAACAGCGGATCGCCGCGCTTGAGCACGATGTCCTTGTCGGTCTCATGCCACTCGAACGCCCACATCAGTGGCCGCGGCCAGATGTTGATCGGAAACCTGCCGCCGAAAATCGTGCCGGGCAGCGGCGTGCGCCGGTAATGGGCAAAGGCTTCCAGCTGGGTGATGTAGACCGGCTCATCGGCGATGAAGACGTAAGGCAGGTTGAGCTGGATCGTCGGCCGGTCCTTGTAGCGCCATTCGGCCTCGTTCACCATGGTCAGCATCTCGCCGATCCGCGACGCCCGCGCGCTGCTGGCGATCCCCGCCCGGTTGATCAGCCGCGCCTTGCCTTCCTTGTCCCGGCCGAACCCGATATTCAGATCGACCGGACAGCGGACCATGAAATAGCGGCTTTCGAGGTTGAGCACCGCCGGACAGCGCGACGCAGACTTGCCGTGCGCCCGGTTCACGTCGCGAAAACTCACCCGTTCCGGAGGGTCGTAGAGCACGCCGCCCTTCTCCTTGGTCAGCAGCCAGCCGACCGTGATCGGGCCCGACCGCAAGTCGTCGAGATCCCGTTCATAGGTGATGTTTACCTGCATCTTCGCCCCCTGCGATCCTACGCGCCGGAGTCTGCGGGTGCAGGCGAGGTCCGTCAAGTACCGAACCGCTTGCGGCGCGGCCCGGTCCGACCTAAGAGAACCGCATCAGCAAGGAGCCGCCCCATGTCCGCACCGATGTCTGCAACCCGCCCCGCGCCCGCCGCCGAAGCCTCCGACGACCGGCTGATCGTCGGCCTCGACCTGCCCAACGCCTACGAAGCCCTGCAGATCACCGAAAAACTCGGCGACAGCGTCGGCTTCTACAAGATCGGCCTCGGCATGCTGACCGGAGGCGGACTGGCGCTCGCCAATGAGCTGAAGGAAAACGGCAAGCGCATCTTCCTCGACATGAAGCTGTTCGACATCTCCGCCACGGTCGAAAAGGCCGTGCGCGGGCTGGTGCAGTACGACCTCGACCTGCTCACCGTTCACGGCGACCCGCATGTGGTCCGCGCGGCGGTCGAGGGACGCGGCGCCAAACCGACCAAGATCCTTGCCGTCACCATCCTGACCTCCCTCGACCGCGGCGACCTCGATGACTGCCTGATCCAAAACGGAACGCTTGCCGAAATCGTCGTCGAACGCGCGGCCCAGGCCTTCCGCGCCGGCGCCGACGGCGTCATCGCCTCGCCACACGAAGCCGCCGCGATCCGCGCCCTGCCCGAAGCCGCCGGCAAACTGATCGTCACCCCCGGCGTGCGCCCGACCGGCAGCGCCCCCGGCGACCAGAAACGCATCGCCACCCCGGCCGAGGCCCTCGCCGCCGGCGCCGACCACCTCGTCATCGGCCGCCCGGTCTGGGCCGCCAGGGACCCCGCCGCCGCCGCCCGGGCAGTTCTCGCGGAGATCGCTTCAGTCTGAGAACCGCTCAGCCGTCGTTGATGTCCCGGTCGAAGGTTTTCACCGACCCGGTCTTCAGCCGGAACAGCCGGCGGAGCAGCACCCACGCCAGCAGCGACAGCACCGCGAACACCAGCAGCAGCGCCGCCACCGAACCGGTCAGCCAGAGCGCCAAGGGCCCGCCCACCAGCAGCAGAAGCCCCGTTACCGCCGCCCCGGCGGCAAAGCCGAGAAAAACATACCCCGGCAGCAGCGTCTCGAGGATCGCCAGAACCACCGCCCCGGCGAGCCAGACCCACCAGAGTCCGACGAGGCTCACGACCGCCCCTTCAGCATCCGGAACGCATCCCCGAATGCTTCCAGCGCCTGGGCCGGCACGACGATGGTGTGGTTGCCGTGACCGGCGCCGAGCGCATTCAGCGCCTCGACCTGCTTCAGCGCCACCTGGTACTGCGCCGCCTCAAGACCGTTGTCGGCAATCGCCTTCGCGACGACGCTGGTGGCGTAGCCTTCCGCATCCGCCTGAATGCGCCGCGCCTTGGCGGTCTGCTCGGCGGCATAAAGCTCGGCATCCGCCGCCAGTTCCACCGCCCGCTTCTTGCCCTCGGCCTCCATCACCTGCGCCCGCCGCGCCCGCTCGGCGTTGAGCTGCTGCATCATCGCATCGCGGGTGGCCTGATCGAGATTGACGTCGAGGATCTCCGCCCGTGTCACCTGAATGCCCCAGTCGTCCACCGCGTCGCGCACCGAGGTCTGAATCTGGGAAATCAGCTGCGTCCGGTTCGACTGCACCTCATCGAGTTCCATCCGCCCGATCTCGGCCCGGACGATGCCCGCAACCGTGGTCGCGATCGCCCCGTCCACGTCCCGGATCCGGTACACGGTCTTTTCCGGCTCAAGAATGCGGTAAAAAACACTCGTCTCCACCCGCACCAGCACGTTGTCGCGGGTGATCGCGTCCTGCTCGGCATTCGGCAGCTGGCGCTCCAGAATCGACACCTTGTGCGCCACCTTGTCGAGAAAAGGCACGATCAGGTTGATCCCCGGCCCGAGCACCGATTTCAGCCGCCCGAACCGCTCCACCACGAATTTCTCGGACTGCGGCACGATCCGCACCCCGAGAAAGATGCACAGGATGATGAAGGCTGCCACCAGCAGCGTCACCACGCCCGATCCGCCCACGCCGTCAATCAGCGGGCCGAGGCCCCCAAGACCAGTGTCCATGCCGCAATTCCTTCAACCGCTTTTCGCGCTGTCTGGCACGCCCGGATCAATTTCCGGTTTACGGAACGGACCATTCCACCAAACGGCGCACGGCACAACCGGTCGCCCGTTGGGAACCCTCACCGGGGGAACGAACTACCGCCCGGCAGCGCTCGGCATCGGCTCAGCCATGGACGGCTCCTCCGCTTCGGCAGCGGACCGGCCACGGGCCGGTGAAACCGCTTGCGCCTGCGTCTGCGCGCTCCGGGTCAGATCCCGCAGAACCCGCACGAATCCGAGCAGAAACACCGCTTCCGCCGACAGCTTGATGCATTCCTCCGCGATCCCCGACAGCTGTTTGACCAGTGCCGCGGACCAGTCCGACAGACCCAGCCAATGCACGTATTCGGAACGGTTGGTGGCAACGTCCAGCAGAACCTGGACCGAAAACAGCGCAAACCCGGCGGCGAGATACGGCAGCATCACCCGAAACCGCACCAGTTCGGACCGGTAGACATACAGCACGCCGATGCCGATCAGCCCATAAAACGCAACGATCAGATCGTCGGCCCTGTCGGTCAGCGCCGTTTCACGCATCGACAGCAGATAATGCATCAGCCTGTCGAGATTCTCGTGAATCTGCGCCGCCTCATCGATGGCAAGAAACAGAAAACCCGCGGCGATCAGAAGCCAGACCGATGCGGCCTCGCGCAAACGGAAACCGCTTTTGGCCCTGATCCGAAAAATCCGGTAGTTCACGACCGCCGTTGCCAGCAGCATGAAAATCGAGGCGATGGTAACCGGACTTCCTTCGCCGAAACTCCCGACAACGTTGCCCTTGATCGCGCCAACAGTGGCAGAAAGCACAATCGCAAAACAGACGATCCTGACAATGCGGGCAGTCGTAAGTTCCATGGGCCAGTCTTCCAAACATTGCCTCAGCGGGTCCGCACCGGATCCACCACGAAATCCATCCTTCCGGCACGCGGGCATGAGATTCGAGGCACCGCACCGGCCATGTTTCCGCGGATACCGATTTTGTGACTCTTTTGCGACAGGCGGCCCGGCCAACCGGGCAAATACCTTGCTGGATGTTACTGGTTAACAACAATTGCCCGGTCCGAAGGCCGCTCCGGCACCTGGATCGCCGGCGCGGCGGCCTTGCCACGCCCTCCTGTCCGACCTACCTTCGCGCAGACCGGCAAACCGCAACCGGTTTCCCATGACCCCAGGGTATCCCGACTGCGTCAATGACCGATCCCGCACCCCAGGAAACCATCGGCCCGCTGATAGGTCGCGGCAATGTCGCGGACGTTTTTGCCTTCGGTGACGCGGTCCTGAAGCTCTACCACCCGGACCAGCCCAAACGCGCCCCGTTCCGGGAGGCGGCCAATCTCGCCCTGCTGGAAAGCACCACGCTGCCGGTCCCGAAGGTGCTGTCGGTCGGGTTTTTTCAGGACCGCTGGGGCCTTGCCATGACCCGGGCAAGCGGTGGACCACCCGACCCCGCCGTGCTTGCCGCCCCCGGGCGCCTCACCGGATATTTCCGCGCCCTGGCGGCCCTGCACCGACGGCTGACGGCGGAATCGGGCGAAGGCTTCATTCCGCAGAAAACCCGCCTCGCATCAGCAATCGGCCGCGCCGACGATCTGCCTGAACCGCTGAAATCCGACCTGCTGAGCCGCCTCGCCGACCGCCCGACCGGCAACCGCCTCTGCCACGGCGATTTTCACCCTCTGAACATCCTCGGAACCGGTGCGTCGGTGACGGTAATCGACTGGCTCGACGCGTCCTGCGGCGACCCTGCGGCCGATATCTGCCGGACCTTCGTGCTGCTGCACGGCTACGCCCCCGACCTCGCCCGCTCCTGGATCGCCTCCTGTGTTGCCGAAGGGTTCGGCGCGCCCGACGGCATCGCCGCCTGGCTGCCGTTTGTCGCCGCGGCGCGGCTCTCCGAAAACGCGCCCGGTGAACGCGACCGGCTTCTCGCCTGGGCCGACGGCGCGCCACCGGACTCTTTCGGCTGACGGCGCGGCATTAACCTTTTCGACGCCGGCCAGATTTGTAGGTACCGGTCGGGTATCGAAAGGGTATCGAAAGGGTATCGCGCCGCCACCCGGTTAACGGGCGGTTTTGTTGCAATGCACACCTGTTCCGCCGGCGTTTTTGGCCTGCTACACTGCATCATGGACACGCCCTCCCTCTGCCGCGACTGCCTGGCCCCGGGTCACAGCGAACCCCGCTGCCCCGCCTGCCGGAGTCCGCGCGTCGTATCCCATAACGAACTGAATTCGCTCACTATTGCCCATATCGACTGCGACGCGTTCTACGCTTCCGTCGAAAAACGCGACAATCCTGAACTCGCCAACCTGCCGGTCATCATCGGTGGCGGAAAACGCGGCGTAGTCTCGACCTGCTGCTACATTGCCCGAATCCGCGGCGTCCGCTCGGCAATGCCGATGTTTCAGGCCACCCGACTCTGCCCGGACGCGGTGATCATCAAACCGCGCATGTCCACCTATGTCGCTGTTTCAAAACAGATAAAGGCGATGTTCGAGGAACTCACCCCCGCCGTCGAGCCGCTGTCGCTCGACGAGGCCTTTCTCGATCTGACCGGCACCGCACGCCTGCACGGCGGCCCGCCCGCCTGGCAGCTTGCCCGGTTGCAAAAGCGCCTGGAACGCGAGCTTGGCATCACCGTCTCCATCGGTCTGTCACACAACAAATTCCTCGCGAAAATCGCCTCGGACCTCGACAAACCCCGTGGATTCTCGATCATCGGCCGTGCCGAAACCGAAGCCTTCCTTGGCCCGAAACCGGTTTCGATCATCTGGGGCGTCGGTCCTTCCGCCGCCCGCGCCCTCGAATCGCAGGGTATCCGGACCATTGCCGACCTGCGGCAACGCGACCGCAAAGCCCTGATAAGGCGGTTCGGCTCCCTCGGCGACCGGCTCCACCATCTCGCCCACGGCCTCGACCAGCGCTCCGTGTCGGCACACCGCCCGGTGAAGTCGATTTCCACGGAAACCACGTTTTTTGAAGATGTTACCGACCTCCGCGACCTCGAATGGCACCTGTGGAATCTCTGTGAACGGGTGTCGGCACGGGCCAAGGCCAAGTCGGTCGCCGGCCGCGTCATCACCCTGAAACTGAAGCGTGCCGACCACCGCAGCCTGAGCCGCCGCCGGACTGGCGATCAGGCAACCAACATGGCGGACCGGATGTTCCGTACCGCGCGGACCCTGCTGCGTTGCGATATTGACAAGGCGCCGTTTCGGCTGATCGGCGTCGGCCTCACCGATCTTGTGGAAGCACTTGAGTCGGAACCCGAATCCGACTTTCTCGACCCCCTGTCCGGCAAAAGATCCGGTGCTGAACATGCTGCCGATCAGATTCGCGCGCGTTATGGTGACGGTTCGATCATTTTCGGACGTTCGATCCGGTAATTTTGCTATCTGCAAATTTCCTGATCCGACTGCCCAAATCTTGCACAGCCACAAAATAAATCGAGAAAATGTTCGCGCACAAAACATTTGCCTGTTGACTATGCTGCGCTGCGACATAGATTGGTTCACGTGATGCGGTGCATCACACACGCCCTATGGGCGTTTCCTCCCTAGACTTGGGCCGTGCCTTTGTGCACGGCCTCTTTTTTTGTGCAGCGGTTCGGGGCACGCGATGCCTTCACTCTGCGGCCAATCCGGCCTTTCGCACCCCGAGGGAACACAGTTCGCCGATCACGCCGCGCAGCAGCGACACGATCCTGGAAAAGTCCCGCCCGCGCTCGATACGGGCCTCATCCATGTATAATGCCCGATTGATCTCAATCTGCACTGCATGCGTGCCCAGATTCGGCTTGCCGTAGGCCTGGGTGATATATCCGCCGGCGAAGGGTGTGTTCCGCGCCACATCGAACCCCGCCGACCTGAACGCATCCGCCACGGCATCAAACAGCCATGCATCGCACGATGTCCCGAAGCGGTCTCCAAGCACGATATCCGGTATCCGCCGCCAGACCCCCGGCCCGGAGAGCAGCGCATCCTGCGGCATGGAATGACAGTCGTAGAGAACCGCCATGCCAAACCGGTCACGGCTTTCGGTGAGCAGCCGCAACAGACAGTCGTGATAGGGGTGCCAGTAGCCGTTCAGCAACGCCTCGGCCTCACCGAGGGAGATCTTGCCGGTCATGATCTGCTGACCTTCGGAGACCACCCGCGGAATCACGCCGAGCCCGACGGCCACCCTGGGATTTGCCGCGCGCCGGGGAATGCCGGAAATCACCGCCGGGTCGAGATCCGAAGCGTCACGGTTGAGATCGAGCTGCGCCCGGGGCAGCACGGCAGAGAGAATCGGGGCGCCGAACTCTTCAGCACTGGCAAAAAGCTCATCGACGAACGCATCTTCCGACGATCTGATTCGCAGCGGCCCCAGCGCGGTACGTGCCAGAAATGCCTCGCTGTAGGCTGAACCGCTGTGGGGAGAGCTGAAAACGGCGCCGCTCTGCCGAAATGCCGGTGTTTTCAACTCGTATGGCGTTCTCAACATCGGCACCCCAAAAAATACCTCCAACAGGTATAACCCTGAGCGGCCGGAAGGCAAAAGGACTTGAACACCTCAAATACACTGTATATGGAACCCCAACGGAGCGGGTGCCTCGGCACACGCGCTTCGGGCGTATAGCTCAGCGGGAGAGCACTTCGTTGACATCGAAGGGGTCACTGGTTCAATCCCAGTTACGCCCACCATTCCCCTCCCCGGGGATACAGAATTGACCACCCCGAACGGGGCACTTTAATCCAGGCGCAGGCACAGTCCGCGCGCCGCAGCACAGGAGAGAGGCCATGAAGGTTCGCAATTCGCTTCGCTCCCTGAAGCAGCGCCATCGCGATTGCCGCGTCGTGCGCCGCAAGGGACGGATCTACGTGATCAACAAGACCCAGCCCCGTTTCAAAGCCCGTCAGGGCTGAAGCAGACACGGGCCAAAGCCAGGGTCAGTTACCGGAAACCGCGCCATTCGAGCGCGGTTTTTTCGTATGGGACACTGTCCGGCGCTTATGCTCCAAGGCGCCAATCCCCCGGCCCGGCGCCTTGCCGCAACCACGGTTCGCAAGAATTCCGTGACCTGCATCGGCAACTCCGTCACAGATGCTTGCCACGGGATCACCTTCGCCGGATGATCTGGCTGCGGAAATCTGCCGCGACGCCGCGCGGGCAGTCGCCAGCTTCTTCCCGCAGGTCGAGGATGGTCCGATGACATTTACATGGCTCAACCCTCCGCCGCGCTGGTCGGCGGGATCTGATACACTGACACTGACCACGGGAGAGGCCACGGATTTCTGGCAACGGACCCACTACGGGTTCACACGCGATTCGGGACACGCCTGGCTTGCACCGGTGGACGGGGACTTCACGGCCGAGGTCCGCTTTCGCGGCGGCTATACAACACTCTACGACCAGGCCGGCCTGATGCTGCGCCGCGACGCCGAAACCTGGATCAAGGCCGGCATCGAGTTTACCGACGGCCTGATGCATTTCAGTGTGGTTGTGACCGCAGACGGCTCGGACTGGTCGGTGATTCCGTTGCCGGATGCCGCGCCGGACACATGGATTTCGGTTCGGATGACCCGACGCGGCGCCGCGGTCCTTGTCCAGTGCGCGGTTGAGGATTCGCCGTGGCGCATGGCGCGGCTGGCGCCATTCCCAGCCGAGCCCGCGAGGGCCGGCCCGATGGCCTGTTCTCCGGAGCGCGGCGGGCTGGAGGTCGAATTTTCCGGATTGCGTATCGGACCGGCCGTTGACGCGCCTCTGCACGCCGGGTGACCGTCCCTGCCTGATGAAAACGGCGGCGAACCTTCGTCCGCCGCCGCTCTCCGGCCTGTTACATCAGCATGCCGTTGGTGCTGGCATGCGCGGTATAGGGATCTTCCACCCCGTAGTAGACATAACGCTGCAACTCGATGTCGCTCGCCTGGATGATTTCGTCGAGAACGACGACTTCACCCACCCAGTCACCCGAATGCGCATTCTGGAAACGGGTCCATGTCCGGAAGGACAGAACGGTGTCCGTGTTTCCGTCACCGTCAAAATCGGTGTGTTTGGCGTTGTCGAGGAAGATGACGTGACCCTCGAACTCGAGGGTGTCGCCCTCGGAGGCGTCAAAATCGGTTACGATCTTCGTGCCCATGCTCTGAACCCAGTGATCGTGAACATTGCTGTTCTCACCGGCAACTCCGGACATCGTATAGTCGACATTGCCGTTTGAATCGCGGTTGCGGTCGATGATGTGGTCCTTGCCGTCGATCAGCCAGCGGAAGATGAACCGGTCCGCGCCGTCGCCACCAGTCAGCATGTCGGTGTCGTCGACGAGATCGCCCGTGTCGCCGCGACCGCGATGCAGCCACGCACCTGGCCGACCGCCCCATCCCATCGAAAGCAGAATGTCGCCGCCGTCACCGCCATTGACCACGTCATTGCCGGCTCCACCGTCGAGAACGTCACCCTGCGACGATCCGGTAATGAAGTCACGACCTGTCCCGCCGGTCTTTATCATCCCGGCCAGTTCATCCATGTCCGAGTCGGTCATGAAGTCGTTCAGCCAGTCCCGCACGGTGCGGACATGGACGTCGAGGTTCCCGTCCTCATCCTCAAACCGATAGCCGTTGTTCTCGTTGGAAATGTGATAGATGCCGTCCGCAACGTCATTCACGACGTTCATCACACCCATTTTCGTGTTGGCGCCATCGTTGACGATCTTGTGGTACCCGGTTTCGCTGCCCCGCTCGTCATCACCGTGCAGGGCAACAAACTCGGCCAACCGGCCTGCGTCCGAACGGATCCAGTCGTTCATCCGATAGATGTCGAGACTGTCGATCTTTCCGTCATTGGTCGCGCCCACGGCCTTCATCGCATCGACGATGATATGGTTCATCGCATCAGCCGCTGCGGCCCCTTCGGCGATGTCGGAAGCAGTAATGTGGGACTTGAGACCGGAGTCGTTCATGATGATGTCGACGATGGCATCCAGGCCGGTTCCGGTGGTTCCGGCATAGTCGTGATCGACCGCATCGTTGGTCAGCGCCCGCATGTCCGCGGAGGTCAGCATGTCGTCGAGCGTGGCCGCAATCGTGCTGATGTACTGATCCGTACGGCCGGTTTCGTCCAAAAGCCGCAGACCGTCGCTCGAACTCACGCCGAACCCGACCTGATAGAGGCCACGCACCACGTAATCGATCGCGTTCAGGCCGCCGATCTTGGTCGTGGCGCTTTCACCTTCGACAAGCTGGTAGCCGGTTTCGACGCCATTGACGCTGGTACCGTAGAAGTCTGCGAAGGCTTTCTTGCGCGATGCATCGCCGGTGATCCAGCCGGCCAGCGCACGAATGTCAGCGACATCTATCGTGCTGTCATTTGCGGCGCCGGTGGCAATCAGTCCAGCCTTGATGATCTTGTTCATTCCGTCGGCGGCATTGGCGGCTTCGACCCGGTCGGTCAGCGACACGTTCTCGACGAGCTTGGGATCGTCCATGATGATATCAACGATATCATCGAGGCTCGTACCGGTGCTGCCGTTGACGTCGGTCTGCACCGAGGTGTTACGCATGCTGGCGAAATCGGCGCTGGTAAACACCTTGTCGAGGTACTCCGCGACGGTTGAGATGTAGGTACTCGCATTGCCGCGTTCATCCAGAAGCTGCTTGTCGTTGCGTCCGCCGATACCAAACGCCATCCGGTAGAACCCTGCAGCAACGAAGTCGATGCCGTTCATTCCTTCAAGGCGCGTCATGTTGCCGTCGTCCAGAACCAGCTGGAAGCCGGTTTCCCGTCCGTAGCGCTGTTCGCCGTAAAGTTCCGCGAAATCTTCTGCAACCGAAGAATTCTTCTCAAACCATTGCGAAATTGCGCGAATGTCGGACATGTCGATCTTGCCGTCGTTTGCGGCGCCGGTGGCTTTGACGGCCTGAATGATAATCTTGTTCATTCCGTCGGCGGCTTTTGCGGCTTCCAGCCGGTCGGCATAGCTCTCCAGTCGTTCGAGGCCCTGATCATTCAGGATGATGTTAACAACCTGGTCCAGCCCAGTTCCCGTAGTCGCGATTGCCATCGCTTACTCCTCACACAATTTTTGGCCCCTCGGCGGCGATACTGCGATCCCGCGGCATAAAATCGACCCCGAAAATGTGCGTTAACCATAAGCGGCGGATACCCGCCCACGACGTATGTCACGACACCTGAATTCGCGCATAGGTAGAGCAACCCCCGTAGAAAATTGTGGGGTTTGCGGATATGAAAAGAACCCTGAATTAATCCGGGGTGCATGGGAAACGCGAGTCGGCTTCAAGTTTAGTTGATCGAATACCGTGTGAGGTCCAGAGTACAGGGCATCACAATGTGGCCGGATTTTTCGCGGGTCGTGGAAGTTGGCTCAACAACCCTGACCTTTTTCCGGCGCTGCGGTTTTCATTTGCAGTATTGCCGAAAAACATCTTCTGGCACCACAATGATTACTGTCCGCAGTTTTCGCCATTCCGCAGTCGGGAATCGCGCCCGTTCGGCAGAAAACCGCTCAACAGTAAAAAAAACAGCGCGAAGTTTCGATCACTGTCTTCCGGCCGAATCGGCAACATCGGGTTCGATTCTCTCCATCCGAATCAGGAACTCCGTCAAGAACGCCGGAATACGCAAAGAGATGCACACCCGATTGCCGGGTGCGAAGGCTGGTTGGCAACCTCGTGCAATGCTCCGGCCCAAGGAGAACTTCACGCCGGAAACGCAAATGGCCCGCCAAACAGGCGGGCCATTCCTTCATCTGCCGGTGAACGGCCGGCTCAGACTGCAGTGGCCTCGGCGTCGACAGCGGGCCTGCTGGAAATCTGAATCCGACGCGGTTTCAGCGCTTCCGGAACTTCCCTGACCAGATCAACGTGAAGGAGACCGTTTTCGGTAATGGCGTCGTTCACGCGCACGTGGTCAGCGAGCTGGAACCTGCGCTCAAACGCGCGCGTTGCGATACCGCGATGGAGGAAATTCGGTTTGTCCTCCTCAGCAGTCTCGGCCTTGCGTCCAGCGACGATCAACTGACCCTCGCGCGCCTCGACACTCAGTTCGTCTTCGGAAAATCCGGCGACCGCAATGGTGATGCGGTAGGCATCGTCACCGGTCTTTTCGATGTTGTAAGGGGGGTAGGTGTTCTGACTGACGTCGGACGTCATCACCTGGTCGAGCACACTGGCAAGACGGTCGAAGCCGACAGTCGAACGGTAAAGCGGGGTGAGATCAAAATGACGCATAGTTGCATCCTCCTTTAGAAGCGACACATGGTTCGGGTATCTTCCTCACTGGACAGATCCCCTGGTTCAGATCCGACGCTGTTTCAGCCGCCGGATGGCAATGATTTGGGAGCGATTTTTCGGATTTCAAGGCTCATCCGCAGCGGATTCTTCACTCTGCACGCCGTCCGCCCACACCGTCCGGTTCAGTTCAATCCGTAGCGCCTCGACAGCCGGAACCGCGGGCACCGCGAAGGTCAGATCTCTGCCTTCCGCATCACGGCCCATAGCCGAGACAACCGCGACGAGCGTGCTGCCGCCGTCGATTTCTGCAAGAACCGGCGCCCCCGAGGCGCCAAAATTCACCGCGCACCCGACTACGGCGACGCCACCGGCCGTCAGGGCAAACGCGCAGTTCTCCTGTATCGAAGGCAGATACCTGCGATCCTTTGCATAGGACACCATGGCGACCGTACCCGGTTCCCGCGTCAAACCTGTCGGCCCGATTGGCCGCACGCTCTCCGGATCGATCGGCTCCGAAAGCTCGATGATCGCGAGATCATTCTGGATCTCCGTTACCGACACGTCGCGCTCCGGGTCGAATCCGGGCAGAACCGCCACCCCCTTGACCTTTCTCAATGCCGCATATTCATCCCGATAGAGCCCGGCGACGAACCGCAGATCGGCGAGCGGCACGGGCCGGTGCGTGCGCGGATTGAAGAGACAGTGAGCCGCCGTCAGCACCTGCTGCGGCGAGATGAGCGTCGCGGTACAAAATCTTCTGCCGGCAATGTTCAGCCGCCCGACAGCCTCGAACTGCGCCGCCTCCGACACCTCCATCAACCGCCGCTCCGAAGCCAGCGCCGAAGTACAGCCGGCAAGTGACAGCATGAAAACGGACAGTGCTGAGATGCCCATGCCTTTCTTCCCGCGACCAAACACGCCCAGGCAGAGGCGAAACACCTGTATCATTGCCGCACCCGCAGACCTTCCGGATCGTAAATCGGCCGAAGCGAAACCCGTGCCGGGACCCGTTGATCGGCGACCTCGGTTTCGTAGCGGGACGCCAGAAGGTCCTCCACGGCATCGCCCTCGCAGGGGACGTAGCCAAGTCCCACGGCACCGCCAAGAAAATGCCCGTAGGCCCCGGACCTGAGATACCCGGCGATCTTTCCGTCCCGCACCACAGGCTCGGCGTGATACAGCATCGGTTCGGGATCGGTCGGTCAGACAGAACTGCAGCAGCCGTCGTGACAGACCCGTGTCACGCGTCCGCAATACCGCTTCACGGCCGATGAAATCAGTCTTGGAAAGGGCGACGGCAAACCCAGGTCCCGCCTCAAGAACATGACCCTTACAGCCGATGTCACGGCCAAAATGGAGAAATGCCCGTTCGATCCGCAGACTGTCGACCGCATGCGTGCCGCAAAGCCTTGCGCCCATCTCCTTGCCTGTGTGCCAAAGCACTTCGAAAAAATGCCCAGCCATTTCCGTCGTAACATGGACCTCCCATCCCAACTCCCCGGCACAGGAAACTCGGTGCGCCCGTGCCGGAGCCATGCCGATTTCTACTGGCCGCGCGGTTCCAAACGGATCGACGGCATTGGAGAAATCGTTCGGGGACACCGCCTGCATCAGCCTGCGCACTTCGGGCCCCATCACCGCAATTGCCGCTTCGGCGCCGGTAACCTCAGTCACTGATACCGCGAAGCGGGTGGCGTGTTGCCGCAACGCCTCCTCATCGGCCGGACGCGTCGCCGCCGGCGCAACCACCAGGTCTTCCGTTTCCGCCAGACGGGTGACCGTAACGTCCGCCTCGATACACCCACGGCTGTTGAGAAACTGGGTGTAGACGATCCTGCCAACCGGCACCGACGGGTTTGCCGCCGCCACATAGTTCAGCACGGCCTCCGCGTCGCGACCCTCGACCCTTGTTTTACCACGGCTCGTCATGTCATGGAGACCGTCACCGGCGCGGACCGCCTGGTGCTCGCGGGCGGAATTTTCAAACCACGCTTGCCGCTTCCAGCCGTAATCATATGCTGCCGTCTGGCCCGGATCGGCGAACCAGTTGGCGCGTTCCCACCCGGCAACTTCACCGAAAACCGCCCCTTCTGAGCGCAGATGCTCATGAAAAGGCGACCGGCGAATCCAGCGTGCCGTCGTTTTTTGACGGAATGAAAAATGATCCGCGTAGAGCAGCCCGAGCGTTTCGGTAGACCGCTCAGGCAGACACGCCCGATTGCCGTGAAACGGCTGTATCCTCGCAATATCCACGTCGCCGTGATCGAACGGTTTTTCGCCGCTGTCGATCCGCTCCGCCAGCGCAAGACCGGTGCCACCCGCGGACAAAATGCCGATCGAGTTGAATCCCGCCGCCACCCACAAGTTGTCGAGGTCCGTCACCACATGGAAATGCTCGCAGGCCTGCAGCGGCACGTTGACACCCGCCATCAGGCCAGGCTGGCGCGCCCACATGCCGCCACGGTTCACCGCCATCCCGACCTCAATCGAGCCGCTTTGCGTCCCGTCGTCCCAGTCGAGCGCGAGAATTCGCCGCCCGGCGCGCCGGAACCCGGTCTCCGCAACCCGCTCGACTATGGCAACCCCGTTCTGCCGGGCCCCTTTGGCGAGTGCATGGGCGATGTTGGCGGGTTCTCCCTGACCGTCCCACGGCAGATACATCGCGGCCCTCACGTGATCGACCCTGACATGCGGATAGCGGTTCCGCACCTCCGCCGCACTGATCACGTCGATCTCACCTCCGAACGCCCGCGCCATTGATATCTGACGCAGAATCTCCTCGCGACGATGCTCCATCAGGGCAATGGCGATCGACCCGGTACGGCGAAACCCCGTCGCAAGGCCCGTCTCCTCGTCAAGCGTTCCGTAAAGTTCCGGGGTGTACCGCGCGAGCCGCGTCATCGTGTCTGACGCACGCAGCTGACCGATCAGACCCGCTGCATGCCAGGTGGTTCCGCCGGTCAGCAGCTTGCGTTCCAGCAGAACCACGTCCCGGCATCCCGGCCTGCCGAAGTGATACGCAACGGAGCGGCCGACAATGCCGCCGCCGACGATCATCACGCGCGCCGTTTGCGGAATGCCTGCCACGCGCCATGCCCCTGAAACCGCTTCTTTCAGGGGCATGTTTGAGCAATCTCCGCCCGGGACGCAACCGGCGAATTCCTCAAGTCCTGGCTGGATTCCGCGCTAACGCCCCTCGACCCGCCAGGCGGCAAACGCGAGCCCCGCCGCCAGCAGCAGCATCAGCCAACCGGGGGCCAGCGCCACCTGGCGGACGTCGAGCAGTTGATAGGCCTCACGGTCGACCAGCCCAAGCCAGCCGCGGCCTTCCGCAACCCGCCCCTCGCGCACGACTCGCAGATCCGGCACGCCTTCCGCGATCCGACGAACCCCGGCACCGGTCGCCGACACCAGCGGCTGCAGCAGTTCCCCCGTCGAGATGACGCTGGCGAACTCCCGAGGTGCCGACGGTCCGACCACCGCAACGGCGCTCCGGTCGCCGTTCTCAAGCTGCCACGCGCCGTTCTCTGCGTCTTCGATAACGCCGTCCCACTGCCCCGGTGCAGTTTCCACCAGATTCAGTTCGACGCTGTTTCCCGAGGGACTGGTCGCCACCACCGGAGGAACGCTGTCCTCGAGCGTGCGCCGCCGAACCGAAATCTCGCCGCCGGCCCCGGTTCCCCGCAGAACCTCTTCCTCCAGTTCCGGTTCCTGCATCAGCCAGTGCGCCAGCCGCCGCAACAGTTCCAGCTGCGGGCCGCCGCCCTCGAAACCCCTGCTCCAAAGCCAGGCATGATCGGAAGCCAGAACCGCGATCCGACCCTGCCCCTGCCGATCCAGAACCAGCAGCGGCCGGTCGTCGGGACCGGTCATCACCGTCTCGCTGTCGGCCGATGCCTCCATGTCGATGATGCGGAACCAGCGTCCCCATCCCGGCGATCCATCCGACTCGACCGGATGCGGCGCATGGTCCACCAGACCCGCCGTGACCGGATGCCGTTCGCCAATCGGTGAAATGCGCGGCCTGTACCCTTCCTCCACGACGATCGCTGTCGGTTCGACCGGCAGAACCTCACGCAGCGGCGTCCGGTAGAGACTTTCCGCACCGGCGAAATCCGTGCCCGTGGCGATCAGCAGCGCCCCGCCGTCGCGCACGTAACGGGTAATGTTCTCGAAGTACCGGTTGGGCAGAATCCCGCGCCGCTGGTACCGGTCAAAAATGATCAGGTCGAACTCGTCGACCTTTTCCATGAACAGTTCCTGGGTCGGAAACGCGATCAGCGACAGTTCGAACACCGGAACGAAATCCTGCTTGTTTGGCGGCCGCAGGATCGTGAAGTGCACCAGATCGACCGCACGGTCGGATTTCAGCAGGTTCCTCCAGGTCCGTTCCCCGGGATAGGGTTCGCCTGAAACCAGCAGCACCCGCAGCCGGTCCCGGACCCCGTTGATTGATACCACCGCCGCGTTGTTCCGGTCCGTCAGTTCGCCTGCGGCCACCGGCGTCGAGATCTGCAGCACGTTCACCCCGCCCCGGGTCAGCGTCACCGGCAGCGTCACCGACCGGTTCAGCGGCACGTCGAACCGCAGCGGCTCGGTTCCGTCCAGCGAGATCAGCAGCGGCACGCTCACACCCGCCGCCGGAGCCGCACCCGTATCCTCCACTTTCAGAACCAGGCTCACCGTCTCGTCCACGATGGCGAACGCCGGCGCGGTCTCGATCACCACCCGCCTGTCCCAGTCACCCTGAGCCCCGGTCAACAGTACATGCACCGGCGCAGGAAACGTCTCGAGGGCACCCGCATCGTGCACCTGTCCGTCGGTGACGAGAATCGCCCCGGCAATCCGGTCCCCGGGGACTTCGGCAGCCAGATCCGCCAGTCCGGCCAGAAGCTCCGTCCCGTCGTCGCCGGCATTGGTCACGCGGCGTTCCCGCAGTTCCACCGTCTCCATCCCGTCGAGATCCGCGGTCAGTTCCGCCACCGCATCCGCCACCTGGTCCGACCGGGCGTCGATCCGGTTGCTTGCGCTGTCGTCAATGACCAGCAGCACGATATTGCTCACCGGCGCCCGATCCTCCTCCCGCAGGGACGGCCCTGACAGGGCAACGATCAGCACCAGCGCCGCCAGCGCCCGCAGCCACCAGCCGGTCAGTCCGCGCCAGACCGCCAGCGCCAGAACCACGACCGTCGCCACAGCCAGCGCGGAGATTGTCCAGAGTGGAAGAACCGGTTCAAAAACAAGGCTTTGCATATGCTACTGCCCCAATCGGTCAAGAAGTGCAGGCACATGAACCTGGTCGGATTTGTAATTTCCCGTCATCACATGCATCACCAGATTGATGCCAAACCGGATCGCCATCTCCCGCTGACGCTCCCCGCCCAGCCCCCGGCCGACCGGAAACATCGGCTGGCCGTTGTCCTGGATCGCCCATGCGGAGGCCCAGTCGTTGCCGCCGATCACCACCGGGGTCACGCCGTCGTTCAGGTTGCGGAACGGCAGGCCGTCGACCTCCTGGGCATCCTGCGGCGCCTCCACCCAGACCGGCGCACTGTGCCAGCGGCCCGGAAAGTCCTGCAGCAGATAGAACGTCCGCGTCAGAACATGATCCGCCGGAATCTGCGCCAGCGGTGGAATGTCGAGCCGCAGACCAATGCGCTGCAGGACCCTGCCGTTTGGCGTCGTGCCGCTGATTCCCGCCCCGAGGTCGCTGTCCATCGTGTCGAACAGGATCATTCCGCCATGCCGCAGATAGTCGTTGAGCCGGGTATAGGCAGCATCGGACGGCGTCACCTGCCCGTCGGTGACCGGCCAGTAGAGCAGCGGAATCAGCGACAGGTCGTCGGTTTCCAGATCGATCGCCACCGGATCGCCCGGTTCGATCGACGTCCGCTCGAACAGCGCCCTGCTCAGCCCTTTCAGTCCGGCAGCGCTGACCCGGTCGATCCGGGGGCTGCCGGTCTCGACATAGGCGAGCACTGTCGTATTCGCAGCATAGAGCGCGTCCGCATCGGCATCGGCGCCCGACTGGGCGGCGGCAGGATCACTCCCTGTGGAAGCCAGCACGCCCGCCAGCACTGCCGCCGCCGCCACCCGTGCGAACCGCGACAGCCTGCCGGACACCCAAAGCGTCACCAGAACATCCACCATCAGCAGCACCAGCGCCAGCGCCAGCAGCCACGGCCCCAGCGGCCGCTCCCGCGCCTGATCCATCGCCTCGACAGCCACTCCCGCCGGAAGCGCCCCGAGTTCAGCCAGGCGCGATTCCGCGCCGAGAGTATTGAACACGGTTCTGCGCTCGCCGCTTGCATAGATCCCCGGCGGCGCCAGTACCGAAGGCCGTTCCGTTGCCAGAACCCCGCCTGGAACCCCGGCAATCAGACTTGGCAGATGAAGGCCGCCAAAACCGTCCAGAACCTGGACCGGCGACCAGACCGCGTCGCCGATGTCCTGACTGTCCGCGACGATCCCGCCCGCGCTCTGGGTCAGCCGCTCCAGCATCTGCACGAACAGTCCCGACAGCGGCAGGTTCGACCAGCCGGCACTGGCGGTCACATGAAACAGCACCACCCGGCCCTGGCCGAGCGGCTTGCCGGTAATCAGCGGCGTGCCGTCCTCCAGCGCCGCCAGCACCCGCTGCTGCAGATCCGGATCCGGCTGTGCCATCACCTGCGCAGAAATATCCACGTCATCCGGCACCACCAGTCCCGCGAACGGACCGTCCTCGCCGAACGGGCTCAACCGGCGCGGCGCGCCCCAGGACATGGCGCCGCCCACCGACCGCCCACCGGCCCGCAGCCTGACCGGCAGCAGCGGATCGACTTCAAGCTGCCCCGCACCGGACTGTGCCAGACGCGGTCCGGCAAACCTTATCAGAACACCGCCAGCCTCGACCCAGTCGGTGACGGCCTGACGCTCGCCGTCGGTAAAACCGGCGACATCCGCCAGCACCAGCACGTCCGGCGCCGACTGCAGCATGTCCAGCAGCGGCGCTTCGACGATCTCGGCAAACGGCAGCATCGCCTTGCGCAGATAGTTCAGCGGATCAATCAGATCCTGCGCCTCACTGCCGGCACCCGCGGCCATCAGCGCAACCTTGCGGCGGCGCACCGCATCGTCGGCCAGGACAATGCCGGCCGCCGAGCGGCCGTCGGCCAGTTCGATACGCGACACCCGGTTGCGCAGTTCCACCGGCATCTCGATGGCCACGTCGACCGCGTCCGCACCGGCATCGAATGCCGCGCTGCCGGTGCCCAGCACCCGCTCGACTCCGTTCGGATCGGGACCTATGGCTCTGAGCGCGACCGTCCCGGCCTCCGGCTGCGGCACCCGCACCGCCGTCACCGTCAAAGCCCCCGCCTCCAGCCGCGCCGGGGTCAGGCCGCGCGCCGGCCGGTTCGGTGGCACGAACGACACCGGACCACGCCCGAGCAGCGCCTCGGCCAGCGGTGCGGTGCCCGGACGGTCGAGCCCGTCGCTGAGCCACAGCGTCGAAAAGCTTTCCGGCCGGTCGGCAAACCATTCGGCCCAGGCCGCCCGGTCCGGGCTCCACGCCGCCGGCGCCAGACCGGCCAGCCGATCCGCCCAGTCATGCGCCGCCCGAAACGTCAGACCGCCTTCCGCCGGCGGCACATCCGCGAGCGATACCACCGCGACCGGCCTGCTGTCCTGAACCGCGTCATTGAGCGCCTGGGATATCCGGTCGATCCGCACCGGCCAGTCTGGCGCATCGCCCCAGCCGCCGTCGAGCAGCACCAGCAGCGGTCCTTCGGTGCGTCCCGCCCGCGGGTTGAGCACCGGTTCGGCGAAGGCGAGCACCACCGCGGCCAGCGCGACGATCCGCAACAGCAGCAGCCACCAGGGAGTCTGTGCCGGCATCCGCTCCTTCTCGTCGAGGTTGAGAAGCAGCCGCACGCCGGGAAACAGCCGCCGCAACGGCGCCGGCGGCACCGCCCGCAGCAGCCACCACAGCACCGGCAGCGCCACCAGTCCGATCAGCAGCCACGGCGCCAGAAAGGCAAGCGGTCCAAGCACCATCGCGTCCCTCAGCTCCCTTCGCCCAATGCCATGTACAGCCAGAGCAGCGCCGCCCGTGGGCTCTCACTGGTCCGGTGATGCAGACAGCGCCACCCGAGCTGCCGCGCGAACCCGTCCAGCCGCCGCCTGCGGCCCGCAAGCCGTTCGGCGTAATCCTCTTTCAGATTGCGCGCCCGCTGGGCCTCGAATTCCGTGCTGCCGCCCATGCTGCGAAACACCACCCGGCCATCGAACGGAAACACCTCCTCGGACTCGTCCAAAACCTGAACGAAACACCCCCGCACCCCAAGATCCGCCGCATGGGACAGCGCCGGGATCATCTCGTCGGGCTCGCCGAGGAAATCCGAGAAAAACACTGCCCGCCCGCCACGGGTCATCCGGTCCGCCGGCGGCGCTCCGTAATCCGGCCGCCCGTCTCCCGGATCGCGGCCGAGTTCCATCGCCAGACGGTTGAGCTGGGTCCGGCCGGACAGGGGCTGCGCCGCGGCGCTGTTCATCAGCGACACCCGTTCTCCTGCCCGGATCAGCAGGACCGACAGCGCCAGCGCCAGCAGCGCCGCACGCTCGCGCTTGCTGCGCGGGCTGGCAATGTCGCGGTAATCCATCGACTGCGCGTCATCCACCCAGAGGCTGACAGTCTGCGCCGCCTCCCATTCCATTTCCCGGATGAACTGCACGTCCGACCGGCCCGACCGGCGCCAGTCGACGGTCGCGCGCGCATCACCGGGAACCGCCTGACGGTACTGCCAGAAATTCTCGCCAGTGCCCGCGCGCCTGCGTCCGTGCTCGCCCATCGCCACCGTCGCAGCCAGGGTCTCCGCCTCCGCCAGCAGCGGCGGGAGCGCTCCGCCGATCTTCTCGGCGTCGCGGCGCAGCCCCACCGGACCCTGGGGTTTGTCCCTGCCACGCGGAGCGGGCTCGCTCACGCAGCGGCCTCCCGGTCAATCGTATCCTGCACAAGCGTGGCAATCAGCCCGCTCAGGGTCCGCCCCTCCGCCCGGGCGGCGAACCCGAGCGCCATGCGGTGAATCAGCACCGGATGCGCCAGCGCCGCCACGTCGTCGAGATCGGGCACCAGCCGCCCCTGGATCAGCGCCCGGGCCCGAACGGTCAACATCAGCGCCTGCGCCGCGCGCGGTCCCGGCCCCCAGCTTACCGTCGCATCCACATCCGCATGGGCGTCACCGGAGCCAGGCCGGGCGGCCCGCACCAGATCGAGGATCCGTTCCAGCACCATTTCGCCCACCGGCAGGCGCCGGATCAGCCGCTGCGCCGAAATCAGGCTTCCCGCGTCAAAGACCGGCCGCGCCTCCGCATCCTCGACGCCGGTCGTCGCCAGAACGATTGCCCGCTCGTCGTCGCGCCCGGGATAGTCCACGTCGATCTGCAACAGGAACCGGTCGAGCTGCGCCTCCGGCAGCGGATAGGTACCCTCCTGCTCGATCGGATTTTGCGTCGCCAGCACATGAAAAGGCGCCGGCAGGTCCCGCCGCTGCCCCGCCACCGATACTTCATGCTCCTGCATTGCCTGCAGCAGCGCCGACTGGGTGCGCGGACTGGCGCGGTTTATCTCGTCGCCCATCAACAGCTGACAGAAGATCGGCCCGTCGATGAACCGGAACGCCCGCGTGCCGTCGGCTCCGGTTTCCAGCACTTCCGCCCCGAGAATGTCGGCGGGCATCAGGTCGGGAGTAAACTGTATGCGATTGGCATGAAGCCCCAGGACCGTGCCCAGCGTCTCTACCAGCCGTGTCTTTGCCAGCCCGGGCGCCCCAACCAGCAACCCGTGCCCACCGCACAGAATCGCGATAAGCGTCTGTTCCACAACAGATTCCTGGCCGATGATCCGCCGCGAGATCATCTCCCGCGCCTGAACCAGCCGCTCGCCGGTGGCTTCGATCTCGGCCATGAGGTCGCCTGTATCCGTCATCTGGGTTCGCCCTGTTCCAGGTGCGGTGCAATTGCCCGCCCGCCAAATTAAATCTATTCCTTCACCTGAAAGCATAACCTGCGGGACCGCCAGGACAATGGGCAATGACGATCACAAATTGGACAGCGGCGGAATCCCCGCCGCCCCGCCCGGCGCAGAAAGCATCGCCGGCGCGGCCCGCGAAGCTGCCAAACGCGGCCCCGCCCCGGTCCATCTGTGGAATCCGCCGTTCTGCGGCGATCTCGACATGCGCATCGCCCGCGACGGCACCTGGTACTATCTTGGCACCCCGATCGGCCGCAAACCGCTGGTCAAGCTGTTCTCCTCGGTTCTCAAACGCGAGGGCGACCGGTACTTTCTGGTAACCCCGGTCGAAAAATGCGGCATCACCGTCGAGGATGCGCCGTTCGTGGCCGTCGACTTCACCACCGAGGGCTCCGGAGCCTCCCGGTCGATCAGCTTCACCACCCAGGTTGACGATGTGGTCGTCGCCGGACCCGACCACCCGATCCGCCTCGCCCACCACCCGGAAACGGGTGAGCACGCGCCCTATGTCATGGTCCGGGCAGGGCTGGAGGCGCTGATCGACCGCAAGAGCTTCTACCGCCTGGTCGAGATTGCCGAATGCCATGAGAGCGGTGGCATTGAACGGTTCGGCCTCTGGTCGGGCGGCGTGTTTTTCCCGTTCATCGACGCGGCGGACCTCGAGCGGCCGGAGCCCGGCTGAAATGACCCGCTGCCCGATTTCCGCGGTGGCGGTCTGCCTCGCCGCCCTCTCTGCCGCCGCTGCCACCGCCCAGGAGGAGGCGCCGAGCGGCAATTCTCCGCAATGGCTCAAATCGATCGAGATGCTCGGCCACACCGCGCTCGCCGAACGGCGGAACCGCCCCGGCGTGGAACTGAACGCCTTCACCACCGACGGCTGCAGCGGCGGCATGTCGACGATCTGGGCAATTGCCGGGCGGGCGATCCCGGCCCTGGCCGACATCCATTCCGAGCGCCCGCCCTGGGAACACTGCTGCGTCACCCATGACCGCGCCTACCACTCGGCCGGCCCCGATCCGGAACCGGAAGCCAGCTACGCAAACCGGCTTGCCGCCGATCTTGCCCTGAAATCCTGTGTCGAGGACACTGCGGCGTCGCGCACCGAACCGCTCGCCGGCGAATACGGGCTGAGTCAGGACGAGGTCAGTCTCGCCTATTCGCTGATCGCGGAAGGAATGTTCAGCGCGGTGCGTATCGGCGGACAGCCCTGCAGCGGCCTGCCCTGGCGCTGGGGATACGGCTGGCCGGACTGTCAGGCGTTTTTCAGTCTCGACCCAGGCACCGGCGACGCCGTTCCACGCCTGAAGGAAATCTCCGGCGACTGACCGGCCGGGTCATGTGCCGTGCCGGGGTTTCGCCGGGGAAACACCCGCTTCAGGAACCGGCACGGAACAACGGCCGGAACTCGGCAAAAACCGCTTCATAGAGCGACCGTTTGAACGGCACGATGCTCTCGATCAGCCGGTCCGGCTCCATCCATGCCCATCGGCTGAACTCGGGATGCGCGGTGGCGATGTTCACCTGGGAATCCTCGCCGAGGAATTTGAGCAGAAACCAGCGCTGCTTCTGGCCCCGGTAGCGGCCTTTCCAGATCCGGCCAACCAGGTCGTCGGGCAGATCGTAGGTCAGCCAGTCGGCGGATTTCGCCACGACCTCGACCGCATCCGCCGGAATCCCGGTTTCTTCACCCAGTTCGCGCAGGGCCGCCACTTTCGGCTTCTCGCCTTTGTCAATACCGCCCTGCGGCATCTGCCAGGCCGGGCCGGGATTGTCGATCCGCTGGCCAGCAAACACCAGGCCCTGCGGATTGAACAGCACCACACCGACGCAGGGCCGGTATGGCAGCTTCAGGGGATCGACCGTGGCCGTCACCGCGACCGCCTCAGTTGTTGTTGCCGAGCACGGCCAGACCGCGCAGAATGTCGATCGCGTAGGACAGCTGATAGTCCTCCTTGCGCAGACGGGCGGTCTCTTCCTTGCGGGTTCGGTCCTCCTCGAGGATCTTCTTTTCGTCCTCGGTCAGCGAGTCGTTTTCCAGCGACCCGCGCAGATCGGCCTCGGTCCGGCGGGCGGGCCGGGTTTCTTCCGGCTCCTCCGCCGCTGCCTGATCGACCGGCACCGGCTCGACGATGATGTCAGGTGCCACGCCCAGTGCCTGAATCGACCGCCCCGACGGGGTATAGTAGCGCGCCGTGGTCAGACGCATCGCACCGTCACCCTGCACCGGCATTATGGTCTGCACCGATCCCTTGCCGAAGCTCTGCGTACCGATGATCACCGCCCGGTGATGGTCCTTGAGGGCCCCTGCAACGATCTCCGACGCACTGGCGGACCCGCCGTTGATCACCACCACCACCGGCTTGCCATCCGTCAGATCGCCCGGAGTCGCATTGTAGCGCTCGCTGTCACGCGGATCGCGGCCCCGGGTCGAAACGATTTCGCCGGATTCAAGAAAGGCATCGGTGACTTCGATCGCCTGGGTCAGCAGCCCGCCGGGATTGTTGCGCAGATCGAGCACCACGCCGGTCACCTCGCTCATGCCGCCCGCTTCCTCGACCAGTTCGGCCAACTGTTCCTGCAGGTTGGGATAGGTCTGCTCGTTGAAGGTCGAGACCCGAAGCACCACCACCCCATCTTCGAGCCGCGAGCGGACTGCGGCAATTTTGATCGTTTCGCGGGTGATCTCCACGTCGAACGGCTCATCGACCCCTTCACGCACGACGGTGATGTTGATGCTCGACCCGACCGGCCCGCGCATCAGGTCCACCGCGTCATTCAGGGTCAGCCCCAGAACGCTTTCCCCGTCCACATGGGTAATCAGGTCGTTCGGCTGCATTCCCGCTTCCGCGGCCGGTGTGCCGTCCATCGGTGTGACCACCTTGACGAAGCCGTCCTCCTGGGTGACCTCGATGCCGAGGCCGCCGAATTCGCCCTTGGTCTGCACCCGCATATCGTCGAAATCGTCCGGCGGCAGGTAACTGGAATGCGGATCGAGCGAAGCGAGCATGCCGTTGATCGCGCTCTGGATCAGCTTCTTTTCATCCACCTCTTCGACATAGGAACTCCGGATGCGCTCAAAGATGTCGCCAAACAGGTCAAGCTGCTCATAGACACTGCTCTGCTCATCCGTCTCCTGTGCAACGATCGGTCCCGCAAGCTGCGTGCTGAAAACCAGACCGAGTGCCGCACCGGACAGCCCGGCAAGCCAAATCTTTTTCATTGGGCGCATTTCCTATCCGTTTTCGCCTTCGAACCAGGAGACCGGATCCACCGGACCCCGTCCATCCCTGATTTCTATATACAGAGACTCCCGCAGACCAGAGCCAGTTTCCGTATCCTGAAGCATCACATATTCATCAACATTCGGAGAGCGGCCGCCAAGCATTCCCAGCGGCGCACCCCGCGCGACCGGCTCGCCGCTGCGGGTATTGATCTGCGCCAGGCCCGCCAGAACGATCAGCCGCCCCTCGTCGGTTTCCAGCACGATCACGTTCTGATAGTCGAGGAACGGCCCCGCATACCGTACCATCGCATCCGCCGGCGCCACCACCAGCGACAGCGGCGGCGCGCTGAGCGTCAGGCCGGGATGCCGGACACCCGCAGCGTCAGGAACATTGAACCCGCGGGCGATACGCCCTTCAACCGGCCACCTGAACTGTCCGGTCCCCGTGCCGCCGTCCGGCACCCGCGCCCGCCCCGGAAGCGCGGCCATCGCCGCCGAAAGCTGGGAGAGCGTCTCGGAATCGACCAGCACCGCTGCTGTTGCCGCATCGATGCGCCCGCCGCTCCCGGCATCGCCGGCCAGTCCCGACTGCAGCGCCTCGCGCGCCTCACGCAACCGCGTCAGTCCGGCATCCAGGTCGGCGATCCCCTGTGCCTGCAACGCGCGTGCCTGCGTCAGTTCCGCCAGCCGGGCCGAAAGTTCCGCCGCACGCGCCTGCAGAACCGGGGTCATTTCCGCCATCATGCCACCGGCCCGCGCCGCCGCCACCGGACCCAGCGGATGAAGCATCAGTGCCGGCGCCGGCCGTCGGCTTACCGCCTGGAGCGCCGCCAGTGTCCGGGTCAGGTCCCCCTGCTGCGCCGCCAGTTCCACCGAAATCTGCCGTTCCATTGCCCCGGCGCTGATGACCACGGAACGCACCGAAGCCAGTGCCGCCTCATAGGCGGAAATCGCCGCCCCCAGCGCCTCGGTGCGGTTCGCCTCTCCCTGCGCCACTTCCAGCGCCGCCCCCGCCTCCGCCAGCCGCCGCGAGGCATTCTCCACCTCTTCGGGACTCGTCGCCAGAACCGGTACCCCCGCCGAAAGGCAAAGCACCGTCACACCGGCTCGCAGGGCGCGGGAAAGCTTCATTCCACCTCGATCAGACTTTGACCGCCCATCTCGGACGGCTGTTCCAGCCCCATGAGCTGCAGCAGACTGGGTGCCAGATCGCCGAGCTTTCCGCCATCGCGCAATCGCGCCCCCTCCGGTCCGCCAACCAGAATGACCGGGACCGGATTGAGCGTGTGTGCCGTATGCGGCTCGCCGGTTTCCGGGTCCACCATAACTTCGCAATTGCCATGGTCCGCGGTCACCAGCATCGCCCCGCCGACCTCCTCCAGCGCCTCAAGCACCTGCCCGAGGCCAAGATCCACCGATTCAACCGCCCGGATCGCCGCCGCGAGATCGCCGGTATGCCCGACCATGTCCGGATTGGCGTAATTGCAGACGATCAGCCCGTATTCGCCGGACCGGATCGCCGCGGTCAGGTTTTCCGTGACTTCGACCGACGACATTTCCGGCTGCAGGTCATAGGTCCGAACCTTCGGACTCGGCGCCATGTACCGAACCTCGCCCTCTTCCGGCTCCTCGACACCGCCGTTGAGGAAGAACGTTACATGGGGATATTTCTCCGTCTCGGCGATCCGGAACTGTTTGATCCCCTTGCCCGCGACCCAGCCGCCCAGGGTGTTGACGATCTCCTCCGACGGAAACATCACCTCCATGAAGCCGTTGAGCGCGGTGGAATATTCGACCATGCCCAGCTTCGCCGCCCAGTCCGGCCGCCGCCCCGCATCGAACCCGTCAAACTCGGGATCCACCAGCGCCGTCAGAATCTCCCGCGCCCGGTCGGCCCGGAAATTGATGAAGAACAGCCCGTCGCCGTCCTTCGCCGCGTCATAGCCGTCAATTACGGTCGGGGTTACGAACTCGTCGGTCTCGCCGCGGCCATAGGCGGCCTCGATTGCCGCCTTCGCATCGTTGGCGTGCTCCCCCTTGCCGTGCAGAACGGCCTCGACCGCCTGACCGACCCGCTCCCAGCGGTTGTCGCGGTCCATGGCATAGAACCGCCCGGATACCGTCGCCACCGACGCCGCCTCCGGCAGTCCCTCGCCGATCGCCGCCATCCTGCCTAGGGCCGATTTCGGCGGCACGTCGCGGCCGTCGAGAAAGGCGTGGATCTTCACCGGCACCCCGGCCGCAGCAACTGCCTGCGCCGCCGCCACCAGATGCCGCTGATGCGAATGCACTCCGCCGTCCGACGCCAGCCCGGCCAGATGCGCCGTACCGCCGGTTTCCTTCAGCGCGGCGATGAAGCCGCCCAGCGCCGGGTTCCCCGCGAATTCGCCGCTCTCAACGGCCCTGTCGATTTTCGGCAGATCCATCCAAACCACCCGGCCCGCGCCGATATTGGTATGCCCGACCTCGGAATTGCCCATCTGCCCCTCCGGCAGACCGACCGCATTGCCGCATGCGGTCAGCGTCGCATGGGGGCAGGACTCCCAGATCCGGTCGAAATTCGGCGTCCGGCCCTGCGCTACCGCATTGGCCTCGCGGGAGGGGTTCAGGCCCCAGCCGTCCAATATCACCAAAACCACCGGGGTCATGTTCACCTCTTGATGCAGTCGCACGCGAGCATTACCGAAGGCTTAACACGATGGCAAACCCCGGTCCCGCGAAATTGATGTCCTGTCCGACCAGAGCGAAGTCCGGGCTTCACTCGGCAGCATTTACCGCCCACACTGACTGCGGATCCCAACAGCCGGAAACCGCGCCATGCTCCCTGCCCTGACCCTGCTCTTTTCGTGCCAGCTCGCCGGCGAGGCCCTCACCCGTCTCGCGGGCATTACCTTCCCCGGCCCGGTGCTCGGCATGGGGCTGCTGCTGGTTTTCCTGCTGCTGCGCGGCCGCTCGACCGCCGGCCTTGACGGCGTCGCCGACACGATGCTGAAAAATCTGTCGCTGCTCTTCGTGCCTGCCGCCGTCGGCGTGGTTCAGGAACTCGACCTGATCGCCGCCAACTGGATCGCCATAGCCCTCGCGGTCGCCACGTCCACCACCCTGACGCTGCTGGCCACCGTGCTGACCTTCCGGGCCGTGTCGCGTGCCCAGGCGCGGCGGCACCCATGACCGAACCCAATGACCTCTACCGCATCTGGGTCTATCTTTCCGAAACCCCGCTGCTCTGGCTCACCGTCACCCTTGTCGCCTACGTGGCCGGCGACACCGTCTCCGCGCTTGCGAGGCGTCACCCCGCCGCAAATCCGGTGGTGATGGCGGCGGCGCTGCTTGTGGTTCTGCTGACTCTCACCGGCACCGACTACCGCGACTATTTCGAAGGCGCGCAGTTCGTCCACTTCCTGCTCGGCCCCGCCACCGTCGCCCTTGCCGTGCCGCTCTGGCGCAACCGCGCGGCGGTGCGCCGCAACCTCCTGCCGATGTGCGCGGCCCTGGTCGTCGGATCGCTCACCGCCATCGCCTCCGCCGTCACCATCGCCTGGGCGCTCGGCGCACCGGCGCCGGTACTGGCCTCGCTGGCCTCCAAATCCACCACCGCCCCGATCGCCATGGCCCTGACGGAGAGCATCGGCGGCATCCCGTCACTGGCGGCGGTACTGGTGGTGATGACCGGCATCCTCGGCGCCATCATCGTCACGCCGCTGATGAACGCCCTTAAAATCACCGACTTTGCGGCAAGGGGCTTCGCCGCCGGCGTCGCCAGCCACGGCATGGGCACCGCCCGCGCCTTTCAGGTCAGCGAGGAGGCCGGTACTTTCGCCGGCATCGCCATGGGTCTCAACGGTGCGCTCACCGCCCTGATCTTCCTCGGCCTGCCGCTTCTGTTCTGAAGCGGAGAGGGGCAATCCTGCTCACCGATTAACCCTCCCCGAACAATTTTATGAAAATGCGCCCGACACGCCTGTCAACCGCTTGACGCAGCGGCTTCCTTCCCCATGATACCGCTGGAATACACAGGTATGATCTCTGTATCTGTTTGAAACGAATGCGTTTTAACTCATCCTAAGGTTGTATAATGGTCGCTACAATTTCCGTAACTGGCAGCTCAGGAATTGAGGCCAGCAACACCGATCTCGCCTTCACCATCCGCCTTTCATCGGCCCAGGCCGATCCGGTAACCGTCAGCTACATGATCGTTTCGGGCACGGCCCGCGACGGCGCGAACGAAGACTTTTACGGGCGGGACTGGTATTCGATTCGCACCGTCACCTTCAATCCAGGCGAAACGACCAAGACCGTCACCGCGCCCGTGGTGCACGACAACGCGGTTGAATTCGACGAAGCGCTGGTGATCCAACTGTTCGACCCGGTCAACGGCGAATTCGCCGACGGGGCGAAATTCGGCCAGGCCGTCAGCTGGATTTACGACAACGACGGCGTCGGCAACAAACTCTCGATGTTCGTGACCGACTCCATCCTGACCGAGGGCAATTCGGGCACAAAGGTTGCCAAGTTCATCATCAGCATGTCGCAGGCCCAGGCGACGGACACCGTATTCACCTACCGCACGATCGCCGGATCCGCCTCCGAAGGCTCCGACTTCGTCAGCAAGACCGGAACCTTCACGATGTTCGCGGGTCAGACCGAAGCCACGGTCAGCATTGTCGTCAAGGGCGACACGCTTGACGAACAGACCGAGGATTTCTTCCTCAAGGTCGACGCGCCGTCGATCATCGCATCGGGCGACATCGGCACGGTGGGACGGGCCGTCATCGTCGACAACGATTCCGCTGACGGGCCGACGATTTCGGTTGAGGGCGGACGCGTCCTTGAATCCAACAGCGGCGACGTGCCCTTCATCATCACCCTGTCCGAGGCCTCGACGGAAACGGTAACCGTCAGCTACCGGCTGGTACCCGGGACCGCACGTGACGGGGCCAACGAGGATTTCTACGGCGAGGACTATTACGGTGTGCGGACACTGACCTTCGCCCCGGGCGAAGTGACCAAACAGATCATCGCCCCCATTACACACGACAACCTGGTCGAGCCCGACGAATCGCTGGTGCTGCAGCTGGTCAACCCGGTCAATGCCTCCTTCGGCGGTGACGCCCGCGTGCTCAATACCACCGGCTGGATCCTCGACAACGACAGCGCGGACAACAAGCGCGCCGTTCACGTCACCGATGCGGTCGTGACCGAGGGGGACAACGGCAGCAAGCTCGCGACCTTCCACATCTCCCTGTCCCGGGAATCGGAGACGGACACCGAGTTTACCTGGAAGACGGTCGACGGTTCGGCGCTCGCCGGTAAGGACTACCGGGCCGAAAGCGGCACACTGACCCTGGCCGCGGGCCAGACCGAAGCCTCCATCAGCATCCGGATCAAGAGCGACACGCTCGTTGAGGGCGCGGAATCGTTCTACCTCGACCTTGCCCAGCCGGCGAGCGTTGCCGGAGGGGCCTTCGGCACCGTCGGCAAAGCCACGATTCTCGACAACGACGGCGCGGCGGGGCCTTCGATTTCCATCGAAGGCAGCCGGGTGATCGAAAGCAACAGTTCCGACATGGCCTTCCATGTGATGCTCTCGGAGCCGTCCTCAACCACCGTAACCGTCAGCTACCGCGCCATTTCCGGCACCGCACTCTCGACGGGCAACCAGGATTTCTACGGCGAGGATTATTACGGCACCCGCCTGCTGACCTTCAACCCGGGCGAGACCTCCAAGGTCGTCGCTGTACCGGTCACCCACGACAACCTCTCGGAAGCCGACGAATCCGTCGTGCTGCAACTGGTGGATCCGACCAACGCCACGTTCGTTGGCGGCGTCACCACCCTGAACGCCACCGGCTGGATTCTCGACAATGACAACGTCGGTACAACCCGATCCGTCTTCATCAGTTCCCCCACGGTCGAGGAGCGCAATGAAACCGGCGACACCCAGGCGTCGTTCGTGGTGTCGCTGTCCCGGGCGTTCGAAACCCGTACCGTTCTCGACTACGGCACCGTCGACGGAAGCGCCCGGGCCGGGCGCGACTATGTGGCCAAATCCGGCCAGCTGGTGTTCGAGGCCGGTCAGACCGAAGCCATCGTGGTGGTGGACATCCTCAACGACGTGAACTTCGAGGCGTCCGAAACCTTCGCGCTCCGCATCAAGCCCCCGCTTCCGGCCGGCTTTGCCCTCGGCACCTCGGCGCTGGAATACGCGACCATCCTCGACGCCAGCGTTATCGGCACCTCCGACGCCCAGGTGCTGCGCGGCACCATCTTCCGCGACGCCATCGACGGCAAGGGCGGCGCGGACCGCATCTATGGCGGCGCCTCGGCCGACCTTCTTGCCGGCGACACCGGCAACGATACGCTCTACGGCGGCAGTGGCAGCGACCGGCTGATCGGCGGCGGCGGCAGGGATACGCTGGTTGGCGGTGCCGGAGATGACCGGATGGAAGGCGGCGGCGGCAACGACCGCTACGACGTCCGCGACGCCGGCGACGAGGTCATCGAAGGCAGGGACCGCGGCACCGATGTGGTCTATTCCAAGATCGACTACACGCTGACCGACAACGTCGAAAACCTGTTCCTGAAAGGCACCGCCGCCAATGGCGCCGGCAACAGCCTCGACAACGACATCACCGGAAGCGATGTCGACAACCTGCTCGAAGGCTTATCCGGAAACGACAGGATGTATGGCCGCTCCGGCAACGACACCGTGCTCGGCGGCGGCGGCAACGACAGGCTCTTCGGCAACGACGGCAACGACCGGCTGGACGGCGGAACCGGGCGGGACGTGATGCAGGGCGCCGAAGGCGACGATACCTACGTGGTCGACAACGCCGGGGATAAAATCACCGAAGGCCGCAACAAGGGCATCGACACCGTCGAGTCGGAGGTCGACTGGATCCTCGGCGACAACCTCGAAAACCTCACGCTGCTCGAAGACGCCGCGGACGGGTCCGGAAACGGCCTCGGCAACGTTATCTACGGCAACTCCGAACGCAATACGATCAAGGGAAAAGGCGGCGGCGACACCATTTATGGCGGCGGCGGATCCGACAGGCTCCAGGGTGACTCCGGAAAGGACGCGCTCTATGGGGGTACCGGCAATGACCGGATCGACGGCGGAGCCGGAAACGACCTCCTGAACGGTGGACTGGGCTCCGACGTGCTCACGGGCGGCGGCGGAAGCGACAGTTTCGTCTTTACCGACGCCGCCGAATCCGCCACCGGGTCAAAGCGCGACACGATTTCCGATTTCGACCGGGGCAATGACCGGGTCGACCTGCGCCGGTTCGACGCCGACACGACCCGGTCGGGCACCCAGGACTTCGACTACATCCGCGACGATGCGTTCAGTTCAACCGCCGGCGAACTGCGGTTCAAGAACGGCGTCCTCTTCGGCGACGTCGACGGCGACGGGGTTGCGGATTTCTCGATCGCCATCGGTGTGAACAATCTCAGCGGCAGCGATTTCCTGCTCTGAGCGCGCCCTGCAGACGGCGGCCCGGTCCTGCATCGGGCCGCCGCCGCCGTTCCGGCCCGGTCCCGGCAGACAAGTTGACTTGCGCTGCGACCGGCCGCAGGATGCGCCCGATCAGGCCCGCTCAACACGTACCGCGCTGTCCCGACCTGGCGTTAAGCATGGTTCCACATGGCGGGAGCATGTAAATCTGTTGGAAAGCATTCCTCCGTTCTCTGAACCCGCGGCCCCACCCGCTGCGTTCAAACTGATTACGGGACGAAACCATGTGCCACGTCTGCTCGCAATCTGCCCTGGCTGCACGCGTCGATGCCGGGTCAGTCTTTGACATGGCGATGCTGCCGCAGACCGCACCCGGCCTGATCACCGACGCCGACGACCGGTCCGTGACGGCGCGGCACGGCGTGACCGGCCGCGACCTCGATTTTGCCACCGACGCACGGGACTGGAACGACACCCCGCTCCATAACCGTGACCGGGAACCCGGGGTCCGAACGGCGGAAACCGTCCACGCCATCGCAGAGGCGCAGGCGGGATCCGGCTCCGGCGCCTCGGGGTCGAGACTGCCCAATGCCAGCAACGCGGACATGGCCGACTATCTCACCCGCCACAACGAACTGTTCAATCTCGGCGACCGGGGCACCTTCGCCAACAACAACCGCCTGCTTTACAACGTCACCGGTTCCCCGACGGACGGCAACGGCATCTCCGCCGAGGCCAGGGGAATTGTCGAGGATACACTCGCCCTCTTCGAAGAAGTCCTTGGCATCGACTTCGTGCGCACGACCGCCACCAATTCCAACGTCGACATCTTCTTCACCGACAACCGCAGCGG
>JAUIHM010000117.1 GCA_030432315.1 Alphaproteobacteria bacterium | reverse complement strand
TCGCGATTACGGTGATGCTGCGGACCATCTGGATCGCCAATTTCGCCGATCTGATTTTCGTCATGACCGGCGGCGGGCCGGCGAATTCGACGCAGATTCTGTCGTCGTATATTTTTACCACCGCGTTCCGGAAGCTCGATTTCGGTTTTGCCTCCACGATTGCCGTGGCGCTGCTGTTCCTACTGCTGATCTATGCGGTGGTGCTGATGTTCATTCGCCGCAAACTGATCCGGTTCTGACCCATGGCAGGCATCCGCAAACCCTCGCCACTCCGGACAGCCGGGAAGTATGCAGCTCTCGCGGCCTACGTCGGCTTTGCCCTGTTCCCGCTCTACTGGCTGCTGAAGATCGCCGTGACGCCGGACCAGCTGATTTACAGCGAGGGAACCCGGCTTTGGCCGAGTGCCGCCACCCTGGCGAATTTCACCACGGTGGTGTTTCAGACCGATTTCCTCGCCTACTTCCGCAACAGCGTTGCGGTCTCCCTGACCACCGCCGCCGCAACGACACTGATCGCGGCGGGCGCGGGCTATGCGTTCTCCCGGTTTCATTTCCGCGGAAAGTCGCTGATCATCGCGGTGATGCTGGTGACGCAGATGTTCCCGCTGCTGATGATCATAGCCCCGATCTACAAGATCGTTGCCGCCGCGGGGCTGCTGAATTCACTCACCAGCCTGATCATCGTCTACACCGCGTTCAACATCCCCTTCGCGACCTTCCTGATGCAGTCGTTCTTCGACAGCATTCCGAAAGACCTCGAAGAAGCGGCGATGATGGACGGCTGCACCCGGTTTCAGGCACTGCGCAAGGTCATTCTGCCGCTGACCCTGCCTGGTCTTGGCGCGACACTCGGGTTCGTGTTTACCGCGGCCTGGAGCGAACTGCTGTTCGCGCTGATGCTGATCAATTCCAACGACACGATGACTTTTCCGGTCGGCCTGCTGACATTCGTATCGAAATTTTCGGTCGACTGGGGGCAGATGATGGCCGCCGGGGTTCTGGCACTGGTTCCGAGCTGCCTGTTTTTCATCTTCATCCAGCGGTATCTCGTGCAGGGTCTGACATCCGGCGCGGTAAAGGGATAGGGGGAGCAATGGCGCGTATCGAATTGCGAAACGTGTTCAAGCACTACGGCCGGACCGAGGTGCTTCGCGATATCAGTCTCGATATCGAAGACGGCGAATTCGTGGTTCTGGTGGGACCTTCGGGCTGCGGCAAGTCCACCCTGCTGCGGATGATCGCCGGGCTTGAACCGATCACCGGTGGCGAGTTTCTGATCGACGGCGAGCGGATGAACGAGGTGACACCGCGCAACCGCGACATTGCCATGGTATTTCAGTCCTACGCGCTCTATCCGCACATGGACGTGGCCCGGAACATGGGCTTCAGCATGGAGATCCGCCGCGATGCCGCCGAAAAGCGCAGAGTGCGGGTGACGGAGGCGGCAAAGACCCTCGGGCTGGGAGCGTTGCTGGACCGGTTGCCGAAAGCCCTCTCCGGCGGTCAGCGCCAGCGCGTGGCGATGGGGCGGGCGATCATTCGCGATCCCCGGGCGTTCCTGTTCGATGAACCGCTCAGCAATCTCGACGCGGCCCTTCGGGTCGAAATGCGGCTCGAGATCGCCCGGCTGCACCAACGGCTCGCCGCAACCATGGTCTACGTGACCCACGACCAGGTGGAAGCCCTGACCCTGGCGGACCGGATTGTCGTGCTCGAAGGCGGAGACATCCAGCAGGTCGGCACGCCGCTGGACCTCTATGAGCGTCCCGCCAACCGGTTTGTCGCCCGGTTCATCGGCTCACCGACGATGAACATACTCGAGGCAACGCCAACGGAAACCGGTGTCGAACTGAAAAACGGCGCGCGGATCGATTTACCGCAGGTGCCGGATCGCAGCACGGCCCGTCAGCTGGGCATCCGCCCGGAGCATATCGATCTGGCCGGACCGGAGTCCGGGCAGATCAGCGGCGTCGCGGACGTTGTCGAACACCTCGGATCGGATACCAACATTTACGTCGACGTGCCTGGCCTTGGCCCGTTGATGGTGCGCGCGCACGGCAATGTACCGCTCCGGCCGCGTGACGCGGTCAGCCTGCGCTTTCAGACCGGGAATGCCCACGTTTTCGCCGCCGACGGGACCGCCCTGCGATCCGCACCAGTCTGAGCGGCCGAACGGTGCCACCGGTCAGGCGGCATTATCGTCGTATCCGTAGCGCGGGCTGATCGCCGCCGAGACGCAGGACATTTTAGGACCATGCCGCGAACGGTTGCCGCTTCTGACGCGGATCAGGTTCGCGAAGCGGTCATATCGTCGCTGTCGGCGTCGGCCGCCACTTCCGGCAGATCGTCGAAAGAGGCGTAGCTGACGTTGTAGAGCCGTGCATAGGGTCCGGCATTGGCCATCAGCTGATCGTGGTTTCCCTCTTCAATCAACTCCCCGTTCTGCAGGACGATGATCCGGTCGGCGCCCCTGATGGTGGCAAGCCGGTGGGCAATGACCAGCCCGGTGCGCCCCTTGAGAAGCAGCTCCAGCGCCTTCTGGATCTGACGCTCCGTATAGCTGTCAACGCTGGCGGTCGCCTCATCGAGAACAAGAACCTTCGCATTCGCAACCAGCGCCCGGGCGAAACTGAGCAGCTGCCGCTGTCCGAGAGACAGGTTTCCGCCCCGTTCGCCAAGCTCGGTGTCATACCCGTCCGGCAGTGCCATGATGAAGGAATGGGCGCCGACCGCCTCGGCTGCCGCGATCACGTCCTCGCGGCTGGCATCGGTCTTGGTGTAGCGGATGTTCTCCAGCACCGTCCCGGTAAAGAGGTACGGCTCCTGCAAAACCATGGCGATCTGTTCACCAAGCGATTGCTGGGTCAGCGACCGCACATCGTGTCCGCCGACCAGAATCTGTCCCTCCTGGACATCGTAGAAGCGGTGAACCAGCGACATGGCACTCGATTTTCCGGAGCCGGTCGGACCGACCAGCGCGACGGTCTCTCCGGGGTTCACCTTGAAGCTGACATTGCGCAGCACCGGCTGTCCGGGATTATAGCCAAACGTCACGTTGCGGAATTCGACGGAACCGTCCATGTCCGGGCTGAGCGTGATTGCGTCGGGTGCATCGCGCACGTCGACCGCCACATCCAGCACTTCGGTCAGTCGCTGCCCCGACGCCATCGCACGCTGCATCACCGAATACTGCATCGTCAGCGAGCGGATCGGATCGAAGAACCGCTGGATGTAGAACAGGAAGGCGACCATGACGCCGACATCAAGCGACTGTCCCAGCACCATGGAACCGCCGACGACGATCACCACCGCCATGGCGATGCCGGTCAGGCTGTCGACGATTGGCACCATCACCTGGGCATACCGCGCCGCCCGCAGATGCGCCTGAAGATTGGCCTGCGCCTTTTCCTCATAGAGCGCGAAATTGACATCCTGGCGGTCCATGCTCTGCACCGCCCGAACCCCGTGAATGGCCTCAGCGAGCGCGCCGTTGGTGATCGAGTTGGTTTCATGCGCCGCCATGAAGGCGACCCGGGCCCGGGGCAGCCAGAAGATGCGGACAATGAAGAGGACCGGCAGCACCGCCATCGTCATCAGGCCGAGCCTGAAATCCAGCCAGAGCATGGAAAAGATGATACCGAACAGCAGGGTGATGTCACCGACCGAGAGCACGGAGGTTTCGAGAAACTCCTGCATCGAGTTCACGTCACCCTGAAGCCGCGACATCAGGCGGCCAACCTCGGTCCTGTCCATGAAGCTGAGCGATACATCCTGAAGATGCGCGAACATCGCCTGGCGGATGTCGAAAAGCACGGCCTCCGCCGTGCGGCCGACGACGCTCTCCTGTACGTAACTTGCGCCAAAATTGACTGCGATCACGGCTGCGAACACGAGGATCGCCCCGTGAAGCGCCGCGAGACCGCCGCCACCAACCAGCCCGTCGTCAATGGCGTTGCGGATGATGAGCGGGATCATCAGCTGGGTTCCGGTGAACACCAGCACGGCGGCCACCGCGATCAGCATCTGCCGCTGGTAGGGTTTCACGAAGGCCCAGATCCGGCTGACGACCTTGCCGTCGAACACCCGTCCGAACATCTCCTCGTCGATCCGGTGTGAGCCGACGACCGCGCGTGGCGGACGGCGACCGTCGTCGCGGACATCATTGCGTTCAGCCTCGACTTCCGCGGTCATACCGCCACCTCCACGTCAGCATCCTCACCCGGCCTCACCTGCAGGTCATAAAGCGCGCGGTACCGGCCGCCCAGTTCGAGAAGTTCCTCGTGGGTTCCCCGTTCAACCACGACTCCGCCTTCGAGAAACAGGATCTGGTCCGCGTGCATAAGTGAACTGAGCCTGTGAGCGATGATGATTGTCACCCGTTCATTCGCCTGGCGCTGCATTGCGGTACGGATCCGCTGTTCGGTGTGCGCATCAAGTGCCGCAGTTGAATCGTCGAAGATCAGCACTGCGGGTTTGAGCAGCAGGGTCCTTGCAATTGACAGCCGTTGCCGCTGACCGCCAGAGAGCGAGGATCCGCGTTCGCCGACCACGGTCTGGTAGCCGGCGGGAAGACCCATGATGTAGCGGTGCAGCTGTGCGGAGTCGCTGGCGCGTTCGATCCGCGGTTCCTTTGCCCATGGATCGCCATAGGCGACGTTGTTCTCGATGCTCGTGGTGAACAGGAACACGTCCTGCTGCACCACCGCCACCGACGTGCGCAGCGAGCGGAGCGTCACGGAGCGGATGTCCTGCCCGTCAAGCGAAATGCTGCCGCCGGTCACGTCGTAGAACCGCGGGACCAGGTGGGCAATGGTCGATTTTCCGCTGCCCGGTGGGCCGACAATGCCGACGGTTTCACCGCGCCGGGCCTCGAACGTGATGCCCCGAAGGGTCTGCCGGTCGACGGTTTCCGGATAGGAAAAATCGACGCCGTCGAACCGGAGAGTGCCTTCCGTCAATTCCAGCGGTTTTGCGTCCGGGGCGTCCTCGACGCTGACCTCGAGATCGAGCAGCGTAAAGATCCGGTCGCCGCAGGTTGAGGCACGGGCGAATGAATTGACCAGCATCCCCAACTGGCGGACCGGCATCTGCAGGATGGTCATGAAGGTCAGAAACGAGGTCAGGGTTCCCACGGATATTTCGCCCGCGATCACCTTGGTACCACCGACCCAAAGCACCAGCCCCATCGCCATGAAGAAGGACAGCGTCATGGCGCTGGTATTCCGGACCCGGATCCCGACCCGCGCAAACGCCAGTTCAAGCGCGCTCGTCGAAGCGGTGGCAAACTTGCCGAGTTCGTGTGCCCTGGCGGCGAAGGCCCGGACGACGCGGATCCCGGCGAGGTTTTCCTCCATCACCCGCGACAGTACCGACAGCCGTTCCTGCAGTTCCAGCCAGGTTGCCCGCAGTCGAAGCTGTGCAACGGACGAGCGCCACGCGACAAACGGAACGAAGCTCAGGGCAACGAGGCCGAGCACCAGATCGGTGGTGAGAAGGAGATAGCCGCCGATGCCGATCAAAATCGAGAGAAGCACCAGCCGCACGAGTCCGGTGGAAAAGAACATCCGCACGCCCTCGAGATCCAGCATCCCTAGCGTGATCAGATCCCCGGAGTGGACACGGTCATGAAACGAAAAACTGAGATTCTGGATCTTGCGGTAATAGGCAAGCCGGATCGAGTACCCGACGTTGTGGCCGACGGATTCGGAGTAGTAGTTCTGCAGCGTGGTGAATATTCCGCGAAAAACCGAGCAGGCCAGAAGAAGCATCGCGGTCGTAAGCAGCGCTGCCTGTGCGGCTTCGGCGCCGGAACCGCTGCCGACCACCACCTGGGTCTGGTCGACGGCCCTGCCGAGCAGAACCGGAATGAGAAGCTGCAGCACGGCCGCGACCAGCGTCGAGACAATCGCGATCGCTGCCTGCCAGGGTGTCTGCAGCGCAATACCCGTAATGCGGGTAAGCGTGCTGACGCCGCGGCCCCAGCCGACGCGTTCGCGGCGGGCGGCGGTGGCGAGACGGCGCAGGGTGGCGGCGGAGGACGAATCGCTCACGGGAAGATCCAGTTGTGGTGAGGGGCAGGCGATCCGGCGGAGGTTTCGGCCCGGGTGTCCGGGGAGAAACGGGTCGATCTGCCGTGGCTTGATTATACGTAGGGGCATAATAGACAGATGGAAAACCGGTTTGAAGGGCTTTTTTCGCCCGTTTGCCAGTTTTTTCGTCTATTTTTGACCATATGTCAGGAAGCGCCCGGATCAGCGTCACACGGCAATCCCGGAAACAAAACCGGAACATCGGAAAAGTTAACGGTGGCACGGCGATACCCTTTCGATACCCAACCGATACCCTACCGATACCGAAACCTGCAAATTCGGGCGAAAGGTTAACGCCACGGGGAGACTCTTCCCGTCGGGTCTGCCAGGCGGACACGGGACGTCGACTCCACGCCGGCCGTCTCCACCGAACAACGGACGACCCGCGTCGCGCGCATTCCGCAAACCGGCCCCTGCGCGGGGTTCGGTCGAATGCGCGGATCAGGCGGTTACGGCGCAGATCCGGTGCGGGGCGCCAACGGGTTGCATCCGTGACGTCATCGGTTAGGTCTTGTGCAGTGAAATGACGGCCGGCGCCAGGGTCGATGGAGACGCCGGCGCACAGAAGGAGGGTTGCAGTGCGGACAGGGGATGAAATGCCGAGGCTTGGGTTCGGCACCTACGGGCGAACCGGGCCGGAAGGGGTCGCGGCGATTCTCGAGGCGCTGGAGAGCGGCTACCGGCATCTCGATACCGCGCAGAGCTACGACACCGAAGCCGAGGTCGGCGAAGCGGTGCGCAAGTCCGGCATCGGCCGGGACGCGGTGTGGCTGACCACCAAGGTGGCGACCGGCAATCTGGGCAGGGGCGCTGTGGTGCCGTCGCTGGAGCGCAGTCTCGAGGCGCTCGGCGTCGATCAGGTCGACCTGGCGCTGATCCACTGGCCCTCGCCCAATGGCGAGACGCCGCTCGAAGTCTATATGGAGCAGATCGCCGAGGCGAAGGCGCATGGGCTGGCGGCGCGGATCGGCGTGTCAAATTTTCCGGTTGCCCTGCTGAAGCAGTCCGCGGAAATCATCGGCGCGGGTGAAATTTATACCAACCAGTTCGAGTGCAACCCCCTGTTCCAGAACCGGATCCTGACGGAATACTGCGATGCGACGGGGATCATCGTCACCTGCTATCAGCCGATAGCGGCGGGCCGGCTGTCCGGAGAGCCGACGCTGCGCCGGATCGGCGCGGCACATGGCGCGACGCCCGAACAGGTGGCGCTGGCCTGGGAGCTGGCCCGCGGCTGGGCGGCGATCCCGACATCGGGCAGGGCGGAGCGGATCCAGTCGAACCACGCCGCCCGCGACATTGCCCTGACGCAGCAGGATCTGGACAACATCGCCGCAATCCCGGGCGGGACGCGACAGATCAACCCGGACTGGGGCCCGGACTGGGACTGAGCGGGCAGCGGACTCATCAGCCGGACCTGCACCGGCAAGGGTGACCGGTGCGGGTGCATGGTTCGCGGCCCCTCTTCCGCGTCACCGGATGCGGTGGCGCGCCACCGGAACCTGCGTACCGGGGAAGTCAGTGCGTGGCGACATATTTACGGAAGTGGTGGGGGGGACTGGATTCGAACCAGTGTATCGTTACCGAGACGGAGTTACAGTCCGGGCGAAACCGCTGAATCTCAAGCGGATTTTTGCAAAAGC
>JAUIHM010000116.1 GCA_030432315.1 Alphaproteobacteria bacterium | reverse complement strand
GAGCGCCCTGAGGGCGCCGGTCAGTCCGGTTGAAATAACGTCTGGTGCTCAAAAGAAGTGACCCGGACCATCGCCGGTTCGGGTCCTCTACTGATACAGCCCATGTCCTGTGGCGCAGGCCTCCCTTACGCCTCTGCCGGAACGAGGATGGTCATGCCGGTGGCGTTGGCGACGGACAGGACGCGGGCGAGGTCCGGGGGGCCGTCCATCGGTGCGGGGGTTTTGGTTGAGGCGGGCACGGGGGTGCCGAGTTCGGTGAAAAACGTCTCGTGCATGGTGCCGGGGGCGTTGAGGATCAGCACGCGGGCCGGGGTGTCGCCCTTGGCGGTGAAGGCATGGACGGCGCCGTCGGGGATGGCGACGTGGGTTCCGGGGCCTGCGGTTGTGACTTCGCCGTCGATCATGAAGTCAATCTCGCCTTCGAGGACGTGGAAGGCTTCGGTTTCGCCCGCATGATGGTTCGGCGGGGCGCCGAGGCCCGGCGGGACCACGGCCTCCACGAGGCAGTATTTGCCCTGCACGTCGGACGGGAAGGCGTGGAAGGTCATCAGGATGCCGAGGGTTTCATAGGTACGGCAGCGGTCGTCGCGCATGGGTTTCTCCTGTTGAGTCGGGGTCGCTTCTGCCCCATAATACACGAGTCTCATTATGAGACAATGGTCTTATAAAGGTGAGGTATGACGGAGACCCGGGAGCGCAGGGAGCAGAAGGCGCGGACCCGCGAGGCGCTCCTCGCCGGAGCGCGGCAGTTGATCGAGCGGGGGGCGCCGGTCACGGTGGCGGCGGCGGCGGCGGAGAGCGGCATTTCCAAGGCCACCGCCTACCGGTATTTTTCCGATCCGAGCGTGCTGGCGGCGGAGGCGGGGCTGGCGGTGGCGGTGCTGCCCTATGAGCAGGTGGTTGCCGGGGCGGAGACCGCGCGGGCGCGGGCGCTGACGGTCAGTCTCTACATCTACGACCTCTCCGTCGCGCATGAAGCGGCGTTCCGGCAGTTTCTCGCCCGGAACCTCGATGCAGGGCTGAGGGATGGCGGACAGCGGAGGATGCGGCGTGGTGCGCGGCGGGTGCGGATGTTTGAGGCGGCGCTGGAAAGCGAGCGGGCGCGGATCCCGCCGGAAGAATTCGACGCACTGGTGCGCGGGCTGACCATGGCGACCGGATCGGAGGCGATGATCGGGCTCTACGACGTGGCCTGTGCGCCGCCGGCAGCGGCGCGGGAAACGGTCGAGACCGTCGCCACCCTGCTGCTGGACCTCTACCTCGGGGCGCCGGAGGCCGACTGAAACCGGACGCACCGGCGCGCGGTGTCGCGGGCGGGCGATGTGCAGGGTTTGTCAACCATTTTAGGGTAATTTGACCGGATCGGTCCCCAGGGGCGCGGTATTTTCAGAGGATTTCAACTGAAGATCGCCCGCGCATCCGGGCGTGCCCGTGGCATCGGGGCGATCCGGGGCAGTGGGTACATGAAACGCATCGTTATTACCTGTGACGGCACCTGGTGTGCCGCGGACCGGAGCCGGCCGACCAATGTCATTCGGCTGGCCCAGGCGGTGGAACCGGTGGGGCCGGACGGGGTGGTGCAGGTGGTGCATCATCTCGAAGGTCTCGGCACCGGGCGGCGGGCCGGACGGATCGGTCAGGGTCTCGACCGCATGCTGGGCGGTCTGCTCGGGCTTGGCTTCATGGCCGGGGTGGTCGATGCCTACCGGTTTCTGGTGCTGAACTACGTGCCGGGCGATCAGATCTACTTCTTCGGCTTTTCGCGCGGCGCCTATACGGCGCGGTCGCTGGTCGGGCTGATCCGCAACTGCGGCATTCTGCGGCCCGATGCGCTGGGGCGTCTGGGCGGGGCGCTGGCCCTCTACCGGGCGCGCGGCAGTCATGCCCATCCCAATGCGGAAGCCGCGCGGGCGTTTCGGGCGCGGTTCGCGGCGGATGGCGAGGAGGTGCGGGGGCTGGCCTATCTCGGCGTCTGGGATACCGTCGGGGCTCTGGGCATTCCGGCGCATCTCTGGGGGGCGGCGCTGGCGAACCGGGGCCTGGCGTTTCACGACGCGTCGCTGACCGGGGCACTGGCCTCGGCGCGGCATGCGGTGGCGATCGATGAGCGGCGGCGCAGCTTTCCTCCGGCACTGTGGGACAATCTCGACCGGCTGAACCGGGAGGCGGGATCGGAGCGCTACCGCCAGGTCTGGTTCCCGGGCAATCACGGCTCGGTGGGCGGTGGCGGCGGATCGACGCTGCTGTCCAACGACACGCTCCACTGGATCGCCGAGGGGGCGGTGGCGGCGGGCATGGCGGTGTCTCCGGAGGCGATGGACCGCTGGGCCCGCGAGCGCGACTGCCGGGCGCCGTTTGCCGGGACCGGCGGGTTGGCGCACTGGCTGGTCGGCAACGGATACCGGGACCGGGCCGGTCCGGAGCGGGGAGAGGATCTGTCGGAAGCCGCCTGGTGGCGTTGGCATCTCGAACCGGGGTATCGCCCGGCGGCACTGCGCCACGCGCTCGGGCAACTGGCAGAGACGCGGGAGGGTTCTCCGGAACTTGGAGGTTGTTTGAGGTCGGTTTCAGGTATTAATGTTTAACAGATTGATTTGTTTACCATGACTATGTTAACTGTTGTTTGTACTTTATGAATAAATGCTGCAAATCCAATTGACCCGTTGTCGGGTATTCTGTTTCTCATAGCTCGTTACATTGTGGTAACGGCCCCGGGTATTGCGGGGTTTTGACTGGGAGAAAAACAGATGCGATTGATTGGCATTCTTGCGGCGGGGGCCGTATCATTGGCGGCGGCGTCGACCGCGATGGCGGCGTCCGTCAGTTTCGACGGATTCAATTACAGCGGGACGGTTACGAAATATGCCAGCCTGACTGACGCGCAGAATGGCGTGAACGGTACGGCCACGGCGATCGCCACCGCGATCAACGGCGCGAATTCGACGCTGCCGAATGCCCGCGACGGCGGGTTCTACGGCAATACCGACACCGGCGAGTTCATTGTCCAGACCCTGTGGTGGTATTCCCCGGACCCTGCGACCTCCACCTACGGTCTCGGCAACCCGAACAACTCGAACAACGGTTTTGTCCAGCTCTACGACCTGGACGGCTCCTCGGTTTCGTCCTACAACATGGGCTGGAGTGCCGACCGCAAGCAGTTCAACGTTCAGGCGACCGGCGCGAACGCCACCAATGCCGACGATTTCGCCCGGCTGTGGCCCGCGCCGAATCCCGGAGGGGCGGCGAGCATTTCCGCCGGGAACTATCTCAGCTACGACTTCCAGATGACCGCGAGCTTTGCCAATGCGGCGGCGGTGTCGGGCGGGGATGCCGCGACCTCCGAGCGTCCGGTGAACATTGCCGGTACGTTCAGCGGCCTGTTCGAGAATACCGGCTCTTCGCCAGCCGACAACGGCTTCTACACCTTCGATTTCGTACTGGGTACGGGCAGCGCGGCCGAGGCCGGAGACTGGTCGTATCCGGGTGAGGGTACGTTCTCCCAGGTCGCATCGAGTGACTTCATCGCTCCGGCACCAGTGCCGCTTCCGGCCGGTCTGCCGCTGATCGCGGTGGCGATGGCAGGGCTCGGCTTCGTTTCGCGTCGCGCCAGAACCAGGGCATAGGCCGGGCACCGGCAGATCCGGACGCGGCATGGTGCCGCGGCCGGGCTTCCGGTGAGGCGGCTTCGGCAAAACCGGCCCCGGCAGGACAGGTCCTGCCGGGGCCGGTTGCGTTTGACGGTCCTGCCTCGGGGTTTGGAGGCCACTGTCGGCGGCCGCGGGACATTCGCGCGCCGCAGTCGGGGTCCGGGTGGGCAGTGATGCGGTGTGGCCCGTCTGCGGACCGGCTGAGTTGGGGCTCTGTAGCCGGGTGTTCCGGGGATGCCCTGGCGCGCTGGCGGGGCGCAGGGGTTTGACGGCAATTCCTGACGCAAAGCGGCGCTGACCGGAGCCTGAGCGCCGCCCCTCGCGCAGGGCCGTCCGTCCGTCCGTGCCGGGGTTGCGTGTCCCGCCTCGGACAGGGTGGGGCAGCGGCTGGCGAACCAGGGACGCGGGCCGGATGCGGGGGGCCCGGTCAGGATCCCCGGTTTGTGGATTTGCAGTTGGGGGGGGCGGTGCGCTGCGGGTGTGGCAGCGGCTTTGCGGGCAGGTGGCGCTTCGGCGGCGGCCGTGGAAGCGCAGGGCTCGGTTGGTGAAGGCGGGTGCGGTTGGACCTGTCGGCAGGACCTGGACGCTGTGCCGGGTGCCGTCGTCCGCAGGATCGCGCCGTGACGGTCGCTGCGCCGAAATACACCGGGCGGCCGGCCGGCCAGGTATTCAAAGGATGCGCAGGAAGCCTTCTGCGACTGTCGCGCGGGGAGCCGATTGGCGCATTGAAGCCGCGGCCCCGGCTGCCTGGTCGGTCGGTCGTGGCGGAAATCGTCGCGCAAGGGCAGGGCGGACGGCGGGTCAGCGGCGGCGGTCGGTAAGGGCTGCGGCCGTCCGCCTGGAAGTATGGGACCTCGGGCACCTGTCCGCGACTGTTTCCTCGGTGGACGGGGTGACGGCGGGGCGTGACGGCGTTCGATCTGTTCCTCCGGTACCGAACCGGGGGGCCGGGTGTTTCGGGCAGGCGGTCCACGCCGAAGCTGGCCTGGGCGCTGCGGATCCTCTAGGCTGCGCCGGCTGCCGAGGCGGCATGTGCAACTGCGGGGGCCGGGACGTGACAGTGGGGCAACGGGTGACCGGCGTGCGCGGCGCGGACCGGCGCTGGATTGGCGGGATCTGTCTCTATTTTCTGTTCCATGTTCTGTGGCGGCGGCTTCTGGGCGGCAGTCTCGGGCTGGATGAGGCACAGATTTTGCTGGAGGGACAGCGGCTGGCCTGGGGCTACGGGCCGCAGCCGCCGCTCTATCCCTGGATGCAGTGGGGTCTGTTCCAAATCTTCGGCGATCCGATTCTGGCGATGGCGCTGCTGAAAAACGGGCTGCTGGCGCTGATGTGTGTCTGCCTTTACCGGCTGTTGCGGGCGGGGCATCCGCCGCAGACCGCGGGGCTGGCGACGCTTGCCCTGCTGCTTCTGCCGCAGATCGCCTGGGAAGCGCAGCGGGCGCTGACCCATTCCGTGCTGGTGTCGGCGCTGGCGGCGCTGGCCTGCCTGGTGGTCTGGACCTGGATCCGGTCTGGCAGGCCCGGATCCTGGCTGCTGTTCGGGCTGGTGGCGGGTGCCGGGGGGCTTGCCAAGTTCAATTTCGTATTCGTGGTGCCGGCGGTGCTGCTGGCGGCGCTGATGCTGCCGGATCTGCGGCGGCAGATCAGCTGGCGCGGACTCGGGACCGCGGCGGCGGTGGCGGCGGTGATCGTCGCGGGACCGGTGGTCTGGATGTGGCGGCATCCGCAGCACGTTCTGTCGTCGAGTTACAAGCTGGAGCAGGCGGAGGCGGGGATGGCCTGGGCCGCGACGGCGCTGCAGGGGGCCGGCGCGGTGCTGATCGCGGCGGTCTCGTTCGTGGCGCTGGCAGTCGTCGTGGTCGGCGGAATCTACCTGCGTTGGCGGCTGCCGGTGGCGGAGCGCCCGCCGGTGCCGCAGCAGGCGGCGGAGCTGCGCCGGTTCCTGTGGTATTACGCGGCTTTCGGGCTGCTGCTGGTTCTGCTCACGGTGCTGGTGAGCGGCAGTACCAGCGTCAAGGACCGCTGGCTGCAGCCGATCTTGTTTGTCAGTGGACCGGTGCTTGTGCTGTGGCTGCTGGAGCGGGTCGGGCCGGCCGGGCGAAAGGCGCTGGCCTGGGTCTGCGCGGGCCTTGCCGCGCTGGTGGTTCTGGCCCTGCCGGTGCACAATCTCTACGGCGAACCCGGGCGGCCGGCGCGGCGTTCCGCGCCGGTGGCGGAGATCGCCGCGGAGCTGGAGGCCGGGGGCGTCGGGTCCCTGCCGGTTCTGACGGACCGCGAGTGGCTGGCGGGCAATCTGCTCTACCGGCGGCCCGGCTGGCAGGTGGCTCCGGTGCTGTTTGCCGGACTCGATCCGGTGGAATGCCGCGACGCGGATCTGGTCTGGATGGACGACGGGCCGGAAGCGGGGCAGGCGCTGGCCGACCGGCTGGCGCGGCGCTGTGGGCGGGCGGTGACGCTCGGGCCGGTGCGGGCGGTATCGGCGCCGTATCCGTGGCAACCGGAGGTGCCCTTTACCGTCTACGCCGCACGGCTTGGTTTCGCAGCGGAGTGAAGCGGGCGGCGGGTCGGCTCAGCCGGTCAGAGCAGGAAGTCCGCGGCAGTGAGGCCGGCGGTGTCGATGTCGAAGCCGAAATCGGCGCGGCCGTCGCCATCGGTATCGGCGACGGCGACACCGTTTCCGAGCCGCAGTTCGCCGGCGTGGCGGCCAAATCCGGCATGGCCGATGAAAGTGAAGGCCTGGTTGCCGCGCGTGGTGGCGTCGGCGTCGATGCCGCTCAGATCGACGAGGTCACGCCCCTGCTCAAAGTCGACGATCCGGTCACGGGACCGCGCCCAGGGGCTGTCGTCGGTATCGTTGAAGCGGAAGGTGTCGCTGCCGCCATCGCCGCGCAGGATGTCGGCGCCTTTGCCGCCGATCAGCAGATCGTTTGCCGAGCCGCCGTAGATCGCGTCGTCGCCGCCGCCGCCGACAAGGATGTCATCCCCGCCGCCGCCGGCGAGGCCGTCGTTGCCGCCGCCGCCCTTGATCCGGTCCGCGCCGCTCTTGCCGTAGAGGGCGTTGTCGCTGTTGTTGCCGGTGATCCGGTTGTCGAGGCCGTTGCCGGCAACACGGCCGGCGCGGCCGGTCAGGCTGATGTTTTCGACATGGTCGGGCAGGGAGAAGTCGCTGGTGGACACCACCTTGTCGATGCCTCCCCCGGCGGATTCGTGGATGGTGTCGCGGATGTCGCTGACGAGGTAGGTGTCGTTGCCGTCGCCGCCGCGCATGATGTCGATGCCGGGGCCGCCGTCGAGCCGGTCCCTGTCCGCCCCGCCGAGCAGCACGTCCCTGCCGGGGCCGGCGCTCAGCCGGTCGTCGCCCGCGCCGCCGTCGAGCCGGTCGTTGCCCTGCAGGCCGAGCAGATTGTCCCTGCCGGCGCCGCCGGTCAGTCGGTTTCCGGCGTCGTTGCCGATCAGCACGTCGGCACCCCGGCCGGTGACGGCGTTTTCGATCAGCGTCCCGGGGCCGATCAGCATGTTGCCTTTGGTGCCGGCCACGTCGGAAATCTGCCCCGCACGCAGGTCGATTGTCTGGTCCTGGCGGAAGCCGGAGAAATCGAGGGTATCCCTGCCGCCGGAGTCGATGACCGTGAAGGCTTCCTTGCGCGCGAGGTCGGCGAGGTCGCGAAAGACGGTGGTGCGGATGTTGGTGTTGAACCCCCAGACGGTGTTGCCGGAGAACGCCTGCGGGCTGATGCCGTAAAGGTTGTCGAGGGCGATCCAGTCGGCGATCATCGGCGAGATCAGGTTGGCCTTCTTCGCGTCGACGGTGGAGTTCTCCTCCTGGTCGAAGTAGGACATCATCGTCAGCTGCCAGCTGTCGTTGAGAAACACGTTCGATCCATGCCGCCAGGCCGGGTCGGATGTTCGGGTGACGTAGGTGGCGCCCCCGTCGTAGTTTCCCGCATGGTCGAGACCGAGCGCGTGACCGATCTCGTGGAGGTAGGTCTGGTAGGTGTAGTTGCCCGGTTCCGGCCCGTAGTCGTTCAGCCAGGACGCCGAGACGTTGACCACGGAATAGTCCTTGTAACAGGTGCCCTGCATGCCGTGGTTGACGGTGACGG